>CANPZT010000011.1 GCA_947589135.1 uncultured Clostridia bacterium | reverse complement strand
AAGATTATAAAAAAGCATTTGAAATAATTAAAGAATGTGCAAATAAAGGACACATTGCAGCCATATATGATTTGGGTGCGAACTTTTACTATAATGGGAAAGGAACAGATAGAAATTATAGATTATCAGAACACTATTTGAGAATAGCAAAAGAAGCAGGTCTAAAAAGAGCAATTAATAAATATGAAGAATATGAGTATGGAGAGGAAAGATAAATTATAATATGTATAAGTCAAATGAGTAAACCTAAAAATTGAATGTTTTTTCAATCTTTAATGTAATAAAAGCAATTTTTTAATGTAAATTTAATATAACTACTGAAAGGTTGTATAGAAATACAAACAATTACAATAAATTTCAATGAAAAACAAAAGGTGAGTTTTAATGTAAAACGCACACAGCTCTAAAAAATAGAAAAATGACAAAATTTTAACTTAATGTTAGAAATTTGTCATTTTTTGTCGTTTGGAGGCGACACCCGGATAGACTAGCCTCTGTAATATGCTTGAATAGTAAATTTTATAATATTTGTAATTTTATTTTGTCACATTTTTGTCACATATAACTTAGTTTTATATAACATTGTGTAATTTTGTATAACACGTTATAAAATATTCTTTCAAAATTACGTTTGACAAATTCTTAAAATCTGTGTATAATATAGATAGAAAATGAGAACACAGATAATGTGTGTTACCTAAAAATATTTAGATATACACCACAAAGCTCCGTGAAAGCGTATGTGGTGTAATTTTATTGTTGCTTATTTATTAGTATTATGTATATAACACTTAATAAGGCAACGTTTATAGTTATAGAAATCATAAATCCTATTATTAAGAACATTAAAAAATCTAACATATAAACACCACCTCCAATCTCTCAACATAAGTTGAGGAATCAAAGGCAACACTCACATCTGCTTTTACCTCATTTTCTATAATAACTACTATACATCATCTTTTTACATATTTCAAGCGAACATTACGAAATTTTATTTTTAAAAGTAACTATTCTTACCTCTGAATAGTTACTATAAAATTTATTTTGTTACATTTTTATACATAATGATTAATCTTTTTGTCACATTTTTGTCACATATAAATTGAATAATTAATTTTCTAACTTCTGAAAGTACTGAAAACACTGAATTTTTACTTTTAATCAAAAACTATAAAAAAATCGTAAAAGCATTTACATATCAACGTTTTTACGACTTTTTCTTTGGAGGCGACACCCGGATTCGAACCGGGGATCAGAGTTTTGCAGACTCGTGCCTTAGCCTCTTGGCTATGTCGCCATATAAAATTAAATTAGTATAAATTCATATTATTGAATATATTAAATGGAGCAGATAACGAGAGTCGAACTCGTGACTAATCCTTGGCAAGGATTTATTTTACCACTAAACTATACCTGCAAAATACAAAATCTAAAAATAAGTATATATATATTTATATGTTATACTATCATTTTTGCCATCAACACATACTTATATTTAAATTATATGCTTGAGCATTAAAATAATACCAAAAATGCGTTATATTGTCAAGTAATATAGCGCATTTTTATTCTTTCTTATCTCATTTTCTAGTGTTTTTCTTGTTTTAGTCTTAGTAAAAATATTGCTTTAAGTTTTATTTTTATCTTTTTATTTTCTAGTGTTTTTTCTTGTTTTAGTTTTTGCCTTTGCTTTTGTTTTAGTTTTTGTTTTAGATTTATTTTCTTTTTTTATTTCTTCAGCTATATCTGCATTTTCAATTTTTTCACCTTTTTTGGGTTTATTCCAAGAAATATAATCACAAGAATTAGGATTATTTTCACAAATGTAGTATTTTCTTTTTTTCTTTGTTTTTCTAACTTGAATTGTTCCACCACATTTTGGGCATGGCTCTTCTATCGTTTCTACAATAGGTTTTGCATTTTTACATTCTGGATATCCAGGGCAAGCTAAGAATTTTCCATATCTACCATATTTGTATACCATCATTCTACCACATTTCTCACATGGTATATCTGATACTTCATCAACTAATTCAACATGCTCTAATTCTTTTTCTACCTTTTCTACTTCTTTTTGGAATGGTCCATAAAATTCTCTTATCATTTTTTTCCATTGTTCTTTTCCTTCTGCAATTTCATCAAATTCATCTTCTATATTTGCAGTAAATTCTACATTTATGACATCTGTAAAATTTTCTATTAATAATTTATTTACTATCTTTCCTAATTCTGTTGGTATTAGCTGCTTTTGTTCTTTTTCTATATATCTTCTTTCTAAAATTGTTGTGATTGTTGGAGAATATGTACTTGGTCTTCCTATTCCTTTTTCTTCTAATGCCTTTACTAAACTTGCTTCTGTATATCTTGGTGGTGGCTCTGTAAAACTTTGCTTTGGATTTAATTTGTCTAATTTTAATTCTTGATTTTCTTTTAGTTCTGGCAACATTCCTTCTTGTTCTTCTATTTTTTCATCTGTTCCTTCTACATATAAAGTCATGAATCCTTTAAATTTAATTGCTTGACCATTTGCTTTAAATGTGTATTTATCTGCATTTATTGTTACAGACATTGTATCATAAACTGCTGCCGCCATTTGACTTGCCATAAATCTATTATAAATTAGTTTATATAATTTATATTGATCTTTTGTTAGAGAATCTTTAATACTATCTGGCTCTAGTTCTATATAAGTAGGTCTAATAGCTTCGTGTGCGTCTTGAGAATCTTTTTTTGCTTTATAAAATCTATTTTCATAGTAATTTTCACCATATGTTTCTGTGATATATTTTTTAGCTGCATTTCTTGCTTCTTCTGAAAGTCTTGTAGAATCTGTTCTCATATATGTAATTAGTCCTATTCTTCCTCTACCTGATATATTAACTCCTTCATATAATCCTTGTGCAATTGACATAGTTTTCTTTAGGGTAAATCCTAATTTTCTAGAAGCTTCTTGTTGCATTGTACTTGTTGTAAATGGTGGTGCAGGATTTCTTTTTTTCTCACTTTTTTTGATTTCATCAACGATATATTTTGCTTTTTTTATTATCTTTAATATATTGTCAACTTCTTCTTGTGAGTGAATTTCTTGTTTTTTTCCTTCTATTCCATAAAATTTTGCTTCAAATTGCTTTTTACTATTTTCATCTTCAAGATTAGCATAAATATTCCAATATTCTTCAGGAATAAATTTTTCTATTTCTTCTTCTCTTTCTACAATTAACTTAACTGCGACTGATTGAACTCGTCCAGCAGATAAACCTCTTCTTACTTTTTTCCATAATACTGGGCTTATTTTATAACCAACTATTCTATCTAATACTCTTCTTGCTTGCTGTGCATCTACTAAATTAATATCTATATCTCTTGGTTCTTTTATTGCTTTTTGTACTGCTCCTTTTGTAATTTCGTTGAAGGTAACTCTGGTTATTTTTTGTTTTTCTTCTTCTAATATAGTAGCTAGATGCCATGCAATTGCTTCTCCTTCACGATCAGGGTCAGTTGCAATATAAACTTTTTTAGCTTGCTTAGCCTCTTTTTTTAAAGACTTTATTAAATCACCTTTTCCTCTAATGTTGATGTATTCAGGTTCAAAATCATGTTCTACATTAACTCCTAATTTTGATTTTGGCAAATCTCTTATGTGTCCCATAGAAGCTACTACCTTTGTATTTCCTCCTAAAAACTTTTTAATTGTATTTGCTTTTGCAGGTGATTCTACTATAATTAATTTATCAGCCATGTATTCCTCCTTAATAGTACTTTATACAATAATTATTTTATACAGTTAGTATTTTAGACTAAAATATTTTAATTTGCAAGCTTTTTACAAAATTTAATTTTTATTTGTTTTACTTATAAAAATAGTATTTCTCTTGAAAAGTCCACTATAATGTCTTGTAAGGATATTGGAGTTACTTCATTGTTCTTTAAAGTTCCTAATATCTCATTTACTTTTTGCTCATCATTTGATAAATATTTAATTGTTTTTTCTTCTACTTTTATCTCATTGTTCTCTTTATATTCTGTTTTAATTACTTGTATTCCAAATTTTGTTCCTCTTTTTAAATTTAATTCATCTTCATTAATTATTTTATAATATTCTACTTTTATCGGATAATGAATGTTTGCTTCTTCTAATTCTTGCTTATTCATAAATACACTTCCGAAAAATGTTTTCACTTTTATCTCCTCCTCTTTCGTTTGGCACTGTTCTATAATACAACTATTATGGAGGGTTTGCAAGAATTTTTCATCGCAATTTTTGCTATAATTATTTATCTTTTTACATTTTTTGCCATTTTATACTATAATATTTCTTATTTTGATATTTTACGTGTTATATCTTGAATAAATTTCTATAAATTATAACATTTCTTTTAAAATAATTTATTATTTTTAGCTTTGTATTTTATCCTTGTTTTAATCTTTTTCTATAAATTTTGTAATTAGGCATGTACCTTTCTACTAAATTCCAAAAATCTTCAGAATGGTTCATATACTTTAAATGGCACATTTCATGTAAAACAACATATCTAATTTCCATTTCATCCTTTTTAGCTAATTGTAGATTAATTGAGATATTTTTCTTAGATGAACAGCTTCCCCATGCATATTTAATATCTTTCAATTTTACTTTATTTGGATTTATCCCTAGTTTATTTGAATACTCATACACACTTTGTGATACAATTGTTTCTAATCTATGTATGTCTTGAGGTTCTATTGTAATTTTTTCTTTCTTTTGATTTTCCGCTTCTTTTACTTTTTTATAAATCCATTTTGCTTTTTGATTAACAAAATCTATTGCATATTTTTCTTTTAATTTATTTGGAACTTTTACAATTACATTTCCATCTTTTATATGAATATACATATTTTTTATTTTTGAATTTATTATCTGATAAGGTATTTTTTCTCCATTATACTCTATTTCATACATTTTTATATTCCTTTGTTTTTATTCTTTTATATCTTTCAATTTTAAAGTATTATTAAGTTCCATTTTTCCTGCTCTTGTGATAGAATTATAACCATATTTTTCCTTAATTTTGTCAACTACATCATCTAATTTTTCTTGTTTTTCGTTTATTTTATCTTGAAATAATGATAATTGGGTTTCTTCTTTACCAATTAAATTGTCAACCCTTACACCTATTAATCTAATTTCCATTGACTCATGATACATCTGTATTAATAATTGTTTTGCCTTTGCATATATTTCCTTTGTAGAAGATGTAGCAACTGTTAATTTTCCTTGATGTGATGTATCTTGAAAGTTACTTGTTCTTAACTGAACGTTTACTGTGTTTGCTAATAACTCATATTTTCTTAATCTATATGTAACTTGCTCTGTCAAAGCTAATAATATTTCTTCTAGTTTTTCAATATCTGTGATATTTTGCGATAGTGTGATAGAATTTCCCACTCCTTTAGGCTTTTCTTTTTTATATTGTACTTCTGAATTGTCAATTCCATTAGCATACTCCCACATTTGTATTCCATGTTTTCCAAATTTTTTATTTAATAAATTTTTGTCTGAAGTTGCTAAATCTCCTATTGTTTTAATTTGCATATTATTTAATTTTGGAACTGTCTTTTTTCCTAACATAAACAAATCTGATATAGGTAAAGGCCACATTTTAGTTTTAATTTCTTCTTCAAACAAAGTATGTACTTTATCTGGTTTTGTGAAATCAGAAGCCATTTTTGCTAATAACTTATTGTGCGCTACACCAATATTTACAGTAAAGCCTAATTCTTCCTTTACTCTTTTACTAATTTCATTTGCTTTTTCTATTAGAGTAGCTTTCATCAAATATTCTGTCATATCTAAAAAGCATTCATCTATACTAAATCTTTCAATTTTATCTGTATATTGTAATAATAGTTGATATAACATATCTGAATATTTTCTATATATTTTAAAATCAGAAGAAAATATTTTTATATTAGGACATTTTCTTCTTGCTTCATAAATTGTATCTGCTGTTTTTATACCAAACTCTTTTGCTTTCATACTTTTTGCTAATACAATACCTGATCTTTTTGTCTCATCTCCACCTATAATTGATGGAATTTCTCGTATATCAATGTCAGAGCCTTTTTCTAACATGTTTACGGCAGTCCAGCTTAAAAAGGCATTATTTACGTCTATGTGTAATATTTGTTTTTCCATAATACCACTCCTACTATGTCTATATTCCTTCTATTCCTATATTCCATCTGTTTTAAACTCAAATTAGAATTATAATTTATGTTTCAAATATTATATTTCATTATCTATTATAAGACTATTTCCATAATTCTTCTTTGAGTATTCATTCCAATTTTATTATAAAATTCAATTGCATTTTTATTAAATTCCCAACAATTTAATTCTATTCTAGAACAATTTTCATATTTTGCAATTTCTTTTGCCTTATCTATTAGAATTTTTCCTACACCTTTTCTTCTATATTCTTCTTTTACTCCAATATCTTCAACCCATAAGACTTTCGAATCATTTAAGTTTCTATGCTCTTTCACATGTTTTATCTTTATGATAATTATTCCATAAATTATTTCTTTTTCATCAGTAGCAACATAAACATTAAATTTTTCATCTTCTAATATTTCTAAAATTTCATTTCTATTTTTCTGTATGTCTTTAATTTTAAATACATCTGGTCTATTGTTCTCATGTAGTTTATTTATTTGCATATAAATATCGATTATTTCATCTACATCTCTATCTTGTGCTTCTCTTACTACCATATAAATTCCTCTTTTCTTTATATATTTTTAATGTTCTAAGTCGTTGTCGCTTGTGGTTTTAACCAATTTTTCTTTTCTGAACCATATAAGTAATTTTACTAATTAAAGGAGAAGGAGCTAATTTGGCTCCTAACTTGGCTAACTTTACATCAAGCCCTGGAACAATATAAAATTTTCCTTTTTCCATATTTTTTATTGCATAGTCTGCTACTTTTTGGCTATTGGCTTCTCTCATATGAAATTTTACATTTGCTACTTTATTAAAATTTGTACTTACAGGCCCTGGGCATAAAATGCTAATTTGCACATTAGATTTTTCCTTTTTCAATTCTTCTCTAATTCCCTCTGATAATCTAACAATATATGCTTTTGTTGCATAATAAGTAGCCATTAAAGGTCCTGGCATAAATCCTGCAATTGATGCAACATTTAGTATCTTTCCGCTTCCTTTTTCTTTCATATCAATTAAATATAATTTTGTTAAAATATGATATGCTATTATATTTGTTTCTATCATTTTTATTTCTTTTTCTAAACTTGTCTTTGTAAAATCTCCACAATCTCCAAATCCAGCATTATTAACCAAGATATCCACATTTTTTACTTTTTTGTGGATATCTATGCAATTTTCTTCTATTGATAAGTCCTTTATAATTATTTCAACATTTACTTGATTTTTTTCTAATTCTTTTTTTACTTCTTCTAATTTTTTGTTATCTCTTGCAACTAATACTAAATCATAGCCTTTTTTACTTAAAGTTCTCGCTATATCTCTTCCTATGCCTGAAGATGCACCAGTTATTAAAGCTTTCATTTCATCACCCTTTATATTTCAATCTTCGCCATTACTTTGCCAAAACTTTGCCATTATTTTTATAATTTTAAACACTGGCATTTATTGCTGAAAGTATTTGTTTTCCAGTTGCTCTTTCAGCTCTTATTCTTCCCAAATTTGTTAGATCTAATGCATTACTTTTATTTACTGTGCCATAGCGTGTTTGTACTTGAATTTCAAATCCTATTTCTTTTAGCCATCTTATTGTATCTTGAGATGACTTACCTGCAGGATATGCCATTATTTTTTGTATTTTTTCTCCCATATGTTCTTCTATTTCTTTATGAGATTTTGTATAGTCTGAAACTAATTTTTCTTTTCCTACACTGCTATATTCAGAATGATTATATCCATGACAATGAATTTTAACTAATCCTGTATCATACATTTCTTTTGCTTGTTGCCAAGAAAAATAATCTTCTGTTCCTACTAATGTATTTACTATAAATATAGTTGCAGGCACATTATATTTTTTTAGTACTGGAAAGGCTTCTGTATAACATCCAATTTGTCCATCATCCATTGTAATTATTATAACTTTTTCTGGTAATCCAATTTCATTTTTGTTATATTTATACAAGTCTTCTAATGTAATAAATGTGTATCCAGCATCTAATAATGTTTTTATATTTTCGTCAAAATTCTCCTGGTTACTAAATAAATTATATACATCTTCTTTATAAGGTATTGGTGTTCTAAAATTATGGTAAATTAATACTGGTATTTTTATATTTTTTTCACTCTTTTTATATACAGGTACATCTAAATCTGCTAGAAAATCTATTTTTGTACTTGTTTGTGCTTTGTTTTCTTGAGTTTCATTTCCATCAGCTATATCTTGATTATTCTGATTTATTGAATTTGTATTATCAACATCTTGAGTATTTTCTTCTTGAACTGCAACTGTTTCAATTGTTTCTTCTTTGTTGGTTAATTTAATAACTATAAAAATTATTAATATTATTAATATTAATACCATGGCTATTCTATCTTTTCTTAGTTTTCTCTTTTTTCTTTTTTCTTTTTTCATTTTTTATTATCCTCTTATATGTGTATAATGCTAACTATTTTTCTATACAATCTACTTTCTAAACTTATTTAATACTATTCCAACTGCATGAACAATCTGTGTTGAATTATTATTTGCAATAGTCTTTCCTAAAGCTTTTCCACCTACTGTAAGTGCTGCAACAGTTGCACTTAAAATAAATTGAATATTAAAGTTTACTCCTATTGTTTCCGTTATTTTCATTGAAATTAATGCACTAATTGCCCCACTTAATACTCCACATATATCACCTATGACATCTGCACAAATATTAGCAACTTTTGGCGCATTTCTAATTAATTGTATAGAATCCTTAGAGCCTTTTACTTTTTTAGTTGCTTTTGCATGAAACTCATGCTCATTTGCTACTGTTACTGCAACACCTATAATATCAAAAAATATTCCTATTAATATAACCAAAATTAAAATAAGAATAGCTGGTATTAAGCTTAAATTAGATACTCCATTTGCTGATATGTATGAAAATATTATAGATAACACAAAAGTAAGTATAAAAATTTTTATAAACCATTTAATATCCGAGTCTTCTTTTTGATTTTCTTTGTTTTCTTGCTTATTTTTCATCTTTAATTATATCCCTTTCTTAGAGCAAACTCTTTTATGTTTTTCAATACTTATTGCTCCTTTTATAATAATTTTAGGCAGATTAAATCTGCCTATCGTTTATTTTGTTTTTAGATGGTCAAAGCCTAAGTAAATTTTACAGTTTAGGTCTAGTCGAATTTCTCTATTTTCCACTTAACATTACTGTTAGAGTCGTTTCCGTTTAAGGAAAATATCTACTTATATAAGATGTAGACACCAGATCGCCACTAAAATCTGTACCTTAATCCCTAGACTTCTATGCTATAAATTAGCAAACATTCTAGAAGTTTTCCTTAACATACTGGTATTCTTTACTAGTCTTTTTTGCAAATGCAATTTCATAATTTATATAGCAAAATCAATTTGGCCATAATTGTATCTTACTCACGGAAAAATTAGTCCCAATACATTCACTCAAGACAGGCTACTCTATGTATTTTGTGTCTTGGCACTCAACATAGGTTTCACTTAAAACTTTGTTTTAAGCCTCAGCGAAAGTAGGGAGTCTTATATATGCCATTATATAATACCCTACATTCTTTACTCCCTAAGACCACACAAAACTGGCATTTCGCGCAATCTTAAGAAACTTCAACGATGTGCCCTTTAGTGGATTTTTAGCCCCACCCTCGTAAAGTCAGTATGACTAGAATAATGCACCATCGATATATATTATATAACATTTTAACTAAATATTCCAATTTAATTTAAGTTAATTTTTATCTTAATTATTATTCTAGGTATTATAGTTTTGTACTATACTTAATGTTTTCTTTATTTTTCTTTTATATTCTCTTTTTTTCTTATTTATTTATATATTCAATAATTTCATTAACACATTTATCTAAATCGATATTTTGAAACCTCTTTTTTATTCCTGCTTTTATAATGTTCTCTTCTGAAAAATCTTTACTATCAGCAATAAATCTTCTACATAGTTCTTCATATTTAGGTTCTTTTTGTTTATGTTCTCTTTTTAATGCTCTTTCTAGCCTTAATCCATCTTCCACTTCAATATATATAGGAATTAATTTTTCTTTAAAGTATTCTTTCATTTTATTGTAAGATTCTAATGTTCCTGCCATAAGTAAATCTTTTTCAGTATAAAATTGATTATCTTCAATTGTTGCATATGTCCAAGGTCCATGTATAGTTTGATATGTTCTTGATTCAATTAACTTTTTGCTATTTTTTCCTTGTATATATTCTTCCATTTCTTTATTTGAAATGTAGTTATATGTTTCTCCTTGTATCTCGCCTTCTCTAATTGGTCTTGTTGTGTACATCACATAACTATTTACATCTAATTTATCTTTTAGTATATTGAATATTGTATCTTTTCCTGATGAACTTTTCCCCATAATATAAATTATATTCATATCTTCACCCTAATCTTTTTTATCTTCTTTATTTTCTTCATTATCTTTTTGTTTATTATTTTCTAACATTTTATTGATTGACTCTAAAATATCATCTGAATTTTCATCAAATTCGTCTTTTATTAAATTGAACATTTTTTATTCTCCTTTCGTTATTTATTATACTATTTTGTATTTTCTAATTCAAGGTATTTATTGCAATAGTCCAAAATTAATTATAATAATTCAAATAGATTAAAATAACATTGGCGCGAAAAGGATAATATTTTTAAATTTTGAAATGAAATTGTGGGGACCGTTCAAAAATTCTCAAAAGTTTGTAAAAACTTTTGTTAGAATTTTTAGAATGGGGATAATGTAAAAATTTAAAAATATTATCCTTTGGGAGCCTATAAATTATAAAAATTTGAATTATTATAATTAATTTTGCTATATCATATAAGTAATTTATTTACAATTCTAGACTTTTTTCTACTTTTATTATAAACTAATATAAATAATTTATTTATAAGAATTTATAAAAAGGAGTAACTTATGAAAAATTCGTTTAAAGATTATTTTGCAAATGAAATGAATTCTAAATGGAATAATATGATATCAAGAGAAAAACCTCTTTATGAAAGGAATAATGATATACGTACAGAATTTGGTAGAGATTATACTCGAATTATTCATTCTAATGCTTATAGAAGATTAAAACATAAAACACAAGTATTTTTTTCTCCCAATAATGATCACATTTGCACAAGAATTGAACATGTAATTCATGTAGAGTCAATCAGTTATACAATTGCACAATATTTAGGATTAAATCCTGAACTTACAAAAGCCATTGCTTCTGCTCATGATATAGGACATAGTCCTTTTGGTCACGTTGGAGAAAAAGTATTATCAAAGCTTTCAATGCAAAATATTGGTAAAACATTTTGGCACGAAAGAAATGGTTTAGAACTAGTCGAAAATATTGAATTATTAGAAGATTATGAAAAATATAAACAAAATCTAAATTTGACATATGCTGTAAGAGATGGTATTATCTCTCATTGTGGAGAAATATCAGAAAATTGTTTAAAACCTAGAGAAGAGTTTATTGATTTGTCTACTTATACTTATCCTAATCAATATTCACCATATACTTGGGAAGCTTGTGTAGTAAAAATTGCAGATAAAATCTCTTATCTTGGTCGTGATATTGAAGATGCTATAACTTTAGGTATTTTGGATAGCAATTTAGATGAATTATACAATTTATTAGGTTATAACTATCCTAATGATAAAATTAACAATACTATAATTATAAATAATTTAGTTAAGGATTTATGTGAAAATTCTTCTCCTGAAAAAGGTTTGTGTTTCTCAGATAGTGCTTTTCAATTAATGAATGAAATAAATAAATTTAATTATAAAAATATTTATAATTGTAAAAGAATAATTCCTTCTAATCGATATTTTGATATTGTTTTAAACGAAATATATTCATTATTAAAATCAACTTTTAATGGTAGTAATACAATTTCTGCTGTAAAAAATATGGAGAAATTCTACCCAAAACTTAGCCAGACTTTTTCAGAATTTTTAATGAATTATTATGATTTTGGTAATCGTGAAAATTTAAAATTGAAGAATAAAATACTATTTGATAAAGAAAATAATATTGATTTTTATAAAGCAATTTTATATTATATTTCAGGTATGACAGATAACTTTGCTATTGAAATTTATAATGAAATTATAGGATTTTAAAAATTTTTAACAATATTATAAAGCCCCTTTAAATTTGAAGTGAACTATTTGTTGTTCACTTCATAAATTATAATAGGGCTTTTTTTTTTATAAAACGTTTTTTACTATATAGTTTTGGACATTAGTTATAGAAATGCTTGCTTAATTTGATTTAAATAATATGTACCATTTTTTATATAAATTTCAATTACATCTAATCTAATTGCTATATCTTGTATTTTATATTTATAAAGATAATATTTTCCTGCTTCATAAATATGTTTTCTTTTTTCTTTATTAACTGCTTCACAAGGCATTCCATATTTTAAGCTAGAACGAGTTTTAACCTCTATAAAAACTAATTCTTTTTTAGTATTATCTTTTGCAATAATATCAATTTCTCCTTGTCTACAAGTAAAATTTCTGTGAATAATTTTATAATTATCATTTTCTAAATATTTGCATGCTAAATCTTCTCCTAATTTTCCTATTCTTTGCTTAAAATACACCTATATCCTCCTGCAATTTTTTCGATATATCCTTCTATTTCCAAAAAAAATAATATTTGGTTAATTTCGCTTAATTGTATGCCTGTTTTTTTATAAATTTCATTAATATTAATTACTTGGGTCGTTATTAGGTTATATATTTCTTGATATTTTTTATTAGATATTTCTTTTTTTAGTTTTTTCTTTTGCATTTCTATTTCAAGATTATTTTTTTCTTTATTGTCCTTGCTTACTGTTTTATCTACTTTCTCCTTTGCTTTTTCTTTTGTATTTTTAATTTTTCTTTTTTGTACTTTTCTATATTCTAAAAATTCATATTCTTCTATTATTTCTTTTGTAGAAGTAACTAAAATTGCACCTTTTCTAATCAATCTATTTGTACCTACTCCATGAATATCATCAATTTCATGTGGTAAAACAAATACTTTTTTATTTTGTTCTGTTGCAAGTCTTGCCGTAACACTTGTGCCACTTCTATAGGCTGCTTCAACAATTAATACTCCTATTGATATCCCACTTACAATTCTATTCCTTGCTATAAAATATTGAGATTTTGCTTTTGTTTCTGGTGGATATTCACTAATTATTAACCCTCCATTTTCTATAATATCATAATAAAGTGATTTGTTTTCTTTTGGAAATATATGATTAAATCCATTCCCTAAAACTGCAATTGTTTTTCCTTTACATTCTAGTGTTGTTTTATGGGCAATTGTGTCAATTCCGACTTGCCATTCCACTAACAATTGTGATTTCTTGTTCTACTAGCTCTTGTGCAAATTTTTGTGCTAGTTTTTTTCCATTTTCAGTGCAATTTCTTGAGCCAATAATAGCAAGCATGTTTGTATTTAATAAATCTATATTTCCTTCTATATATAATTTTTTTGGAGGATTTTTTATATTAATTAATTGTTTTGGATATTCTTTGTCTCCAAAGTTAACTATTCTAATTTATATCACTCCTAACTTCCCCAATATTTTCTATCTAAACTTCTATATTGGATTGCTTCTGCTAAATGGCTTGTTTCTATGTTATCTGAATTGTCTAAATCTGCAATTGTTCTTGCTACTTTTAATATTCTACTATATGCTCTTGCACTTAATCCTAATCTTTCAAATGCTAATTCTAGTATGTTTTTACATTTACTATCTATATTACAATATTTTTCAATTAATTGTGGAGTTAATTCAGAGTTAGAAAAAATGTGATATTTTTCATATCTTTGTATTTGAGTTTTTCTTGCATGATTAACTCTTTTCCTAATTATTTCTGAAGTTTCTTCTTTTTTATTATTTTGTAATTTCTGATATTCTACACTTTGTACTTCTATTTGTATATCTATTCTATCTAAAAGTGGTCCACTAATTTTGTTTATATATTTTTTAATTTGATCTTGTGTGCAACTACACTCTTTTTCTTTACAATTGTAATATCCACATGGACATGGATTCATGCTTGCAATAAACATGAAATTACATGGATAGGTAATAGCCATATTTAATCTACTAATTGTTACATTTCTGTCTTCTAACGGACCTCTCAAAAGTTCTAAAGTACTTTTCTTAAATTCTGGTAATTCATCTAGAAATAAAACACCATAATGTGCTAAACTAATTTCTCCAGGTTTAGGCATTTTTCCTCCACCAATTAATGATGCAGGAGTAATAGTGTGATGTGGACTTCGAAATGGTCTTTTTAAAATCATTGGCATTTTTTCAGTTACTAACCCTGCAACACTATGTATTTTAGTTACTTCTAAAGATTCTTCAAATTCAATATCTGGTAAAATGCTTGGCAATCGTCTTGCTAACATCGTTTTGCCAGAGCCAGGACTACCAATTAATAAACAATTATGACCTCCTGCTGCAGCAATTTCTAATGCTCTTTTTATATTTTCTTGCCCTTTTACATCTGAAAAATCAAATTCGTATTTTATTTCATTATCTACAAAAAAATTAGATTTTTTTTCTTTTTTTAGTGGTATTTTTCCATTTAAATATTCTATTACTTCGCTTAGTTTACTAGCTGAGAGTATATCTAATCCAGAAATTATGGAAGCTTCTTTTGCATTCTTTTCAGATAGTATAATTCTTTTTATACCCAATTTTTTTGCTTCAATGCATACTGGCAAAATCCCACTTACACTTTCAATTGTACCATCTAATGAAAGCTCTCCAATAAAAATAGTATCTTTTAAAAAGCTTTCTAAATGCTTATTTCTTATTACTCCATTTGCAATCAAAATTCCTATTGCAATTGGTAAATCCAAACTTGACCCTTCTTTTTTCGTGTTAGCAGGTGCTAAATTTACAACAATTCTCCTGCTTAAAAATTCTATATTGGAATTCTTTATTGCAGTTTTTACTCTTTCTTTAGATTCTCTTACACTAGTATCTGGTAAACCTACAATTTCAAAATATGGCATTCCATTTGATATATCTACTTGTATTGATATTAAGTATCCATTTAGTCCATTTAATGCCATACTTTTTACAATTGATAACATATTCTCCTTTCTACTAAATCTGTTTAAATATTTGAAGCCATTATAGTATATATGTAAAATAAAGGATGTTTTTGTGTTAACTATTTTTATACTTTTATGGATTTTTATGGAATTAACTTTTTAATTATTATTTCAAATTTCATGTTTTAGTTTTAAAGTTTTATAAAATTATAGAATATATATTAAATAATGGGGAAACTATAATGGCCTCAAATATTTAAACAGATTTAGTTTTATTTAGTTTTTTGAATTCAGTATTTTGATATAATTTTTTAGTATTTTAAATTAAATAAATACGAATTAAATAAATAGTAATAAACAATAAATGAATTAATATTTTTTGAATAAATTCTTTTGTTTTCATAATAAGTTAATTAACTTGTTATGTATTATAATTTCATTTCCAGTTTTTGTCAATACTTTTTATAAATTTTTTTATTTTTTTAGAATACTTTTCCATTTTATTCATATAATATTTATAAAAATATTATATTTTATTACCTTTTAGCTTTGAAACTGTTTATTATAAAAAGGTTTAATATGTTTTTATACATTTATGTTAAACAACTTTATATAAAGGTATTGACTTTTATGCTTTTTAGTAGTAAAATATAGATTGTTAATTACATCGCGGGGTGGAGCAGTTGGCAGCTCGTTGGGCTCATAACCCAAAGGTCGGAGGTTCGAGTCCTCCCCCCGCAACCAAAATTAATACTATAAGAATATTTCACAATATATCTTATAGTATTTTTTTATTCAAAAAAACATGACTACCTTTTTATAGTAGTCATGTTTTCAAATTTTATAATTATAAAACTTTTTTCTTGATAATTATAACTCCAACTCCTAGTATTGTTAAAGTTACTATACCTATTGTTATTGGTACAACATATCCTAAATTTTTACCTGTACTTGGTGTTACCATTGCTGTTTGTGCTTCTGCTTCATCTGATTCTTGTGGAGGATTTCCTGGTGGATTATTTCCTGGGTTTGTTTGCTTTCTATCTTGTTTATTTTCTAATATTTCACTTCCTCCAGTTTTATTTATTTCTAGTAATTCTGTATCATTGTGTAGTTCTATTTCATCTGTTGTTGTTAATAATTTTCCTACCTTTAAATTAACATTTGTTGCACTACCTGGTAATACTTCTTCGTTAAATAGTCTTTCTGTATATAATATATTTCTATTATTAATTTCATTTGCTTTCAATACATCATCAGCTTTTGGTAATGCGTGTCCTTCTGAATTTTTAAATATTGTACCGTCATTATTTTGATATTCTTCTTTAGTTATAGCTTTCCAATCGCTATTATTATCAGCTTCATATCCCCAATCTCTATCTAAATAATCTACTATAACACTTGGTCTTATTTTCATTACTTGGCTTTCATTCCAGTAACTGTCGGTTTCTTTTATATTTCCACCTGTTTCTAATTTCTTCAATCTATATGTGCCGTTTTCACTTGCTGTGCTACCATGATTATAATAACTTGCATTATTAATGTCTACTTCACTTAGATTTTCGAATTTTATTGTATATGTTACTTCTAATTTTGAACCTTGTAATAATTCATTATCTAGTTCTACTTTTACAAATCCCGGATTATATGTATTTGTATTTTGTGTTGGTCCCATATATGTAACATATTTACTTTCTCCTTCTGCATGGTTACCGCTTTCATCAAGTGTTATATCTGAAATGACTGAATCTCCAACTGTTAATCTTAAATGACTAATATATTTCTTTAATTGTATTCTTTGTCTTGCTCTTTCTACTATACCAAAGTCTATATTATTTACATCATATTTTCCTTCTGTTTGTCCTTGTATATTTTCGTTTTCAACTTCTATACTCATTTTTAATGTCGTTGATGTCATTTCTTTATTTTGATAGTTATGTCGTTTATCTCCATCTCTATTTTCATCATATACAATGTTTTTCAATTCTTCATCTATAGTATTTCTTATATTATATGAATCTAAAGCATCTGAGTATCTATCTTCTTGATTTCTATACCAATATGGATTTGAATTATTATTGTTATATCTTGATTCATCATAAATAGTAGCTTTAAAGTTTTGTACTGTTAGTCTATCTGCTCCGTATTTATCATCATCAACTTTATCTATTTTTCCATCTCCGTTTACATCTATAAATTGCTTGTCTCCCCATGTATAACTTACATAGAAATCTCCTGGTATAAATCCTTTGATTTCAAATCTTCCTTCTGAATCAGTTTTACTCGTTTCTTCATCTATTTGAGCTGGTGTTTCATATTGATCATATGATGTTCCATCTACATTTTTGTATTTACCTTCTCCAGTATAGTATTCTAAACCTGTTCCAGATTCATAAATTTTTACTTTAACATTTTCAATTCCTTTTTCAGTTGTACTATCATATTTTCCATCGCCTTCTCTTATTTCTCCTGTCCTTAACTCATTATTTGTCTTATCGTAAAATACTATACCATTTATTGTTCTTACATTTGGATTTTCTACTATTTTTAATGATTGTGCATTGTCTGTATCAGTTTCATATGTTGCTATGTCTCCTGGTTTGGCATTTTCCGGTGCTGAATTTACATCAATACTTCCATATATCTTACCATCTTTATTAAATGTAGAATATGATGTTATTTCTGCTATATTTTCTAAATCTGCTTGATTTCCCTCTATCATACTTTTAACAGTTTGTCTATCTAATTCAAATTGTATGTAAATATTTTTGTTTTTTCCAGCTTCTATTTTATCTATTGAATTTAATTTTATTGATAGAGTGTTATATCCATTGTTATTGTCTTTTTTCTCTATATCATCTATCTCTGTACTCTTATCTATGTTTCCTTTTTCATTTAGTTCTGTACCTATTCCAGCCCTATCGTCCCTGTCAACTAGTGTGTATCTTGTATCGTAATAGTCTACTATACTATTTATTTTAGTTGATAATGTTGTAGCTTTATTGTTTAAGGTTATTTTATATGTAACAAATACCTTTAATTCTTTGTCTGGATTGTTTGGATTTGTCCAAGTGTAATCAGATTTATAAATTGGCCTTTTGTAAGATCCTTTTTTAAATTTTCTTTCCCATTCGACACCATAATCTCCCTCTTCACCTTCTGGGTCTTTTGAGTCATAGTTATATGTATATTCTTTGTCATTAATTTCAATCCTTACATTTTGAAGATCTTTAATTAAGTCATTATCTGTTTGCTCTCTTAGCTTTATTCCTAGGTTTATATTTCTAACTTCTGGACATTTTCCTCCTTCTGGTATTTTATAATATTTTTCATTGTTTAAATTTATTTCCACTGTTTCTGCATACATAGTGATTACAGGTAAATTTGAATTATTTCCATCAGTTGTTATTTTTCCTTTCGCATCATCTGTATATCCTAGTCCTGTTGGTTCTATCCATTCTCCATTGTCTCCATATCCTCCATCTCCAATTAATGTTGATGCACCTTTGTTTTTATCATAAGTTAGATTATATGTTTTATTACCTTGTCTATCTTTTGCAATGCCTTTTTCTATCGTTGCATATTTTTCTTCAAATTGACTTCTATCTATATCTTCTGCTTTTGAGCCATTATCGTTGTCAAAATTAGGAGTTACACTCTCATATTTTAATCCATTATATATGAATCTTACACGATACTCACCTAGTTCTTTTTTTAGAATTCTTTTAAATTCATAAAAACCATTTGAATCTGTATAAGTTTTACATTCTTCTCCTTTTTGATTTATTACTGTCTGATCAGTTCCTGAATATATTAATCTTACTTCTATACCTGATACTAGATGTTCTCCATTATCATATAAGGCATTAGGTTGTGATGTTTTTCCTGTTACATCATCTTCCAATACTTTACCTGAGATTTTTGTATATGCTTGTGGATTGTCTACCGTTACTGTTGCTGTGGCTGTATTATCTTCTATTGGATTACTTAAATCTAATTCATATTCGTCTAAATCCAACTCATAGAAATCTTCATCTTCTGGATTTTGTAGTCCTACCTCTTGTGTATAATATGTTCGCCAACCTGGAATATTTTTTAAGTCGATATATCCATCAGCATGTCCATCTGTACCTGTTACAAATAATTTTGCTGAACTTTCATTAGTAGTAAATTGTATATTTGAAGGTCCTGGATCTACTTCCGAATAAGAGCTGATATATTGTTTAGTTCCACTATCATCTATATACCATATTTTAAACTGAACTCCATTTACCATTTTAAAATTGTCTTCTTCTACATTGTCTTCTTTATAACTATCTATTTTCTCAATTTGTATATCACCTAATAATGTGTTCACAAAATTGTAAGTTGTTGATCCATCCTTTTGTAATGTAAATACCTCTGTTGAAATCTTATTACCACATAAAGCTTGATCATTAAAGTCATAAGGTTCAGGACAACTTTCTTCTTTAATATAATATTGATAATCATAATCTTCCCAAACTTCTTTAGTCCTCCACTCCGATTTGGGAACCAATTTCTTGGTTTCAACACCATCAGAGGTAGTAGTTTCCCATTCTTCCCAAGTATATAAATATTGATAAGTATAGTAACATGTGTATGCCTTCTCCAGATTACTCCATCTAGCAACTCCTGAACTATCAGTTGTTGCAGTAGAGATTTGAGAAGAACTTGAATATCCATTTAATCTTGAAGATTTTGTCCCATCTGAATTTTCATAAACCTCAACAATTGGTGTGCTTCTATATAATCCAAATGTAGCACCTTTAATAGGATCCCCAGTGTCAGCATCTTTTTTGATTACATTAAGTTGTCCAAAAGCTGGGTTATGTGAATCATCATCACTGTCAGGACCTCCACCAGAATCCTTATTAAGCTTCCATTCTATGTATTTTTCACAATCCGGAATATAACCACCTTCTACTGTATTAACTCCATAAATTGCTAAATTTTGGCCACCAGCAGCATTTTCTTTAAGTAAAACTATTCTTGCCTTATAACCTTTACATCTAAAATATAATTTAAAACTCAAACTATATTTTTTTCCTACATTCTGATTACATTTTATATAAAAATTTTTACCATTTTTCAAATCTTCCCAGTTTGTTCTTTTATATTCTCCTGATGATGACTTAACATAGCATTTTTCAATTTTTATTTTTTCTTCATTATTTATAGTTAAATAACCATTCTCAATTTCATATCCTCCTTTGTTCATTTTTAAAGGGCCAATGTATCCGATCTTTATTTAACTTAAATGTTGTTGGTTTCTTTTCTGGTTTATTAGCTGGATTTCCACTTTCTTCTCCTGAATTTATAGCATCATCCCATTGAACTGCTTGATACATAGACTCTGCATCAGGATTTTTTACTTGTAGGAAACCATCATCTACTTTCTTTTTTAATCCATTTTTTTCATTTATAAATATATTCTTCAAAATAGATTTCCAACTAAAATTCCTCCATGTTTCGTTATTTTTTTTATTATAATTAAAAATTTTATATATAGCACGCCCCATAGATCCAATTAAGGTATTTGTTGCCTCACTATCACCATCCTCTCCATATATAATTGCATGCCTTCCTTCTATATCAATTACATTACATATTGTATATATTCCACTTTTATTTCCACTTTGATCATGATACATACAAGCTGCAGTTTTTAAATCTATAGTACTTGGATCATTATCATTCTCTGGGTAATATAAATCTATTTTTTTACCTACTTGTTCATTTAAATTACAATTTACAAAAGCTTTTGAATGCTCTTTAGCATATTCTGCTAAATCATAATCATTTTCAATTTTTTTTGTATCTCCATTTTTTTGTTCTACTGTAATCGTATGCTTATTAGCAGCACTACTTACTACACTATTTGTTACTATAAAAAATACCATTGATAAAATAACTATAAATAATTTATTTATCGCTTTTTTCACTCTTCTCTCCCTCCTTTCTTTTTATAATAATTATTACTACTCCAATAATTGCTAGTATTATAAATATTCCTATTATACAAATTTTAACAATACCTGTACCTATAGAAATAATTGCTCCAGCTGTACTTATATCATCTTCTCCTGTTGCTCTATTTCCAGATTTTGAATCTCTGTCAGCTATATTTGAGTTATTACTACTTTTGCATATTTCTGCTGTATTTGATATTAATCCAGCTTCATTTTCATCTAGTACTTTTGTTAATACTAATGTTATATTTTTAGTTTCTCCTGCTTTTATTTTTTCATTTGATAGACTTGTGTTGTGTATACTTCCGTCATTTGATACATACCAGTTTTTATTTAATTCTGAATTGAATTTTAATTCTGCTGGTAAGTAATCTACTATTTCATTAGCATATCCTTCTATTTCTCCTTCGTTTGTAACTACTATTTTATATTCAATAGCTACTGTTGAACCTTGGTAATATTTAGAATGTATATCTACTTTTGCTAATTGTTCATTGTTATACTCATATACCTTTGTTCCTTGCTTATTTGCTACTGATATCTTTGATACATATTTGTCTAATTTTAAATCAAATATTTCTTTTTCTATAAGACCTATATTTATGTTGTTCATTCCTTCATTTTCAATTTCTATTGTATCTGTAATTCCTACTATCTTTTCGGCATTATCTATTGTTACATTTTTGCTTATTGCATCTGAATTTTCTGTTTCATCTACACCGGCTTTTTGGTACTCTGTAAGGTTATATTTTTGTTCATCATATAAGAATACTGCTATATATTCCCCGTTTTCTACTGTAAATGTATATTTACCATCTTGTCCTGTTTGTGTATCTGAATTTTCTATAAATTTTCCTGTATTTTTATCTGCTAATTTTACTTGAAGTCCAGATATTTTTTGTTCATTGCTATTTATCTTTCCATCTTTATTTTTATCTAACCACGCTATTCCAGATATAGAGTATCTTTTTGATTCTTCTTGATTATTTGAATTGTTATTATTTCCTTCATTATTATTGTTGTTATTTTCATCATCACCATAATCATAATCATCATCGTCATCTTCATCGTCATCTTCAATTTCCTTGAATGAAAATTCTAATTCATTTGAGTATATACTTGAGTATTGATTGTCTTTAAAAGATAATTCAACAACATTAGTAGCTTGTAAATCCTCTAACTCATTTGAATCTACGACTGTTACATTTATATAAAATTCAATTTGACTTTTGGCACTAATATTTCCTTCATATGTAAATATATTGTTCTCATAGTTTTCTTCTTCTATTTCAATTTCTTCTCCGTCTTTTATCATTTTTATGCTATTAATTTCAAATACTCGTTTAATAATATCCTCTATTGAATAGTCGCTTTCTTCTGTTGTATTGTTGCTTATTTTTACTTTTATATTAAATGTATCACCATCTTGTAGTATTTTTCCTTCTTCTAAATCAGTTTCCTGTTCTATTGTTATATCTTTTTCAGTTTGTATAATTTTTCTTGATGCTACATTAGAATTATATGTATTATTATCTTCAGTAGTAACTGTAGTTAATATTTCAGCTGTTTCTGAATTTTTTTCTAATGATATTGCATTTGCTATTGTAGTAAGTACAGCTAGTACTTTTTCATTGGCTGATAATTTGTTAATTTTGAAAGTTATAGTGTTTTCTTCTTTATTATATTTTATGTCAGTTATTTCATTTTCATCAAAATCTTCCATGTCTTTATCATAGAATTTTATATCATTTTCGTCTTCTATACTTAGTCCAAATAATTGCATTTTTACATTTACATTTTTTAACTCATTACCACTTATATTCTCTACTAGAACCTTTGTACCTGCTACATAGTTTGAATA
>CANPZT010000010.1 GCA_947589135.1 uncultured Clostridia bacterium | reverse complement strand
TAATTATAATCAATATTTAATTCATTTAAAATTTCTTTTTCTCTATTTGTACAAGTGAAAATAATAATTTGATGATTTATAAATTTATTATTTATAAATTTTAAAATATTTTTTAATCTCTCCGTATCATAATAAGCAAAAACTTCATCTAAAATAATTGGCATTTTTTCTTCTGATAATTCTTCTACCATAGAAAGTCTTAAAGATAAATATAATTGTTCAATTGTACCAACACTTAATTGCATAGCAGAAACATAATTTCCATTTTCTAATTCAACAATTAAACCTTTTTCGTCATGAAATTGAATATTACTATATTTTCCATTTGTTATTTTAGAAATATTTTCTGACAGATTCTCTGTAAACTTAGGGGTAAGAGTACTTTTCATCTTCTCGTAGGACTCTGTTAACACTTCTTTTGCTAAATTCATACTTTTTTCTAGGTCTTCTAGAGTTAACAATTTTTCTTTATGGTTAACCAATTTTTCTTGAATGTTAGCAATATTTTCTAATCTAGGTTCTATATTTTTTATATCTAAATTTAATGTATGTAACTCTAATTTTTTATTATTTATTTTATTTTCTATATTTTGTATCTCATAATTTGTATTTTGTAAATTATTTAATTTATTTTTTTCTATTTTATTAGAATATTTATTTTTTATTTTTTCTTTTTCTAAATTTATTTTTAAATTAAAATTATTTTCTAAATTATTTATTTCATTTTTTAATTCATTATTATTTTTTTCTAATAAATTAATTTCATTTTTTAAGTTATTTATTTCTGAATTTATTTTTTCTTTTTTTTCATTTATTATTTTATTTTCTTTTATTTTTATTTTTTTATTTAATTTATTTTTTATAATCAAACAAATTATTAAATAAATTGGAATTGTTGCTATAAATAAATATTTAAATAAATTATTTTTATTAAATAAAAATTGAATAATATTAATAATTAATAAAATAAAAAATAATATAATAATTTTTTTATTTAATTTATTTTTTTCTGAATTATTTTCTTGAAAATTATTTTTTATTTTTTTATTATTAAATTCTAAAATATCTTTATTATTATTTTCTATTTCTTTTAATTTATTTTTTAATAAATTTATTTTTTCTAAATTTTCATTTTTTATATTTTCTTTTATTTTTATTTTTTCTTTTTCTATTTTTTGATTTTCATTTAATAATTTAATTTCTTTTAAATAATTATTTTCATTTTCTAATTTTTCAATTTCTTGATTTAAATTATTTTTGTTTTCTTCTATTTTATATTTTAATTCTTCATATTTATCTAATTCTTGTTTTTCTTTTTCTAATTCTTCTATTTCTTTTTCAATAATATTTATTGGTTTTTCCCTAGATCTTTGCGTTCCTATTTCATCTAATTGCCTTCTATTAATTCTTTCAATTGTCCTTTTGTAAGAAACATTATCATCTCCTGTTCCTACTAAATTTGATAATTTTTGAATTAATATATTTTGTTCTTGCCTTCCTAACTTTACTTCTTGTTGATTTACTAAAATAGTAGATAAAAATAATTCTTCATCAACTTTAGTTTGCTCATAGAAGAATTCATTTCCTTTATTTTTATCAATATTAAATCCTTTTGAAATATCTTCTTTATTTTCATTAAATATTTTTGGATTTTTCTTTCTAAAATCTCTATATATTTCAAATTTTTCTCCATTATCTAATTCATATTCAATTTTTCCAGAAAATTCTTCACCTATCCATGGAGTATATTTATCAAAATCTGAAAATTCTTTTCCTTTTTTATTTTTAGAAATTCCATAAAAACTATTACTAATAAAACTTAAAAGTGTAGATTTTCCTGATTCATTTTTACCATAAATAATATTAATTTTATTTTTTAAATTAATTTCTTTTTGTGTTAATTTTCCATAATTATTAATTTTGATTTCATTAATTTTCAATTAAGTACCTCCTGTTCTAATGTATCCTCTTCTATTTTAAATCATTTAGCCATGTTTTGGTTCTATAATTTTCTAATCCTATTCTAATGCATCTAACCCTATTTCAATTGCCTTTTCAATTATTTTTTTATCTTCTTCATTTAAATTTTCATCTTTTAATTTTTCTAGCATATTTTTAGCAAATAAACCTTTTAATGTATTATTATGAGATATTTTTTCTAAATCATATGCAATTTTAGTTTTATCCTTTACTTTTATAATTCTGTTATTTTCAAGAAATTTTATTATTTCATATGTATTAATTTCAAAATTTCTATTTCCTTTTAATATTATTTTTACATATTGATTCTCTTTTATTTCTAGAGAATTTATTTTTTCTATTAAATCTGCTTTTGAATAAAATTTTGTCACGTCAAGTTCTATTTCTATGAACTCTTCTTCATCTAATTTAATAAATTCTAGGTTTAGCTTATCTCCATCTATCTCTCCAACAATCATTCCATGGTTTCCCAATTCGTCAAATCCTAGGGATATCATAGACCCTGGATATACTATCCTTTGTTTTTCTTCTGTATTATAGTCTAATTTATGTATATGCCCTAAGGCAACATAATCAAATTTTTTGCTTTTCAACATGCTTTTTGCCATAGAATTATATTGCTTTTCTTCTATTGTTGCACCATCTATAGTTCCATGAATTATTAATATATTTTTCTTGTCTTTCTTTTCTATTTCTAAATCTTCAATATTACAATCTGTACAATAAAAATCATCAAATCCATATCCATATATGTATGCATCTTCTGTTTCTACCTTTTCTATTTTTGAATTAAATATTTTTACATTTTCATTCCATTTAAATTGATTATAATATGAATTTTTAATAAATGGGTCGTGATTTCCTGGTGCAATAAATATTTTTGTATTTGGTATCTCTCTAAATAAACGATTAATATATTCTATTGTTGATTTTTTTACATATTTTTGTTCATATAAATCTCCAGAAATAAATAAATATTCTATTTTATTTTCCTTTATAAATTGTATTACTTTATTAAATACTTTTCTTTGTTCTAATCTCCTTAGATCCCCCATATTATCCTTATCAGAAAGATTTATAAAAGGGCTATCAAAATGTATATCTGCAATATGTATAAATTTCATATTTTTTCCTTCCTTTTTTTGTTTATTTTACTACATTTTTTATTTTCCCGCAACAATATAGCAAAAATATTTTCGTAAAAATATGATATTTTCATTTTCTTCTAATTATTACAGATGAATACCCTATTAAATACTATATTAATATTTTAAAACTAAATAAAAACCCATAGTTCTATACTATGAGTTTTATTTATTAAACTTTTACTATCTTAAATTATTCATCTAATGGACCAAATAGTTCATCAAATTTTGCTTCTAATTCTTTCTGTAAATCATACATCTCTTCATCATCATTTCCTTGTGGTAATATTGGAGCTTGCTCTTTATCAACTGATTCCTTATTAATAGGTTCATTATTAATTGGTTCGTCATCAAATAAGTCATCTAAAGATTCTACTTTTAGATTTTCTACTGCCTTTTCGTCTTTGTCCTCTGTATAAGGATTATAAGGATTATATTTTCTCCATGCACCTCTATCAATTTCTCCTATATCATTGTGACTAATTGCACAAGATGCTAATTTTCTTGCCATTGGGTGTTTGAAATAATAGAATTTATTTGCTTTTACTGGCTTAATTCCTTTTTCAAATATAATACATTCGTCATTATCTAGTCTTCGTAATTCATCTGGTGTCATTAATGCTCTCGCCATTACTTGATCTGAAACACTCTTTCCAGTTCTCCAATTTTGTCTATCTCTATTAACTGAAATACTATCTCTTTCTATTGTTTTCTCTCCTAATGCTTTTGAAAAATATTCCACCGTTTTATATGAGTTACTTCCTAAAAATACATGTGTATCGCAATTTCCCATAATTGTTTCATATGATTTTTCATATACAGCCTCTAATTGATCAATATTTTGTAGAATAACACTAAATGATATTTTCCTACTTCTTGACGTTGAAATCTTTTTATCAAAATCTGGTATCTTACCTATATTTGCAAACTCGTCAAGTATAAAGAATGTTTGTTCTTTTAGCTGTCCTCCACTTTGATCTGCAAAATCATATAATTGTTGAATCATTTGTGAGAAAAAGATTGTTAATAAAAAGTCATATGCTGTATGTGTATCTGAAGATATTACATATACTGCTGTCTTTCTATTTCCTATTTCCTCGAAATCTATTGTATCTGTTGATGTTAACTCTGCAATTTCTTTAGAATCAAACTTACCTAATTTTGATTGTAATGAACTTAGAATTGAACCATATGTTTTTTCTGGCGCTATTTCTATTGATTTATAGTACATTCTTGCTGGATGGTCATAAGGTAATTGATTTATTAACTCTGTTAATAAGTTACTTCCTCCATTACTATTAGCTGCCCTTACAAGTTCTGCACAACTTGCTAAGTTTTGTTCTTCTTCAGGCCTAGTTGCTATTAAATAATAAATTAATGCTTTTAACAACATCTCTGCCATATCATCCCAATATGGATCTGATTTTCCACCTTCTGATTGTTGTCCTTTTACAACTGTATTTGCTATGACATCTACATCTAACTCTGATGATATATGCATTAGTGGATTATATCCATCACTATATTGTGGTCTAACTAAGTTTAATACTTTTATTTCATATCCTTGTTGCTTTAAATATCCTGCCGTTCTATCATATAACTCACCTTTTGGATCTGTGAATACATATGATCCTAAACATTGGTATGCATTTGGAATTGAATATGAAGCTGATTTACCAGAACCTGATCCGTCCTACTACTAAAACATTTACATTTCCTCGTTTGTCAACTGGTAAATAATTATTTTCTGCTAATATAATTCCTTTATTTCTATCTAGTATTGTATATTGCTCTCCTCTTTGACTCCAATCACTAGAGCCATGTTCAATATCAGAGTACTCATTTTTGGGTGCTGATCTAACTAGTCCTATAAAGCAAAATATGGAATAAAATATTGTTGTTACTAACAAAGTTGAAAAGAATCCTTCTGTAGCTCCACTTGAAAATACTTTTCCTAAAGTAGAAAATGGATTAAAAATAGAAGATGAAAATGTATTTATAAAAATTTCTAAATTAAATGTTCCATTTTCTTTTGCTACATGAGAACTATATGCATATGGCGAAACAAATACTATGGCTATAAATATCCATAGTATTGCAAATATTATAAAGTTTTTTCTGTTTCTTCTTATTGCTCCCTCTATTTTGTAGTTCATATCTTCACCTACTCTTTTGTATCTATTTTATCTAGATTCATCCTTTTGTGATTTTTTACCTTCTAAAATTTTATTTTCATTTAAAGGTATTTCTAAATCTAACTCACTATTAAATTCATATTTAAAAGTGTGTTCTGGTGGCCAATACATTTTTGCCATACAAATTCCCTCCTAATCTGTAATTGTTGGATTTCCTCCCAACAAATTAAGCTTATTGTTTTCTTCTCTTATTTCAAATACAAAATAAGACTTATATGGTTTTAACTTACATTTTCCTTTTACTTCATTTGTTTCTTCATCAAAATAAAGCGTTGGCTTTACTTCTTCTGTAGTCTCTGGGTCTATAATTGATATAGGTCTTTTTAAGTTTGGTGTATAATTAACTTCTTTGTATGATTCTGATTTTTCAGAATAAATTGTATCAAATTTAAAAGGCATAGGTTTTTTTGAAATTTTTATTTTATCTTCTGCTATAACCCCATTATTAATAACTACCTTGTCCTTTGCAAAAGATAGTATTACAATTTGATTTCCCTCTTTTTGTGGTTCATTCACATAAAAAGTTTTTCTGTTGTACTCTCCAATTAATTCTTCTGTATGGTCTAATCTTTCTACTGTATATTTTGGATAGTCTTTTAGAAATTCTTTTTCTGTTTTATTAATTTGATAAATTACAGTTTTTACTCCTTCTGGATCTGTTATACTAAAGTGCTTTCCTTGTATATTATCCATTTTTACACCTCACTTCTATGTTTATTAATCCATAGCTTATCTTTTGTTACAACTCTATTTTTTATTATAACTAAAAATTAGCTTTTTGTCAATATTTTTATGTAAATTATATATTTTTTGTACTTCTTGGATTAAATTTTGATATTTTATCTAATTCTTCAAACATTTCTCTTTCTTTCATTGTTAATTGTTTTGGTACCATTATTTTGACTTCTGCTATTAAATCTCCTGTAGTTCCATCATTATTTTTATATCCTTTACCTGGTATTCTAATTTTCTCTCCACTTTGTATTCCTTGAGGAATAAATATTTTTGTTTCTTTATTTACTGATTCTACAATAGTTCTTGTTCCTAACGCTGCTTCCCATGGTGTTAAGCATAAATCTGTATATATGTCATTTCCTTTTAATTTGAATTTTATGTCATCTTTTATATTTATTTTTATAAATAAATCTCCATTTTTTCCGCCATTTTTTCCTTTTTTACCTTGTCCTACTAGTCTAATCTTTTCTCCATTTTTTATTCCTTCCGGTATGGTGATAGTATATGTTTTAAGATTTCCATTCTCTGTTTTTAATGATATTGTTTTATCTAATCCATTAAAAGCTTCGTAAATACTTACATCTATTGCTGTATTAATATTATCTCCTTTTACTTGTATTTCTTTTCCTTTACTTTCATTCTTTTTTGTATCTCCCAAAAACATATTAAAAATTGCATCTTTTTGTCCTTTTCCTGAAAATGCCTTTTTTGTAGTTGAGAAATGTGAATTCCATATTCTATCATATTTTCTTTTTGATGATGGTACTGATAAAATTCTATATGCTTCATTAATATCTTTAATTTTTTCCTCTGATAAATTATCTCCTACATTTAAGTCAGGGTGATTTTTCTTTGCTGCTGCTCTATATGCTAATTTTATTTCATCAATAGAAACACGACTTGTTTCTAGTCCTAATATTTTGTAATAATTTTTATAAACCATTTAATACATCCTCCCATAAAATAGGTAAAGTTATTATATCACAAAATTAAAAAAAATCCATACTTTTTATGGATTTTTTATATTTATTAATTGCTATGTTGTTACTATTTTAATTATTTATTTTCTAATCCCAAATTTATTATTTTATCTAATAAATTTTGATAGGGAATCCCGCTTGCTTCAAAAAGCTTTGGATACATACTAATACTTGTAAAACCTGGTAGAGTATTTATTTCATTAATATAAATTTCCTCTGTTTCGTTTTCTATAAAAAAGTCTACTCTTGATAATCCTTTTCCATCAATTGCTTTAAATGCTTTAATTGCCTGTTTTTTAATTTTTTCTTCTAGTTTTTTTGAAATATTTGCTGGAATATTAGTTTTAGATTCTTGATTTTTATATTTTGCATCATAACTATAGAATTCATCTGCAGAATTAATTTCTCCTACACATGATGCAATTACTTCTTTATTTCCTAATACTGCACATTCTACTTCCTTTCCATTAATTCCTTCTTCTATTAAAATTTTTTCATCAAATTGACTTGCATACTGAATATGTTGTTTTAATTCTTGTTTATTTATCGCCTTATTTACGCCAACACTTGAGCCTGAATTAGATGGTTTTATAAACATCGGAAATTTTAATTTCTTTATAATAATTTCTACCGCTTCTTCTATATTTACTATTTTTTCATTCATGTTACTATCTATATATAAATATTTGTCATTATATTTTCTTATATATTCATAGTTTGCTTGCCTTAATTCTGCCCTTTCAAATATAATTTTTGTATATACTTTATCCATTCCAACACTAGAAGCTAAAACTCCACACCCACAATATTGTACTTTTGCTATTTCAAACAATCCCTGTATCGTTCCATCTTCTCCATATAATCCATGTAAAACTGGAAAAGCAATATCTAATTTTTGTATATATTGTATTATATTTTCAATCTTTTCAGTATTTTCTATTTTTTCTCCAAAGCTTATTTTTCCATCTCGTTTTATTTCTGTTTTCCACCATATACCATTTTTATCAATATAAATTGGGTAAATATCATATTTTTCTTTATTCAAATTTTGTAAAATTGAATTAGCTGAAACAACAGAAATCTCATTTTCCGTTGACATCCCTCCAAAAATAACTCCTAATTTTATTTTTTGCAATTATATCACTCCTTATTTCCAAAAAGATTCTTCTTGTATAGCATTTGCTAATTCAAAAAATTTCATTCCATTAGAGGCTTTTAATAAAATAATATCACCTTTTTTGGCAATGTCTTTAACTATTTTTAATATATCTTGTTTATTTTCCACATAATATATACTTTCAGGATTCATTTTTTCTTTTTTGGCTTGTAACACTATATTTTTTGCATTATCTCCATTACAAATTAGGATATCAATTTTATTTTTTACTACTTCTTTTCCTACTTTTTCATGTAATTCTTTTGAATATTCTCCTAATTCAAACATATCTCCTAATATTGCAATTTTTCTATTTTCTTTAAATTCTGTTAGATATTGCAATGTAGCTTGCATTGATTCAAAACTTGCATTATATGCATCATTAATTACTTTTATTCCATTTGGCAATTCTTTAATATCCATTCGTTTCTTTGTTAATTCAAATTCTTGTATTCCATTTTTAATGTCATTTATATCAATTTTCAACATTTCTCCAACTGTTATAGCACATAAACTATTTAGAACAAAATGTTCTCCCCCTACTGGTACTTTTATTTTTTGTTCTTTTCCAGATATATTACAAGTAAATTCACTACCATCTGTATATAATTTTATATCTTTTGCATTAAAGTCGCTTTTATTTTCAATACCATATGTTTTAATATTCCAATTTTGCTTATTTTCTATATACCATTTATGTAATAAATCATTATCATTATTTAAAATAACCTTAACATCTTTTGATTCTTCTAATATTTCTAATTTCGCTTTTAAAATATTTTCTCTTGAACCTAAATTTCCTATGTGTGATGTTCCAATATTAGTAATTATACATATATTAGGTTTAGCAATTGATGCAAGTAAACGAATTTCGCCAAAATGATTCATTCCCATTTCTATTACGGCCGCTTCATGTTCTTTTAGTTTCAATATTGTAAAAGGTAATCCAATATTATTATTATTATTTCCAATAGTTTTTAGTGTATTATATTTCTTTGAAACAACATTTGCTACAATATCTTTTGTACTAGTTTTTCCTACACTACCTGTAATTGCTATTACTGGTATATTATATAAATCTCTTTTAAATCTTGCTATTTTATATAAAGCTTCTAAAGTATCATCTACTTTTATAATAGTTTTATTATTATATTTGATTTTTTCTTCCTCTGTTACAATAATATTCTCAACTATTACACATGATGCACCTTTTTCTAATGCCTCTTTCCAAAATTCATTTCCATCAAATTTTTCACCTTTAATGCCAATATAAACATCATTTTTATTTATTTGCCTTGTATCTTTAGAGAAATTTTCACAAATAAGATTTTTATCTCCTATAATTAACTCTCCATTTGTAATATTTAAAATATCCTCAACTTTTATATTTTTCATTTTTCTATCCTTCCTGACCATAAGATAACTAAGTAGACTCATCCTTTAGTCATTTTTTATTTACTAAAGAAAGAATGATATCTTTGCTTTGTCTCTTTTGTTAAAGAGTTTTAAAATATTTTTTTAAATTCTTTCCTCTATTAGTATATTTTTTTTTTTGAAAATTGTCAAAGTTAAAAAGTGACCAAGAATATATCTCTTGATCACCTTTAGTTACCTAACCTATTTGTTTTCTACACTTCTATTTGCTATTTCAATTGCTTTTTTTACAATGTTTCCGCAATCTTTTGAAGAAACATTAGCCCAACTTCCTCCGTCTTGTTTTACTTGATCATATACTCCTAATTCTTTTGCTATTTCTTCCCTTAGATTTTCAGATATTAATTTACTATTTCGAGACATAATATCCTCCTTGTAACCTTTTATTAAAGATTTCATATATTTAAATAAAACTTTAATTAAAGTTTTATTATAATTATATTATTTGCATTTTTTTTTATTTTATTTTTACATTTTTTTATATTTTTCTATATTTTTTTACAAAATATGATATAATAAATTAGGTAATACAAAAGGAGAATATCATGAATGTTGAAGAAAAAGAAAACAAAATAGAAGAAATTTCAAATAGTGAAGAAACAACTAATTTAATAGAATTGCCTTCTCAAGAGTTTATTCCAGTAAAAGAAGAAAATAATAAAAAAATTTTTTTTACTTTTAAATCATTAGTTATAGTAATTTTTGTTATTTTTTTAATACTATTTCTAATTTTGACTGGTTATAATATATTAAATACTAATATCATATCTGGTGTACATATTAAAGGATATAATGTATCTAATTTAAGTAAATCAGATGCTAGATATCAATTAGATAATTATTTTAAAGATAATCTACCTGAAGAAATTACATTAAAACATGGAGACTTTGAAACAACAATATCACTTTCACAAATAGGAGCATCCTTTGATACAAAACTAGCGGCAGATTCTGCATATAGAGTTGGAAGACAAGGAAATATTTTTCAAAATAATTTATACATATTATCAGCAATGTTTGGAAAAGTTAATATTGAACCTATGTTAATAATAGATAAAGACCAATTGTCTAAAAATTTAGAAGATATTTCAACACAATTACCAGATACAGTTATTCAAAGTAGTTATTACATAGAAGATTCTGATTTGATTATAACATCTGGTAAAGAAGGAAATGTTGTAGATATTGATGCAACAACAGAATTAATTAAGAATTCAATTTATGATTTTTCAGATAATAATATAGTTGAAATCGCAGTAAAAACTCAACAACCTGATTCTATTGATATAGAAAAAATACATAACGAAATTTATAAAGAACCTGTTGATGCTTATTATACAAAAGAACCTTTTTCAGTATTTCCATCAGAAAATGGTGTTGATTTTAATATTTCAATTGAAGATGCGAAATCTATTATAACTTCTGAGCAAAAAGATGAATATATAATACCTTTAAAAATATTATCTCCAAAAGTTACAACAAATATGATAGGAACAGAAGCATTTCCAGATTTATTATCTAGTTATTCTACCAAATATGCAGCTAGTAATAGGAATAGAACAACAAATTTAATATTAGCATCAAATAAAATTAATGGAACTGTTATTATGCCTGGTGAAACATTTTCTTATAATAAAGTAGTTGGAGCTAGAACTATTGCCGCAGGATACAAAGAAGCACCAATTTATGTTTCTGGTGAAGTTGTAGATGGTTTAGGTGGAGGAATTTGCCAAATAACAACAACATTGTATAATGCAGTTGTATATGCAAATTTAGAAATAGTCCAAAGAACTAATCATCAGTTTGTTCCATCATACGCACCCGCTAGTAGAGATGCAACTGTTGTATATGGTTCAATTGATTTTCAATTTAAAAATAATAGAGATTATCCAATTAAATTAGTTTGCTCTGTAGCAAATGGAACTGCTAATTTTAAAATTTTTGGTATGAGACAGGAGAATGATTGTGAAGTTCAAATTAGTTCTTATGAAACTGGTAGATCCAGAACTGCAATTTATTCTGAAGCATATAAAATATTGAAAAAAGATGGAAAAGTTGTATCTCAAGAATTATTATCTAGAGACACTTATAAAAGACATTGATTGTCAAAAGGTTGAAGGGTTGTTGCCAAAGGTTAGGGGCTGTCAAAGGTTCCTGCCAATGGTTCCGGGTTTAAATGGCAACTAACTAGTTGCCATTTAAACCCGGAACCATTGGCAGGAACCTTTGACAACCCTCAACCTTTGGCATCCCCGAACTTTTAACAACTCCAGAGCTACTCTTACATTGTTAAAGTTCCATTAGGTGTATTATGAATTACTAAAATATCTTCCTCTCTTCCGTTTTCTGCATTTATATATACTAAAAATTCTTTTTCTTCTACCTTTCCTTTAAATTCATAGCATAGTATTTCTGTTTTCCATTCTGTTGGAATTATTGCTAAACCTTCGCTTTCTATATTTAAATTTTTATTTAAATTTTTCTTTGCTTCTTCTTTTGTAATTTTTACATTACCAGTATTTCTTTCTTCATGATTGTTTAAATATCCTGTTGTTTCTAATCCTAGTATTTCTCCGTTATCTAAAGCTACTTTTACTTTAATCAAGTCTGGATATATTACTACATTATCTTGCATATATGCATAATTAATTGTTACAATTCCTTCTTGCTTTAGATAATATGTTTCTTTCATATTTGGAAATCCTTTTTGTGCTAAATATTCTTTTCCTTTTTGGTTTGCTTCTTCTTGTGATATCATTTCTGAGTTTACATCTCTATTGGAGTTCATGTAAACAATATGTCCACCTTTTTTTGAAATTGATAAATTAATTGTATCTTCATTTTGATCAGTAATAGAAAAGTCATATGAAGGAATTGTTGCATTTTCTGAATAACCTAAATTTGAAATTTCTTTTATATTTTCTTTTCCAATTAGTTCTTCTGCTTTTTGCCTTGCTTGCTCTTCTTCAATATCCTCTCCTGTTAGTCCTTTTTTCTCACCATTTGTCATGTGTTCTGAAAAAGCACCATCATAAATTAATCCTGAATATTCATGAAAATTTTCTTCTAAATTACTAAAGCTTTCTTTAGATACATTATCTACTTGTTGTGCAAATGCCATGTTTCCTTTGTTTGTTAGTTCTCCCCATTGTAATCTTCCTGTATTTAAATCTTCTGATAATTGATTTAATGTATTTTCTAATTCTACACTATATCCATGTAAATCCTGCAAATTTTTCAAATCATCTTGTGTTAAACTTTCATTATAAATATTTTTTCTAGACAAAGAATACGAATAGTCACTTACTTGATTTAAAAATTTTTCCGTATTTTCTAACTCTTGACTTTCTATAGGTAACATGCTTAAATAACTTTGTGCAAGATTAGCCTCTCTCCATACATTAGTTAATGTCTCTGCTCCATGTTCAGGAGTCGTTGAAATTAAAGATTTAGCTAAATATGCTTCTACATTTTGAACGTAATCAACTAATTCATAAAAAGCCATATTATAGCTATTTTCAGAAGCTTGTCTATATTCCCTTTGTTTTTTATATAAAATAACTCCTAAAATTGCAATTATAATTAAAAGTGCACATATAACACTCAACATATGACCTTTCTTTAACCTGTTTTTCCAATCAACTAATTTATTCATAACAATTTCCTTTCCTAGGGATTTAGGAACGTTCCTTAAAATACCTTTTTACAGAGAAAATAGAACACTCCTTAAATATTTTTTTAATTTTATTTACAAAATCTATGTTTTCCAATTGTTTTTACAAGTGGTCTAGACCATATCCACTTATTAGTCGCAGTTTGTGGATTAAAATAATAAATACATCCATTTGTTGGATCCCAACCATTTTTTGCATCTTGTGCAGCTTTATATACAGTTGAACCTTCTTCAATTGGATGATTGATTTGGCCATCTGCAACTGCTGTAAATGCACCTGATTGATATATTACACCTGCAATTGTATTTGGAAATTTTGAACTTTTTACTCTATTCAGAATAACTGCTCCAACAGCTACTTGTCCTTCATATGGCTCTCCTCTTGCTTCACCATTAATTGCTCTTGCCATAAGTTGAATGTCAGAAGTTCCCGAACTTGCGGCATAACTTGTATTTTTATTTCCTATCAAACTTGCTAATAGAATACTAGAAATAATTATTGTTGTAAGTATTATTAATAAAAAAATAATTTTTATTATATTTTTCAAAATATCACCTTTTTCTTTTTAATCGTTACAATTTATAGCTAAATCTATATAATTACTATCAAAATATTAATTTATTATTTTGACATTTAAATCTTATCAGCTATGAATAGTAATTTTTAATTAAAATTAGTTTGTTTCATTTTTAAAAAAATATTCCATTTTTTGAATTTTTTTAATATTTATGATAATATAGTTTTATATACAAAGATTACTATCAAAGGAGAATTTATGAAAATATTAATCTTTTATGCCTCTTATGGTGGAGGACATTTACATGCAGCTCAGTCAATTTATGATTACATTGATGCAAATTATACTAATATGAATATAGAATTAATAGATTGTATGAAATATGTGAATAAAACTATAGAAAAAATAACAACAACTGCGTATCAAGAAATGGCAAAAAAAGCACCTTGGGCTTGGGGAAGAATTTATTCTGACTCTCAAAAAGGACCTTTAGCACATATTTCTTCAAGATCAAATAAAATTATGGCAATCAAATTATTAAGGCTATTAAGAGAAAAAAATCCTGACTTAATTATTTCTACACATCCATTTGGAAGTCAAATGTGTAGCTATTTAAAAAGAAAAGGAAAAATATCTGCAAAAATTGCAACTATTATGACAGACTTCGCTCCACACGACCAATGGTTAGTAGGAAATGATTTTACAGATTATTATTTTGTTGCGCATGATAAAATGAAACAATATTTGCTAAGTAAAAATATTCCTGAGTCAAAGATATTTGCAACAGGTATACCTATTTCTAATAAATTTTCTCAAAAATATAATAAATATGCTTTATTAAAAAAATTTGAACTTTCTAAAGAAAAACAAACTATTCTATTTTTTGGTGGAGGAGAATTTGGTTTAGGAAAAACAAAAACTCTACAAATATTTGAAAATTTTGTAACATCTAATCATAATATACAAATGGTAGCAATTGCAGGAAAAAATCCAAAAATGCAGGAAGGTTTTGAGGAAATTGTAAAAAAATATAATAAATCAGATAATATAAAAATTTTATCTTATACAGACCAAGTTCCTGAATTAATGTATATATCTGATTTAGTTGTTACAAAGCCAGGGGGACTAACAACATCAGAAAGTTTAGCCTCTTGCTTACCTATGATAATAATTAATCCCATTCCAGGTCAAGAAGAAGAAAATGCAGAATTTTTAGAAAGCAATGGCATTGCTATATGGATTAGAAAATCAGACGATAGCAAAATCATTATTGAAAATTTATTATCTAATAATGAAAAATTACAAAGTATGAGAAAAAATACAAATATCTTAGCAAAACCACTTTCTACGCAAAATATTTGCAAAATATTATTAGATAATTAAAAAAATATTTTTACAGCATTTTATATTTGAAAGTATTATACATAAATATCAATATAATTAGAAATTTATAAATAGAAAAAATTTCACACAAAATCATAAACACCTCATATAATAAAATGAGGTGTTTTTTATGTGCTTTGATAATTTATCCAGCTGTGATTTAATTGGTCTTGCTAGTTCCCTTGCTATTTTTCTTGGTGAAAATTTATCTACCAATGAAATCTCTATCTTATCTGACTTTTTTGAAGCTCTTGGTGATAATCTATCTATTATTGCAACAAAAAAATCAATAGAACAATCATAAGATGTTAAATTTCTATATTTAACAATCTCATCACAATAAATTCATATCATTAAAATATTAAACTTCTCTTCTACCTTCTAATGCTTTTGTTAATGTGATTTCATCTGTATATTCTAAATCCCCACCTACCGGAATTCCGTGAGCAATTCTTGTAACTTTAATTCCCAAAGGTTTAATTAATTTAGACAGATACATAGCTGTTGCTTCACCTTCTACCCTAGGATTTGTTGCTAAAATTACTTCCTTTACTTGTCCATCCATTAATCTAGATAAAGTTCTTTTATTTTTATATCGTCTGGCCCTACTCCATTCATTGGTGATATTGAACCATGTAAAACATGATAAACTCCTTTAAATTCATGTGTTTTTTCCATTGCAATAATATCTCTTACATCTTCTACAACACAAATTTGAGTTGCATCTCTCTTAGGATTCCCACAAATAAAACATGGGTCTGTGTCTGATATATTATAACATTTACTGCAGTATTTCAAATTCTTTTTAGCATCTAAGATAGAAGAAACAAACTCGTTTGTCTCTTCTTCTGTGCAATTTAACATATAAAATGCAAGTCTAGCTGCAGTTTTATGTCCGATACTTGGCAATCGTTCAAAACTTTCAATTAGTTTCTCTATTGATGGCGAATATAATGACATTTAAACTTCCTCCATAAAAAACATTTTAAAGGTTGTCCCCTTTTTCCTGCAAAAAGGGATTTTAAGGAACGTCCCTAAATCCCTCTAAAACCCTCCTAATCCGGGTATGTTGAATTTTCCTAATTGATCTGCTTGTGCTGAATCTACTTTTCTTAGTGCTTCATTTACACATGTTAAAATTAAATCTTCTAACATTTCTACATCTTCTGGATCAACAACATCTGGTTTTATTTTTATTTCTTTAATTGTTTTTTCTCCTGATACTTTTACATTGATTGCTCCGCCTCCTGCTGATGCCTCAAATTCTTTACTTGCTAATTCTGCTTGAGACTTTTCCATATCTGCTTGCATTTTTTTAGCTTCTTTCATTAAGTTATTGATATTCATTCCTCCGAATCCTCCCATTCCTCCTGGGAATCCTCCTCTTTTACTCATTTTGCTTCCTCCTTATATTTTAATTTTTATTTTTATTCGATTACATTAAATGGAATATCTGATTCATTTGCTAAATTTTGTAAATCTTCTCTAGCATTTCTTGTTGGAATTTCTTGCGGAGTTGTTATATATTTAATTTGCATTTCTTTTCCACAAGCTATAGATACTAAATTAGATATTTCCCTAATATTTTCTGGTTTTTCTAATACTGTTTTTCCAAATGCTGTCATACCATTTGGAAATTGAATTCCTACTGTCATATCATTCATTTCTACTGCTTTTGTGTTCATTAAATTTGTATATAAAACAATTTTTCCACTTTGTTTCAAGTCATTTACAATTTCTGGCCAATATTCTTCTGAATTAGCTGAAAATTTTTTACTAGTTGTCTTTTTTACCTGATTTGCTTTTTTGGAATTTGAGTTTCCTTCCGCTTTAGTTCCCAATGTAGAAGAATTTGCCCTTTCCTTAATACTTGAACCATATGGTGTACTCACATAATTATTATTTAATTGGTTATTAGCTTGATTGCTTGTTTGTATAATATTTGCTTTTCCTGATTTTAAATATTTTTCAATTTTTTCTACTCTTTCTTCAAGGTTACCACTGATTTCTGCTTTTTTATTGCATAATTTTATTATTCCTGCTTGAAACATAATTGTTTTTTGAGTAGACCTTTTTATTTCGTTTTCTAACTCTGATAGTTGATAAATTAAATCAATTAATTTTTCCTTTGAAACATTTTCAGATAATTTTTTGATATTTTGTATTTCTTCTTGGCTATATAACTCTAGCTTTTCTGATGTTTTATAAATTAAAATATCTTTTACATATTTTATGATTTCCCAAAGTAAATTGCTAATATCTTTTCCTTGGTCAAGAACTATTTCAATATCTTTTAAAGCTTTTGTTACATCATAATTAATAATTGACTCCGTAATACTATTAACAAAAGTTATTTTTGGTATACCTACTAAATCTTTAATTTTATCTTCATTAATATTATTTTCTCCATCTTGCACACATCTTTCTAAAATTGATAATGCATCTCTCATTGCTCCTTCAGAAAGTACAGCTATAATATTTAATACTTCTTCTGTAATCTCTATTTTACTTTCTTCACAAACAATTTTCAATCTTTTCTTTATATTTTCATTTGATATTCTTTTAAAGTCAAATCTTTGACATCTTGAAAGAATTGTTGCTGGCAATTTTTGTGGCTCAGTTGTTGCTAAAATAAATTTTACATGTTCTGGCGGTTCTTCCAATGTTTTTAGTAAAGCATTAAATGCCCCTGTTGATAACATATGAACCTCATCTATAATATATACTCTATATTTTGCTTTTGTCGGTAAAAAATTAACTTCTTCACGAATACTTCTAATATCTTCTACACTATTATTAGAAGCTGCATCCATTTCAACAATATCTGTTAATGATCCTGCTATTGCTCCTTTACATATTTCACACTCATTGCATGGCTCACCATCTTTTGGATTTAAACAGTTAATTGCTCTTGCTAAAATCTTTGCAGCAGAAGTTTTTCCAGTTCCTCTACTTCCATTAAACAAATATGCATGACCTACTCTATTAGCTAAAATTTGATTTTTTAAAGTTTGTGTAATATGCTCTTGCCCTACAATTTCTTTAAATGTTAGTGGTCTAAACTTTCTATAAAGAGCTGTGTACCCCATTTCCTTTCACATCCTTTATATAAAAACATAATTTATTTATATCCAATTTTATATTAATTAATTTATTTTTTAATGTAATTTATAAAACTTGAAAAAATGGTAGTTCTTAATCTCTCTATGGAAAGTATTCCACATAAAGATAACTACTTATTGCTGCTTCCTTCCGGACCTGACAAGATTCGTAGGTCTCTATTGGATACTCTCCATACAAAGATTAAGTACATACCATTTGTATTATATAATGAATAATTTAATTTATCAAGCAAACAAAAGATATTTTTATATTCTTTTGAAAATAACATTCTCTAATTTAGTCATTTCTGTTGATGTTGTTCCTTCTTCTATTACATTATTTACTGGTAAATCTAAAGAAATATCTGCTTGATATTCTGTTCCAGACTCAACTTTTATTTTTATATTAAAATATAATTTTGCTGCTAAATCTTCCTGTACTAAATTAGCTTTTTTTAATAAATTACTATGATTAATTTCTTCATCATTTGAAATATATTCTGCAATTTTATCATTAGCATATCTAAATGCTACAATTCCACCTTGATTTGATATTTTTAACTTTTGAACATCAGACTCCATATCTCCTATATATTCTATTTTATCTATTTTGTTTTCATCTTTATTTTGAAAAATCGTATTTTCTGATAACTGGTCTGGCTTATAAAACGTTATGTTGCCTTTTTGTGTTTGTTTTTCTACATTTATATTAGTAATACTAATTGATTTTATTGCTTCTTCTTTAGTGTATTGCTTATTTTTTTCTATATACATATATATATCATTATTTTGATTAATATCAAATGCCCATCTATTTTCTCCACTTTCCTTATCTATTCCTTCTGATGAACTAATAATTGTAATTTTAGATAAATTAAATGGCATATTTGTCTCTCCCTCTACACTATATCTTAAAACAATGATACCTAATGTAAATAATATTATTGCAATTATAACAATCATTATACAAATATGAAAATATTTTTTATGAATTAATAATCGCATTGACTCTTTCATTTTTTCCTCCGCATATTACATTTTTTCTTCTTTTTTGAGTTTTCTTAGCATTTTAAAAAAGTCCTTTAGAATTTTTTCACATTCTGCTCTCATAATTTCTTTTTGTACTTCCACTTTATGATTAAATGTATAATCTTCAAATAGATTTAAAACTGAACCTGCTGCTCCAGTTTTTTCATCTAATGCTCCAATGTATAATTTTGATATTCTTGCGTTAATAATTGCACCTGCACACATAGAGCATGGCTCTAGCGTTACATACATTTCGCAATCTAATAATCTCCAACTTTCTAGCTTTTTGCTTGCTTTCTGAATTGCTAAAATTTCTGCATGTTTTGTTGTATCTAATTTTGTTTCCTTTAAATTATGAGCTTTTGCAATTACCTTTCCATCTTTTACAATAATAGCACCTACTGGAATCTCTAACTTATCATAAGCTTTTTTCGCTTCTTTTAATGCTATTTTCATAAATTTTTCTTCCATAAGATTTCCTTTTCTCTTTTATTTTATATATTATTTTAACTATATTTTTTACGTTTAGAGGAAAAGGAGATTACCAAGAACCTCCTCCGCCTCCTCCAGATCCTCCTCCAGAGAAGCCTCCACCGCTTCCGCCATCACTTGATGGGCTAGAAGACATTGCAGTTTTTGCAACTGACATTGTATTATCCATGAAATAACCAAATTCGCGCATATTAAAGTCATTTGTTGAATAATACCAAGTAGGAGCTTGGATTGCAATTGTTTCAAATTGTTTTATCCATACATCTGATACTCCTAAAGCATAAGTATAAGGTAATATATTATAAAAATATTCTGGGTTTTGAGTAACTAAACTTTCTAGTTGAGGCTTTTCAGCTGTTTCTAAAAATCTTTTAAATCCTTTTAATTTTCCTAACATTTCCGTTCCAAAAGGAGTCCTTTTTGGCATTATTTTTTTAAATAATGCTAAAACTGCCATGCTTATTATACCAACAATATATGTAACTAAATACATTGTATTGACAGCTAATGCAGGAAATACCATAGAGTTTAAAGGTACCCATAAAAAGTATGCATACCAAAGCATTATCAATATCTTCAAAATCATTTTAAATTTTGAAAAGACTATCTGAGGTAATATTGAAAATTCAACTCCAATAAATATTACTGCAATTATGGCTTCTTGTATTCCAGCATATTCCACAACAGGTTTAAATGTAATTAATATAAATATTGCAATAATCATTAATATAATCCACTTTATCTTTCCAGTTGCAATTGATTCAAATATTTTACTTTTATTTTCTTTGCTATTAAGCTTATTTTCTATCCAATTTAATGTTGTATAAAAATTATTATACAAATCATCCATAGTTACAGAAGTTTTTTCAGGCATATCATTTTCTACTAATGTTGTGGCTTCAGTATATGTAATCTTTTTCCCATTTTTTTTAGCTTCTTTCATAATTTCTCTAACTTTTTTTTCATCTATATTATATTTTTTTTCAAATAATCCTTCAAAGAATTCTCTTTCGTTTTCATTATTTCCATCATATTCCTTTATTTTTGTAATTCTAAAATTTTTAGAACCTAAAAATTTTCCTTTTTCTTGTGTTTCTTCAATTCTCAAATAGCCTTTATTTGCTAAGTATATAAGTAATGAAATTATACTTTGAGTATTAGCAGATCCTTTATATAATAAACCAACCTCTGCCGAATTATATCCCTCTGGTGGATAAAATTCTACAGTTTCTATCACTTCATTATCTTTTCCATATTTAAACCATAATCTATCTGCAATTAAAATACATATTAAACAAATTATTATTACAACAATAGAATATATATCTATATTTGAACTAGCACCTACAAAATAACCTTCTGGCAGTGTAAGTCTAATTGTAAATGCTTCTCCTGCTCTTAAAACATCTGTTAAATATCCACTAATTACATTTCCATCTACATTATATTGAACATCTATATTATTTGTTGAGCCTTCATATCCACTTGAAAACCCTAATAATGATTTATCAAATGTTTTTGGCATTGTAACTTTAAATTTAACATCACCTATATTGGCATCCCATTCATTTCCTATTAAATTATAATATAATTCATCTACATCTTTTAACGGATCTTTTCCTATATTATAAGTATATCTTATCGTATATGTATGTTTACCTATAACTGATTCACTAATATCTCCTATTTTTATAACTTCATATCCATTTTCTTTATATGTTGTATAATTTTCACTTACACTAATATTTGTTATTTTTGCCCTATTCTTTGATGTAGTTCCATCTATTCTTTTTACATTATTTATTAATGGTATTTTTCTAAATATACCGATGTCTAGATTCTTCAAAATATGCTGTTATTCTTTCAGTTATATCAAATGTATTATCTTCATTTACAACCATATTAATATCGTAACCTTCAATTGTATAACCTCCAGAAGATGTTAATGCAAAAGTTTTATTTGGAATTGCAAACATCATTAATAAAATAAGTACAATAAATACAAAAATATATTTTAAATATTGTTTTTTCATTTTATAATTCCACCTTTATACTATTTTTTTCTTCTGTATTTGCTTCAAACATATTTGCTAATTTAAATCCAAATATATTTGCTACTATGTTACTTGGAAACATTTGAATTTTATTATTTAATATCCTAACTGCTCCATTATAATATTTTCTACTATTAGCTATTTCATCTTCAATTTTTGTTAAATCTCGACTTAATTGTAAGAAATTTTCACTTGCTTTTAATTCAGGATAATTTTCTGAAATTGCCATTATTTTAGAAATTCCTTCTGTTAATTTTTCGTTAATATCTAATTTTTTATTAATATTCATATTATCATAACTATTAACTCTCAAAGATGTTATTTCGTTCAAAGTTTCTTGTTCATATTTAGCATATCCTTTTACAATTTCTACTAAATTAGGAACTAATTCCCATCTTTTTTTTAGATATATATCCATTGTTGAGAAAGCTTCTTTTACTATATTTCTCTTTTTTATTAAATTATTATAAGTTACAAAAATATAAATAACTAATAATACTACAATACCAAAAACTACATATATAGTCATTTTACTCCTCCTTCCTTTACAATTAAAAAAATTAAGAAAATTATCATTGGTGTGCCTAGAGGGACTCGAACCCCCATCGGTCGCTTAGGAGGCGACTGCTCTATCCTGCTGAGCTATAAGCACATATTTAAATATTTTCCTTTATTTCAATGGTTTTTAAAACTTTTTATCTTTTATTTTTTATTTCATATTGCTTATTTTTTCCTTATTTTCTATTTAAAAAGTTGTACTAGAGTTGTATTAAAATTTAATTTATTTCTACCATTATATTTACATTTTATCATAATATATTTTAAATTGCAAAATAAAAAGGATTGAAAATTGATTTTAAATTGTTTTTTATTTTTAGCCAATAACTTAAATTTTTATAATATAATAAATAGTGAATATCATACTATCTATTTTTGTTCCAAATTATAAAAAATCTATTTTATGTATTCCTTTTTTATTCTAAATAACATATTATTTTCGAATATTTTTCCGAAATTTGTAAAATAAAAATTTTTTCTAATTTTAAATTAGTTTTTAAGTCGAATATGTATTGACTAATACATTATTTGATTATATAATTATCAATAGCATTTAATAAAAAGGAGATATAATTTTGGAATTTTTAGACATATATAAATTTGATACAAATAAAAGTAAAAATATTAAAATCGGCGAATTAACTGCTGAAGTTATACAGACTTTAAATTTGAATTTAAAGCCACAAAATATTAATGTTTGGCCTACTAGAATAAAAGAACATTGTGAAAAGCACAAAGAAGAATATTCAAGTCCTAAAGCATACTATCAAGCAGTTAAGTCTATCCCTCTTATAATTAAAGAACCTGATTACATTGGGATACACAAAAATGGAAATATTCATTATGTGAAAAGACTAGATGATATTTCTTTAATAGGTATACAAATATTAG
>CANPZT010000009.1 GCA_947589135.1 uncultured Clostridia bacterium | reverse complement strand
TTTCTAGCTTGGAATATATATTCAGCCATTTTTGGATCCCATCTTCTTGTTTGATGCCCAAAATGAACACCTGCTTCTAGTAATTGTTTCATTGCAACTACTGCCATTTTAAATTCCTCCCTTTTTGTTTTTACTTCCACAAAGTTCTTCGTTTTTTAGGACCTATTTCTAGGCACTTCCTTTAAAACTCTCTTTGTGTGTTTTTTAACGAGTTCTATTATAACACAAAGCTTGCATAAAATGCAAGCTTTTTTTCAAATTTATTTACTTAATCACATACGGCTCCAATCATCCCCGCATCATTTCCTAAAATAGCAACTTTTATTATAATCTTCTCTCTTGTAGATTTTTTATTATTCTCTGCATCTATTTTATCCTGCAATCTTTTCAAAAATATTTCTTCAAAATATGAAAAACTTCCTCCTATTCCAACTACTTCTGGCTCAAATATTTCAATTAGGTTTATTATTCCTATACTTAAATTTTCTATATATTCATTTATAACGTTTTCTATTATCTTATAATTTTTATCATTTTCATTAGTAGTTTGTATAATACGCAATAAATCTTGACTTCTAGTTGTCTCATCTAAGTTTAAAGCCTTACGTAAATTATTTTTAAATGTTTTCATAGATGCATATCTTTCAAAGCAACCTTTTTTACCGCACACACACGGAATTCCGTTTTTTTCAATAACCATATGTCCAAATTCGTATCCTGGTCTTTTTCCAGCTTTTAATAATTTATTATCTAGAAAAGCTGCACCTCCAATTCCAGTACCTAAAGTTAAAAATATACTCCTATTATATTCCTTTAAACAACCATACTTATTTTCTGCAATAGCTGCACATTTTGCATCATTATTTATTTTTATTGGTAATTTTATTTTATCTTGTAGTCTTTCTACAATATTATAGTCTTTTATTCCTAAATTTCCAGTAGAAATAGCAACTCCATCAATTTGAGTTCCTGGAATTGCAATTCCTATTTCATTTACCTTGTATTTTTCTATAAATATATTAGCATATTCTATTATATAATCTTCAATAGATTTTTTTATATTCCTTTTTTCATTTTGAGTTAATCTTTTCTCTACTTTTTCCACAATTACTCCATTGTTGTTGATAACTCCAATAGAAATATGGCTTCCACCTATATCAATACCTATCTTCATTTTTTATCCTTTCTATCAAAAAGAGTGTCAAAAAGACCCATCCCTTTTGACACCTTTAATATTAAACTGGGTATGCTGAGAATAAGAATTGTCCCATATATACTTGAACACATGGAACTAGTACTACTAATACAAAGAATATTAATACTACTCCAACTATTGCGTATACAACTTCTGGTAATGCTTTCATAATCTTTGTCATAATGTTATCTATATCTATTTCCATATATTCTACTAATTTTTCCATCATTTCTGTTAAATCTGTTTGCATACCTATTTTCAACATTTCTGTCATCATTGGTGATGCTAAACCTGATTTTTCAAATGGTTCTATCCATGATTGTCCAATTAAAATATTATTTATAGATGTTTCAATTATTGATAGCATAACATAGTTTCTCACTACATTTTTACTAACTTCAATTGAGTCTTGAATTCTCATTCCATTTTTTAAATTTAATAACATGGCTTTCATTAATCTTGAAAAGTCTAATGCAAATATTAATTCTCCAAATATTGGAGCTTTATATTTAAAATAATGAAAATTGTACTTTCCCTTTGGTGTATTAATATAAAATGTAATAGCTGTAATTATTGCTATAAGTATTACTGTAGGTATGTACCAATATTGTATTGCACTATCTAAAAAATCTGAAAACCATAGTGTAATTGCTGGTAATTTATCTTGTGTTCCTAATTCGTCAAATACTCCTTGGATTGCAGGAATTGCTACTAAAGTTCCTACAATTAACATTACTATTAAAAGTACAAATTGTGCAATATTTGGAATTAATATATTTTTAAGCTTTTTATTCAGTGCTTCTGAATCATCTAAATATTTTACTGCTTGCTCTAATGAATTTGTAAGAGAACCTGATAATTCTCCAACTTTTATCATATTTATATATATGTATGGGAATATGTTAGAATAATACTCCATTGTTGTATACATGTTTTCTCCTGCTTCTACACCTGCTAATATATCTTCTAATACACCTCTAAAAGACAAATTCTCTGTACTTTCAATAATTGTGCTTAGTGCATGAATATTATTGAAATTAGCCTTTTTTAGTAGATAAAAGTTTTGAGTAAAAATAACTAAATCCCTTGTTGTTATTTTCTCAGATTTTGCAAAATAAAGATTAATTTTTTCCTTTGCAGTTAGTGTTTTATTTCTTTCTCTACCTATTTGAGTTGTATTAACATTTTTCATTATCTCTTGTATATCTGTAACATTTTTCTTTTTCTTTTGTTGTTTTGATCTATATGCCAATTGTTCTATTGAAATCGGTATTAAATTGTTATTCTTTAAAGATTTGATTAAAGATAATCTGCTTGCTGCTTCTACCCTATTTCTTACAACAACACCCTTTGTAGTTACAGCTTTATACATATATGTTGGCATTTACTTGCCCTCCTTTAATTTTATAGTATCTTTATTTATTGTCTTCCTTTTTTTATTTTTAATTGCATAATAGTTCTATTTAATATTTCTAAATTCTTTTCTTCAATTTGTGATTTTGCTTGGTCTAATGTTATTCTATCATCAACAAATAACTGTGCTAAAGAGTTAATTAATCCAATACTTCCTTTTTCTAAATTACTTTGTATTGCATCTTCTATCTCTGAAACGCTTAATTTTTCTTTTCTTATAATTCCTGCAACAATATTATCTACTACCATTACCTCTGGTATTAATACTAATTTACCATCTGTTCCTTTTAATAATCTTTGTGATATAACCAATTTTAATAAAGATGATAACAAATATTTAATTGTTGCTTGATCTCTTACATCATAGAAATTTATCATTCTATCTATTGTTTCTGCACATGATTTTGTATGTAGTGTTCCAATTACTAAATGTCCTGATTCTGCCATTTCAATTGCAGCTTCCATTGTTACTTTATCACGAATCTCTCCAATTACTAATATGTCACAGTCTTCTCTTAAAGAGTTTTTAACACCATCACTAAATGTTAAACTATCTCTACCCTTTCCTATTTCTTTTTGCACAATTATTGATTTTTTTGAATGATGTTTGTATTCTACTGGGTTTTCCAATGTTAGTATTTTTTTATTTTGATTTTCATTAATATAGTTTACTAATGCATTTAATGTTGTACTTTTACCAGAGTTTGTTTTACCTGTTACTAGCATTAATCCTTGTGTTTGATATGTCATTCTTCTTACTATGTCTGGTACTCCTAATGATTCATATGATGGCAAATCATTTTTTATTAATCTTAATGTACATAAAGGTATATCATCTGATAATGATATATTTACCCTTAAACGGATATCTTTATATTGATATGATGTATCTAATTTTCTTGTAGTGTTAAATACTTCATCTTTGTCTACATTACCTTTTACCAAATAATCATAAATTTCACTCATATCTTCTGGTGTTAAAACTTCACTATTTTCTACTGGTACTAAGTCTCTTGCTATTCTGAGCATAGGTTTATTATCACATATTAAGTGTACATCTGAAGCATCTAGTCTCATTGCCTCATCTAATATTTGATCTACATTCATTTTAAAAATTCCTCCTTTGTAAAAATTAATATATAATTAATTTCCTATTTAGTTCTTGCAAAGATGTATAACCTTGTAATACTTTATTAATTCCATCTATAATTAATGGTTGATATCCGCTTTCTAAAGCTTTTTTTCTAATATCTATACTAGATTTTCCATTTATAATTTCTTGTTTTATTTCATCTGTTACATTTAATACTTCGAATAACCCTATTCTTTCGTAATATCCACTTTGATGGCAATGTTCACATCCAACCGCATCATATGTATCTCCTGATAAATCAAATTCTACTCCATATCTTTGTCCAATTTCTTCTATTATCTTGATTTCTTCCTCTGTAAATTTTCTTTTTTTCTTACATTTTGTACATAATCTTCTTACTAATCTTTGAGAAATGCATGTTGCTAGTGTACTTGAAATATCATAATCAGATATTCCCATTTTTCTAAGTCTTGTTATTATTTCTACACTATCAATAGTGTGTATTGTAGATAATACATAATGTCCTGTTTGTCCAGCTTGAATTGCAATTTCTCCTGTTTCCTTATCTCTTATTTCTCCTACTAATATGATATCTGGATCTTGTCTTAGAACTGTTCTTAATGCGCTTGAAAATGATGCTTTTGCATCTGTTTCAATTTGATTTAATCCATCAATTCTTATTTCAACCGGATCCTCTATAGTGGTAATATTAACCTCTGGTCCATTTAAATAATCTATAATACTATATAAAGATGTTGTCTTACCTTCTCCAGTTGGTGCTGCAACAATTGTCATACTATTTCTTTTGTTAATACTCTTTTTAAATGTAGCTTCATCATAAGGGAAACCTAATTCAAATATATCTCTAACAAGTGTATCTTTCTTTAATAACCTTAAAACAAATTTTTCTCCATTTACATTTGGTTGAGAAGATACACGAATATTATAATCTTCATAAAGCAATATTCTTCCATCTTGAGCTTCCTGTTTTTCCTGATGCATATTTGAAATTGCTTTTAATCTTCCTATAAGTTGATTTTGTTTTTCTTTTGGTATTTCTGTTGCTGTAAATAGTGTTCCATCTATTCTATATCTTACTCTTACTTTATCTATTAATGGTTCAATATGTATATCACTTGCTCTTCTTTCCATTCCAGTTCTTATAATACTATCTACTAAACCTGTTATTGTATTAGTATTACCACCTGCAGAGTTTAAATTTTCCATAGATGTTCCTTCTAATGATTTAATAACAGCATTTATATCATCTTCAAATGTAATATAAGATTCCATTACTAGTCCTTTATTTAATAGTAACATTCTTATTGAATCCATATTTCTATTATTAGTTGTTGTTGCAAAACATACTTTTATTTTACCTTGTGAAACTTCAAAAGGTATTGCTTTATTCTTTTTGGCTATATCAATTGAAATATAATCTGTTATTTTGAGTTTAATAGTATTTTTACCTAGTAAAATTCCTTTTGTACCTATTATATCTCCTATTGTTTCTATTAATATTGTTGGATCACATGCATTTTGGATATATAAAATTTCTCCAATTTTTTTATTAGGATGTTCTCTTTGATATTCTAAGGCATTATTTATATCGTTTTCATTAACAACTCCTCTTTTTACTAATTCAACACCTATTGGTTGTCTTCTTCTAACTTCCATATCTTTTGCACCCTTTCTTTTGTATAATATATTTCTACTTTATTATACCATATTTATTTTTTTATTTGTTATATTTTTATTAATTACCTAAAATTACTATTTTTTTAGAGTGTATTCGTTCTGATATTCTTTGTCTCCAATTTTCATATTTATAGTTACTATATCATTACCATTTTTAATTCCTGTTGAAAATGTACATTCTTCAACATCTTTACAAATTTTTATTTTATTTTGATATATTCCTTTATTTTGCTTTACAAATGTATATTGTACTCCATTGTCAAAAACGATATAATTCTGTTCATCTGTTTGATTACAATCAAGCACTTTTATATTATATTGATTTACTTCGTTAGTAAAATAACTATTAAACTTTGTATATTCATTAATTGGATCTATACTACTAATATTATTATTGACATTTTTATAAAAATTTGTTGTAATAACTGCCATAATTCCTACTACTAGTGCTAATCCTATTACATATACCACTAACGAAGTCAAAGTAATTCCTTTTTGTGATTTCATATTTTAATTAACTCTCCTTTGAAAGTATTGTTGACAATTCAACTTTTTGTTCTTTTCCTTGTGATTTATATGTTATTTTCACAGTAACTTTTTTTACTACATTAGAAATTTTCTCACTATTTCCTTCTATTTCAGTATAATCTTTAACCATAATTGTTTTATAAAAACCTTGTTTACCTGCTACCAATTGAGTTTCAAAACTATTTCCTTGGTTATCTCCTGTACTTTTACTATCTATTCCATCATAATTGCTAAACCCTTGATTTTTTACTTTTTCAATTTCTTGAATTGCAATTTCTATTGCTTCTCCTCGTCTTTCTATTGCTTTGGTAGTAGTATTTACCTGATACGATAATGTTGCAATAATGGATATGAAAATAAATAGTATTATAACTGCTACTGATATATCAATTCCTGTAAATCCTTGTTCTTTCTTAAATTTCATCTATATCTCCTTATGAAACATAATTATAAAATAATACAAATATTATCCAAATTATGTTTGATATTCCTAAAAAAAATCCAATTGGAATTTGTTGTTCCATTTTTTCTTTTTTATTTTTACTTTTGTTTTTTAATTTTTTTATTAATAAATATATTGCAATAAATAAAAGTGCATAATTAATTGAAAATGCTGTTACATATTCTCCTGTAAAAGTTATCATAGTTACTATCATTAGTAAAATTCCATTTAAATAACTATTTTTTGCGTATTTCTTTAATGTTATTGTATCCAATATTAATATGATTATATATAAAATTAAATATATTACATATCTATATATATTAGCTTTTTCTACTATGCATAGATATATCATATATATAATAGATATAACTACACCATATATTAAGACTAGTTTGTCCATTTTTCTTGTCTCTTTGTCTATTCCACAAATAAGCACAATAAATGTAATATATAATGCTATAAAGCTTAATTGTGCTATTTTCATAATTGTTAGGTATTCTATTTTAAAATTCATAAATATTGCAATTAATAAAAATATTATTCCAGATAAAATTTCTAATATAAAATATCTTGGTCTTATTTTTTCTTTACAATATCTGCATTTTCCACCTAAAAATATATAACTTAATATTGGAACTAAATCTAATATTCCTAATTTGTGATTACAATTAGGACAATATGAGTGTGTGTGTGTTATATCTTGCCTTTTTGGAATTCTGTATACTGCAAGTGTATAAAAGCTTCCAAATAGTGTTCCTATTATAAATATTAATATGTATAACATTACGTCCATTCTTTTTCTTCCTTTATTATGATGATAGGCATATACATTTGAGCATGCATATGCCTATATAGTTGTTTTTTTATTTTTTTGATTATTCAGCAGGTGCTTCTATTAAATTCCAATCAATTTTTCCAGTTGAAGTGTTATAGCTACCTTGAACTACTTTATTTTCAGTAGAATTAGTTGGTTTTAAAATTATATTTGAAGAATTTTCTACTGATGAAACATAATTAGTATCACTTAATATTGTACTATTTAGTTTATTTTTAACATATTCTTTTGCATTTACGTCCTTTGGCTTAGTTGCAGCATCACCATCAGAATATAATTTTTCATAATAATCAGCAACTAAATCATTAATTGTTAATGATACATATTCTTTTGCTTCACCTACTTTGCTTTCAGCAGCAGCTCCTGTAGCTCTACCAAATAAACCATCTTGTCCTGTTAACATAGCAATTGAAATACCTGCTAAAATTAATAGAACGATAATTGTTATAACTAAAGCTATTAAAGTAATACCTTTTTCTTCTTTCATATTATTCATCTTAAGTTTCCTCCTTTCTTTCGTATTTATTTTATTTGGACTAGATTTATAAAATAAATCTAACGTTAATAACTAATTAATTTTATTTAGTTCCTTTATCTTGGAAAAACTTTCCTCCTGATGTTGTTGTACTTTGTGCATTAGAACCTGTATTAGAATTATCTGAATTATTTGTTGTAGTACCATTTCCATTTGCTGTTGCTCCATTATTTCCACTAGTTGAACCTGAACTTGTTGCTGAATTAGTTGTCGCTGTTGTTTCATATGATGAAAATGGATTTGCTTTACCTGGTTTATAATTTTTAATATTTTTATAATTATTTAAGTCAGTAGAATCTACTTCATATGTCATAATTACTTCATCTTCATTAACATCTCCAACTTGGATTAATTCTTCCTTAACATCTTCAGGTGTTGAATAAGAAACTGCATCTGGTACAACTTTTGACATTGGAACATAATCATACAATAATAATCCTAATATTACGATAATTGCTAAACATAGTAGCAACATTATAATAATTTCTTTTATAATTGTTTTAGCCATATTTTGACTCCTTTATATTTTATTACTGATTTGCTGTATTAGCTGTATTTGTATTATTTGTAGTAGTATTATTACTACTTGTTGCATTTACTGTATTTGTTGTATTTGTAGAATTAGTTGTGTTATTTGTATTAGTATCTGTTGTCACTGGTGTTACAACAGCTGTAGTATCTACATCTATAATTGCTATATCTTTACATGTAAATGTTGCTTGTAATGTGTTTCCATCATTTTGATTTGGATACATTTTAAAATTTTCTATTTTAAATCCTAATGTTGTGTCATTTTCAATATCTGATATAAAATCTGTTATAGAAATATAACTTCCATTAACAGTGAAATTTAGATTATATGTGTCTTCAATTGTATTCGTTCCTTTAGTTAAATCTATTTTTATTGTTGATCCCTCACTTGTTGCATAATTACCAAGTTTTACCCACAATGTTTCAATTTCATATCTTTGTATTTGTGTTGCAATTTGACCATTTTCATCTGTATTTAACATTGTCATTTCTTCATAATCTTGCTTTTTTTGATTCATTTGTTTTGCATTTTCTTCTACATCTGATATTGCTTTTTTATAATCTACACTTGCTAATCTAGTTGCTTTTTCTACTTCTGTATCTAGTTCAGCATTCTTTTGTTGAATTCCTTGTATTCCTAAAATTTGTATTTTTCCTAGTGTTAATCCATTCCATCCTATAAAAATAGAAAGTGCAAGTAGTAATGCAATTAAAATTGATATTAATAATTTTTTCATGGCAAGTCTCCTTCTATTTTTACTACAACAATGTCATTTTCTTTTTGTCCTGCTGTTGATATTACATTTGTTAAAATAACATCTGTTTTTATTTTAGCCTTTAAATATCCTAATTGTTCATATTTGTTTGATTGTGCATTAATAACAATATGTGTATCAGTTGTATTCTCTATTGATGTTAATTGCACATTTTCAGGTATAATAGTCATAATTTGGTTTAATAAATTTGGAATTGCGTTTCTACTTTTATTTCTTTCTGCAAGTTTGTTATTAGCATCTTCTATACTTTTTATTAAGTTTGAATAGTCATTTGTCTTTTCTTTTATTTTTTCATTATCTGCATTTGCTAGTCCAATTTGTTCATTTGTTGTTTGAATAGATCCTTGAATTTCATCTGATTTTTTGTTCATTTGATTTAATAATAACATTGAAAATCCACTATAAATCAAAATTAATAATAATATTGATGCACATGCTCTAAGTAAATTTACTTCAATTTTATCTAATTTTTGTCCTAAATCCCATGTAATTATTTTTGCTTTATTTTCTTGTTCTTTACTCTTTTCTTTAGGTCCAACCTCTATTTTTAGCCAATCTGGTAATTTATCTAATATAGATGTCTTTTTAAAATTCATACCAGAAATTCCTTCTCCTAATCCCATCATTCCTAATGAAATAGCAGAATTAACTTCAATGTAATCTTTTATACTTATATCTCTTGTATTTTCAATAAAATATGGTTTTAGTATTTCACATTCAGCTTCTTCTAAATATTCTTGAAAATACAAATCAGCATTATTAATTAAAGCTCCTGTTCCTGTTAAATATACTTTTGTTATTTTTTCAGTACTTGTGTTTATTATTTGTTTTGTCTTACTTACAATTTCAAATAATGTTGGCATTATATCTTCTAAATAGCTTGTCTCTTCATCTTGTAATTCTCTTCCCTCTGAAGTATATATTGTTGTATTTTTACATACTTCATATGCTTTTGCATATGAATTTTCTTTTACATTAATTTTTGTTAAAAAGTCTGTACTTCCTTCATCTAATATATCTATATTTGAAACTTTATTATCAATTACTGTTGTTATTGTTGTTTTATCTTCTATGTTTACAATTAAGCAATTGTCATTTACTTGTGCATTTATTAAATTTGTAATTGACATTGAGATTGGTGATATATTTAATACTCTGTATCCCTCTATTTGTTGAATTCTTTTGTTTAATTCTATTTTATTTTCAGCAACATGAATAATTTTAATTTTGTCTTTGTCTAATTGGTTATCTACAATTGCATATCTTGTTTCAAATACATTTGGATTATATCCTTTTTCACTACAATAAGATTCAAATTCTGTAGATATTGCTTTTTGTAAGTCTTTTTTTGTTAGCAATGCATACATATCAAAATAATTATACATTTCTTCTGATAAATTAACACTTATAGGAGTTTTTTGACTATATGTTTCTTCTATTATTTGTTTTATTGCATCAGAAATTTTTTCATAAAACATTACGCCAAATGTTTCTACTTTTATATTATCGTGTTCTTTAGAAACTTTTGCATATTTAATTAAGTTTTCTTCTATATATAGACCTAAACAATTTGACATTTTTTACTCCTTTTTTTTGTTATATGTTTATGATTTACATTATTCGACAAAATCATACTTGAATAAATTTTATATTATTCTATTTTTTTCTTTTATTTTAGATATATTTATTGAAAATATATCTATATTCTATTTTTAATTTATGAAAAGGTCAATATATTTAACGTAATTGTAATAAATATGTAATTTAATTGTAATATTTGAAATTTTTTTAATTTTTTCTTATTTTTGCAATAAAAAAACCATCTGTTTTATCATTTTGATAAACCTTTAAGAAAGTTTCATTTTTTATAAATTTTTTAAAATAATTATTTTCTTCTAATTGCAACTTTTCTAATTCAAATTCAGAATTTTTAATTAAAAATTGATTTATAACATCTTCATTTTCTTCTCTTAAAATACTACATGTTGAATATACCATTTCTCCACCCTTTTTTAAATATTTTGCGCAAATTTCTAAGATTTGCCTTTGCATTTTATTTATTTCTTGTATATCTTGTTGCACTCTTTTCCATTTTATATCTGGTTTTCTTTTTAACACACCTATACCTAGGCATGGTACATCTAACAAGATTTTATCATACTTTTCTATATAGTTTTGTTTCATTTTTGTTGCATCATTTACACTTGTTTTAATGATTGAAATTCCTAGTCTCTTAGCTGTTTGTTCCACTAATTTAATTCTGTGTTCATAAATATCCCAAGCATCTATTTTTCCTTGATTTTGCATTATTTCTGCCATATATGTAGTTTTTCCTCCTGGTGCACTACAAGCATCAAGTACAATATCACCTTTGCTAGGATTTAAAATTAATGGAATTAATCCTGCAGCTTCATCCTGTATAGTAAACATTCCTTCTTTAAATAAATCAAGATTTTCTATATTTTTAACTTTATCAATAGCTAAAAAATCTTTTAATATACCATCTGTGAAATTAATATTTCTTTCTTGTAACTTATTTTTTAGCTCTACAATATCAGTTTTTAATGTATTTACTCTAATACAAACTTTAGGTTTTTTATTAGAGTTCTTGCAAATTTCCTCTACCTGTTTTTTGTCTAAACCACCATTTAATAACTCTTTTATAATCCAAACAGGCATTGAGTTAGTCTTTGAAACTCTTTCAATATAATCTTCAATTTCAAATAAGCTTTCATAATCTGCTTTATCGACTTTTCTCAAAATAGCATTAACAAAATTAGAACTGTTCTTGTGACCATATCTCTTTGCCAAATTAACACTTTCGTTAACAGCTGCAGATTTAGGAATCTTATCTAAAAAGATAATTTGGTAAATCCCCATCCTCAAAATATTTAAAATCCAAGGAGATATTCTTTTCAATTTAATATTAGAATACTTTGTAATAATTTCATCTAAAGTTAATCTCCAAGTAGTTACACCATAAACAATTTCAGAAATTAAACCAATATCTCTATCTTGTAATATATTTCTATTTTTATTTATCATTTCATCTAAAACAATATTAGAATATGCTTCCTCAACATCTATTTTATATAAAACTTTTAATGCTATTTCTCTTGTTTTATCAATCATACTATTCCTCCTTAATTCAGGTTGCCGGGGTTGCCAATGGTTCCGGGTTTAAATGGCAATTCAAATTGCCATTTAAACCCGGAACCATTGGCAACCTTGGCAACCTTTTAAAATTATATACTTTTTTATTAAATTTTTCTACTAATTTTGTATATTTTTTCTAATTTCCGGAAATGATAGCTATAAAATATTTTTGGAGGTTTACTATGGATATAAAAAAACATTTAATTGTTACTGGCAATTCAACTATTTCATGGAAAGATGCTATTGTTAAAGCAATTTCTGAAGCTTCTAAAACAATAGATTATTTGTCAGAAGTAAAAATTTTAGAACAAAGAGCCACAATTGATGGCGACAAAATTTCAGAATATTTTGTTGATTTAGATTTAAGTTTTTCAATAGATCTAAATCGTAATGATAATTAGTAGGAGGTGAATTTATGGATCCTTTAGAAACAAAACAAACTTATCAAGAATATGTTGATAAAAAGTCACCTAATTCCCCAATCTTAAAAAATTGTTTTAATGCATTTTGGGTTGGTGGACTAATTTGTTCAATTGGTCAGATTATACTTAATATATGTAAAGAAAGAGGATTTGATACACAAACTTCTGGTACAATTGTTTCCATTTTATTAATCGGATTTGCTGCTTTTTTAACAGGATTAAATCTTTTTAATAAAATTGGTAAATTTGCAGGTGCTGGTTCTTTAATTCCAATTACAGGTTTTGCAAACTCTATTGTTTCTCCTGCTATGGAATATAAATCTGAAGGGTATGTTATGGGAGTTGGAGGAAAAATGTTTACAGTTGCTGGTCCTGTTCTTGTTTTTGGAATTTCTGCTTCTATTCTTGTAGGTATTATTTATTTAATTTTTAATACGCAGAGTATTACTTTAGTTTAAAAAATCATTTGAATTTTTTATTTAAAATAGCTTAGAAATTTTTAAAATTTTTAACGTGTTAGGAGATGATTTATTGGAAAAATTAGGAAAGCAAACAATTAGATTTAATGCTCCTCCATCTATTGTTGAATGTGCGAGTATAGTTGGTCCTAAAGAAGCTGAACGGACCTCTTTCTAAATACTTTGATCAAACTTTAGATGATGAATTTTGGGGAGAAAAAACTTGGGAAAAAGCTGAAAGTAAAATTATAAAAGAAACTGTAAATACTGTTATTAATAAATCTGGAGTTCCTGCTGATAAAATAGATTGTATGTTTGCTGGTGATTTATTAAATCAATGTATTTCATCTAGCTTTGGTTTAAGAGAACTTAATATTCCCTTTTTTCGGAGTTTTTGGTGCTTGCTCTACTTTTGTTGAATCTTTAAGTTTGGGTGCAATAGCTGTAGAAGGCTTTGCTAAAAATGTTTTATGTGCTACTTCTAGTCATTTTTGTAGTGCTGAGAAACAATTTAGGTTCCCATTAGAACTTGGAAACCAAAGACCTCCTTCAAGTCAGTGGACTGTTACTGGTAGTGGAGCAGCTATTATTTCAAAAGATGGACAAGGACCTTATATTACTCATATTACTCCTGGTAAAATTGTCGATATGGGAATTAAAGACGCAAATAATATGGGTGCTGCAATGGCTCCTGCATTTGCAGATACTTTAATTACGCACTTTTTAGATACTGGCAGAAATCCTAGCTATTATGATGCAATTATAAGTCGGAGATTTAGGACATATTGGTAAAGAAATTGCAATTGATATTGCTAAATCTCAAGGATATAATATTAAATCAAATTATAATGATTGTGGTGTTTTAATATTTGATAAAAATGCACAAGATACGCACTCTGGCGGAAGTGGTTGTGCTTGTTGTGGTACAGTATTTTCTGGATATTTTTTCAAGCAACTAAAAGATAAAAAGATAAAGAAAATTCTATTAATTGCTACTGGAGCTTTAATGAACTCAACTAGTTCTCAACAAGGAGAATCAATACCTGGAATAGCTCATGCAATTAGTATAGAAATTTAAAGGGATTTTAAGGAACATCCCATAATCCCTGATGAAAGGAGAGGTGTTATGAATATTAATTGGGCAAATGTATTTGATTGGATGATGTTACTAAAATGTTTTGTAACTGGTGGAATTATTTGTATTATTGGTCAAATATTAATTGATAAAACAAAATTAACACCAGCTAGAATTTTAGTTATTTTTGTAACTACTGGAGCTGTCTTGGGTGGACTAGGAATTTATCAATATTTAGTAGATTTTGCTGGTGCCGGTGCTACTGTTCCTCTTACTGGATTTGGATATAATTTAGCAAAAGGCGCTATTGAAAGTGTTCAACAAAGTGGCTTGGTTGGAGCTTTTACTGGTGGTGTTAAGGCTTCTGCTGGTGGTATTGCTGCTGCTGTTTTTTTCGGATATTTGGCTTCTCTTATTTCAAAACCTAAAATGAAAAAGCAATAAATGCCTAAGTGACCAAAAGAATACATCTCTTGGTCACTTTTGTTTCTGATAATGTTAATTATTAATTTTAAAAAAAGACCAAGGACACATCACCTTAGTCATTTTTATTATGCTTTTTTTGCAATTTCAGCTATTTCTGTAAAAGCTTTTGGATCTGATACAGCAATTTCAGCTAACATTTTTCTATTTATTGTAACATTTGCTTTCTTTAATCCTGCTATCATTCTGCTGTATGTAGTACCATTCATTCTTGCTGCTGCATTTATTCTTGCTATCCATAATTTTCTAAAATTACTTTTTTTATCTTTTCTTCCTACATATGCATATGATAAAGATTTCATTACTGCTTGATTTGCATTTCTAAATCTATAATGTTTTGCACCATAATATCCCTTTGCTTGTTTTAATATTTTTTTGTGTCTTGCTCTTGTTGTTCTTGCTGTTTTTACTCTTGCCATTTTATATTCACCTTCCTTTTTTAAGTATTATCCACCATATGGTAATAATTTTTTAATTGTTTTAACACATGTTTTATCTGCATATCCATCTTGAACTTTTCCTGATTTTTTTTGTCTTTTTGTTTTATTTGCTAATAAGTGTCTTCTATTTGATTTTGTTCTTTTTACTTTTCCTGTTGCTGTTAAACCATATCTTTTATTAGCAGCTCTATTTGTTTTTAATTTTGGCATATGCCATCGCTCCTTTCGTTTCTTTATAATTGTTTATATTAATTTAAGCATTTTTCTTTGCTAAAATTGTAAACATGTTTCTACCTTCTAATTTAGGTTGTTTCTCAACTACAGATACTTCTTCTAATTCTTCTATAAATTTGTTTAGAACAACTTCTCCTGATTTAGAATTATTTACTTCTCTTCCCCTAAATCTTACAGTTATTTTTACTTTGTTGCCATCTTCTAAAAATTTTCTAGCATTTTTAGCTTTAAAGCTAAAATCATGTTCTTCTATATTAGGAGTAACTCTTATTTCTTTTATTTCTAATACTTTTTGCTTTTTCTTTGCTTCTTTCTCTTTTTTTGCTTGTTCAAATTTGTATTTTCCATAGTTCATAATTTTACAAACTGGTGGATTTGCATTTGGAGAGACTAAAACTAAATCTAAGTTTTTTTCTTCAGCTTGTGTAATTGCATCTTCAAAAGATACCACTCCTGCTTTTTCACCATTTTCTCCTATTAGTTGAACTTCTTTTGCTCTTATTTGCCTATTTGTTGGTAATTCTTGTTTTATATAAAACACCTCCAATAAAAAAATTGACTTTTGTTACAAGCCAATTTCCAATATAAAAGATAGCACAAATATGCTAAAATTATTGAATTTCTAACCTTTTTCCTTTTATTTGATAAGGTGAGAAGTTTTGGCTTCTTCTTGTAACAAGTATTATTATACTACGTGTATTTGTTTTTTGTCAAGTTCTTTTTAATAATTTTACCAAAAACGTGGAGCCTGTAACTAAAATGTAATATAAAAATCGTTTACAAATATAAATGTTATAATTTAAGTGTACTAAAAATTTAAATATGAAGTTAACTTATAAAAAACAAAAAATTAGTAAAGATATATACAAATATATCTTTAAATCGAATAATACCAAATGACCAGGAATCGACCCTTGGTCATATTTTATGTAAAAAAGTTATTAATAAAAACAGCTGTATTCCTTGAATAAGTAGATTAAATCATATAAAATTTTATTAAATTAAGAGATAGTAAGAAGTAATCTAATAAAAAATGGAGGAGTACAAATGAAGAAAAAAAACGATTTAATTTTTAAAGAAACAATTGGTAACAATAATAAATTTTCAAACAAAGGAATAACTCTAATAGCATTGGTAATAACCATAATAGTATTATTAATCTTAGCAGGAGTAGCAATTACAACATTGACAGGACAAGATGGATTACTTCGGAAAAGCAGCACACGCTGTTGATGAACACACTGAACAAGCTGCTTCAGAAAAATTAAAATTAAAACTTATGGAATATATTACAGATAAAAATATCAAAAAAGATCCAATATTAAAAGAATATTTAGAAAGTATAGAAGGTTGTACAGAAATACGTGAGGATGAATCAGAAGATAATTCAGGAGGTTATATTGTAGTAATAGATGGGTATGAATTTAGAGTATCAGCTGACGGAAAATTATTAGAAAGTTTAGGAAAAGCAACTTCACCATTGATTATAGTAATACCAAAAGGAAAAAATATTGATATTTCTATAACAGAAAGAGGAGAAAGTGTAACTTCTTTAGAAATATTAGATAGTGCAAATGAAAATTCAGTGATTAAAAGTGTCACAAAAGAAGATATGACAAAAAATGAAGAAAGTTATGGATTTACTTATCAATTTAATACTGACGGAATATATGTCTTGAAAGTAACAACTCAAGAAGGAAATACATATACAAGGAAAATTACAATTGATTCATCTCCACCAAGCACACCAGTAATTAGCTCAAATTATGGTTATCCTTTAATTACAAGTACTGGAATAATATTGCAACAAGATGGAATGACAACTATAACATATGATGAGAATGATAACATTGAAAATTATTATAGTTTTGATAACACAAGTTGGACTAAATATAATGGACCAATTAATTGTGTAGAATCACAAACTATATATGCAAAAAGTGTAAAAAAGTCAAATGGAACTGAATCAACAGCAAGTAAAAAAATTAGTACTCCGAGCGATGCGGTTCCATGGTCAAGATGTAGTTCGGGAGCTCAGAATTTCGTCAATGTCCCAGGTCCCTCTAAAACATATTATTTAAATGCTGCTGAGGAGTCATGGGGAAAGAAGTTTAACATTGAATTTGGATTTAGGCGGTAAACAAACAACATATGGTACTATTACAGTTAAATATTTTACTATTGACGAGACACTAATTACACAGGACGGCCCGATGTGTTCGGATCAGTATGACATGGGGCGTTGTAATAGACAATTTACTATACCAACGGAAACCACGAAAATAAGTATTACTTTTAGTCGTAACCCTAGTTACAATGAATATTGGATGTATTTCTATAAGATATATTGCTAATTAGTAAAATAGAAATTAAAACAAAATGAAGAATCCTGGGATAAAGTGATATAAAAAACAGGAGGGAAAAAAGCAAATGAAAAAAAGCATAAAATATATAATTTTAATATTGCTTGTAATAACCCTTATAATACTGCTAATCTTAACAGATATAACAATAAAAAATGTAATAGAAAAAAGTGGATTATTATCTAAAGCTCTTAATGAGCAAGAACAAGAAATACAAGAACAAGAGCAAGAAGAACATAATATAGAAACAATATATGTTGTAAATTCAACAAGTGGAAATGATATTAATGTTACTATAAAAATAGAAAGTAATGATGAAATAGAACAGGTACAAACTCCAAATGGAAATATACTAAATACAAATAAAAATAAGTTAGCAATAGACTATAATGTTGTATCGGGTACAGATTATACTTTTAAGATAAAACGTAAAAGTGATAATGAAACAGAAGATTATGTTTTAAAAGCAAATATTAATGCCAAACCTATAATTAATGAAAATAAATCAAGTCTTTATCCTATATTAACACCAGATGGAGTAGAGTTAAACAAAGAAGTTAATATAGATTATGGAGAAGAGACAAATAATTATTATAGCCTAAATAATGGAGTAACATGGAATGTATATACAGAAACAATAAAAGTTAAAAACTCTGGAAAAGTGCTAGCAAAAACAATAAAAGATCATGAAATCACAAAAATGGAATTTAAAAATATTACACTTAATTTAGCATCTGACGCTTTAGGTCCTGCTGCTTATGATGGAAATGATAGAACTCTTTATTGTGAGCTTCTAAAACCGAGAATTAATATTGCTCCGGATATGATAGGCAAAAACGTAAAAATCCATTGTTGTGATAATGGGAGTGCATATGGTAGCTTTTATTTTCATAATTCTTCTGGAGCTATTTTAGCAAGTTATTGGAAACGTGGTACTAATATAGTTCCAGTTCCACCAAATGCAGCTTATATAACTTTTGCGCATTATTGTCAGGTCTATGAAGTTGGGCCTTATAATGGTTAAACTAAAAAGCAACCAAAAAACATCGTAACTTTGATAAAATAAAAATTTATCAAAAGAAACGATGTTTTTTGAATATAAAAATTTAAATTTTTCCAATTTATTCACAAAATTTTCACAAATCTATTGTATTATATAGTCATATTAGGATATTATATAATAAGAAATTTTAGGAGGTCTTATCATGGAAGAAAATGAAAAAAAAGAAAATTCACAAAACTTTAAAACTGTACAAAATCCTAGTACATATAAAGAGGTATACAAAACTGAAAAAACAAAAAATAATAATTCAGGATTTGGCAAAAGCTTTCTATTACCTTTTTTCAGTGGAATATTAGGTTGCTCTCTTGTTATTGGAACTTGTTTTGGTGTTCCATCTATTAAATCTAAATTATTGAATACAAATTTCTCAAGTGTAAATTCAAATTCTGGAAGCTCTGAAAATAATGGATATGTAAAACAAACATCACTTGAAAATTATTCTGATACTTCTGTATATGCTGCTAATAAGATTTTACCATCAATTGTAGGTATTAAAGTAGAATATAGTGTTAACTCTTTACTATCTATGTTTGGAAGTAGAGGTCAATCAACTACTGCAACAGCTGCTGGATCTGGAATAATTATTAGTGAAGATGGTTACATTTTAACAAACAATCACATTGTTGCAACTTCTTCTTCAGAATCTTATTACGAAGTTTCTGAAGCTACAAAATTAACAGTAACTTTATTTAATGATGAAACTGAATATGAAGCAAAAATTGTTGGAACTGATGAGCAAACAGACTTAGCAGTTATAAAAATTGAAAAAACAGGTCTTTCTAAAGCAGAATTTGCTGATTCTGATAGTATAAAAGTTGGAGAATTCGCAATGGCTGTTGGAAATCCATTAGGAATGGAAAGTAGTATTACTTGTGGAGTAATTAGTGCTGTTAATAGAGAAGTAACAGATTCAGACGGAAAACAATATAACCTAATTCAAACAGATGCAGCTATCAACTCAGGAAATAGCGGTGGAGCATTAGTAAATAGTGAAGGAAAAGTAATAGGTATTAATACTCTAAAACTTTCTGGAACAGGAATAGAAGGAATGGGATTTGCAATTCCAATAAACTCAACAACAGACATAACATCACAATTAATTCAATATAGTAAAGTTAAAAGACCATATGTTGGAATTTCTGGTATAGATTTAGACGAAAAAACTGCTGAAAAATATAAATTAGTAGTTGGTGTATATGTAAAATCTGTTGATGACTTTTCTGCAGGTGAAAAGGCAGGAATTAAAATTGGTGATGTTATAATTGAAGCTGATGGTAAAAAAATTTCTACAATGGATGAATTAAACGAAATAAAAAATACTCATAAAATTGGTGATGAAATGAAAATAAAAGTTAATAGAGATGGAGAAGAAAAAGAACTAACAATCACTTTAGGAGAACAACCATAATTTATTATAACTTTTCACTTATAGTTCACACAATGGGCAAATTAAATTGTTAAAATACATTTATAATCAGTAAGCTATTAATAAGCAATCTGATTTAAATAAAAAAACATCCCCTTTTATTTTCAAAAGAGACAAACGGGCTAGCCCATTTGTCTCTTTATTTTTGTAAATTATTTATAATTTATATATTATATTATTATCAAATCCATTTCTGTTGTATAAGAGTCATTACCATAAGCATAAATAATATATATTGTATCACCTACATAATAAAATTCTTTTACATTCTCTATTTTATATATATCGCTTTCAATGTCTCTGTTAAAAATATTATATCCTAATTGTTTTAAATTTTCTACTTTCTTTTCTTCATCTTGAATAGCAGTATCAATTTTTCCTTGTACTACTTCTTTGTCTAATTTCTCTATTCTTAGTATCTCACTTAGTGATATTTCTTTATTATTTCTTAAATCATAATTATAAGTCTGTATTATTACTCTTTGTGCACTTGCACCTTCTTTTAAATTGGAACGAATCATTAATGATAAAATATCGTCTTCTATATTTGCAACATATTCTACTGTATAAATTGTATTTTTGTTTTTACTTTCTAACACACTTCTTGCTTTAGATGCAAATATATTTTCAATTTCGTCGTTGTATTGTTGTATTATTTCATTGTCTATATTAATATATGGTATATGAATATCCATATCATAACTATTTGATTTAGTTTCTTTTTTTTCATATTTAGTACATACTAAATCTCTATCTTTATATACTTTTTTGTTATTATTAGTTCCATCATCATTTTGTATAGCATTATTAAATATAGTATCAAATTCAGATTTAAGTAATTCAATTTGTTCTTCTGTTTTTTCACCATACTCTTCTTTTGGTTTAATTCCAACTAATTCTGCAATGCTGATTCTTGCGTAAAATTGAACATAAGATGCTACAATTACTGCAATAATACAGAATGCTATAATTGTAGAGTATATTATAATTTGTTTCTTACTTATTTTTTCTTTTTTTGGTAATATTACATTCATTTCAATACCTCTCTTTTAAGTGACTTTATTATATCATCCTTGATTTTATTTCGCAATATAAATATATCTTATTTAAATTTTAATATTTTATAAATCTCCAAAATTAAATATTCTTTAATATATTCTATTTCTTAAAAAATGCTGGAGAGCAATTATTCTCCAGCATTTTTCTGATGCAAAACGCATCCTTGACAATTCATTATTTTACTTTAAGATTAAGCCTACGAGCCTTTAACCGGCAAGCTATAATCCGCTGTTCTGTTATTATTGGATAATACTCCATATCCGTTGAGTATGGAGCTGGATTGTATTCCTTAAGCCAATTTAAGAACTTTTTAAACAGCTCACTATTCTCTGCCTCCACTGTGAACGAACTACTAGGACCTCTTAAAGTCAATTTCTTTGTCATGCATTTAGCCTCCTATAAAATTTTTATATATATTTATTATAATATATTTATATAAAAAATTCAAGTGATTATTACATTTATTTCAACAACCGACTAAAAATTATTGACTATTAAGCTTTTTTGATGTATGATATTATATATTGCAAAATTATAGAAACGAGGAATTAAAAGTATGTTATGTTCAGAATGTAATAAAAATCCTGCCATACTTTTTTACAAAAAAATAGAAAATGGTAAAGAAACAATGGAAGGATATTGTTATGATTGTGCTAAGAAAAAAGGAATTAATCCTAATGAAGTATTGTACAGACAAAATGAAATTTTATCAAATGATAAAATAAATTTAAGTGACATGTCAAAACAATTAGAAAGTATTTTTAAAGATTTAGCTGAAAATATTAATTTAGAAAATATTGAAGATATTGAAGGAGCTATTACCTTTGATGCATCTCAAGGAGAAAATGATGATGTTGATTCTCCAAAAATAGCAGGTGCAGCTATCCCCTTAGGATCTATATTTTCTAATATGTTTACAGGCTCTAATAAAAAAGTAAATGGAGAACAAGAAGAAAGTAGTTCTTCTAGAAAAAAAGTAAAAGTGGAAAAGAAGAAAAATGTAAAAACTAATAAAAAGAAAAAGTTTTTGGACACTTTTGGTACTAATTTAACAAATAAAGCTAAAAACAATGAATTAGATATGATAATTGGACGAGATAGAGAAATTCAAAGAATTGTACAAATTTTAAATAGGCGTTCTAAAAATAACCCTTGCTTAATAGGAGAACCTGGAGTTGGTAAAACTGCAATTGCACAAGGATTAGCTATTAAAATTGCTAACCAAAATGTACCAGCAAAACTATTAAATAAAGAAGTTTACTTATTAGACATGACATCTATTATTGCAGGAACTCAATTTAGAGGACAATTCGAATCAAGAATGAAGGGAATTATTGACGAATGTAAAGAATATGGAAACATCATTCTTGTAATTGATGAAATACACAATATTATTGGTGCAGGTGATGGAGAGCACTCTATGAATGCAGCAAATATTTTAAAACCTGCCCTATCAAATGGAGAAATTCAGCTAATTGGTACTACTACTTTAAAAGAATATAGAAAATATATTGAAAAAGATTCAGCATTAGAAAGACGTTTCCAACAGGTCTTAGTAGAAGAACCAAATGTTGATGATTCTATTGGAATACTTGAGGGAATCAAAAAATACTATGAAGAATATCATAAAGTTAAAATTTCTAATGATGTTATTCGTAGCGCAGTTATTATGTCAGAAAAATATATTCATGATAGATTTTTACCAGACAAAGCAATTGATATTTTAGACGAAGCTTGTTCAAAAATTAATTTAGAAAATAAAAATTTAATCAAGCTAGAAATGTTAAAACAAGAATTAACACAAGTTCAAGCAGAAAAAGAAGAAGTAATTGCCGCAGATTCTACAGAAGATTATCAAAGAGCTGCTGACCTAAAAACAAGAGAATGTCAATTAGTTGAAGAAATTGATACATTAACTAAAAAAATGAGACCTAGACAAATTACAATTGAAGATATTGCAAATGTTATTGAAAGCTGGACAAAAATTCCTGTTAAAAAAATTACAGAAGCAGAAACACAAAAGCTTTTAAATTTGGAAACAAATCTTCACAAAAGAATTATTGGTCAAGAAGAAGCTGTTAGTAGTGTAGCAAGAGCAATTAGAAGAAATAGAGCTGGATTAAAAAGTACAAAAAGGCCTCCATCATTTATCTTTGTTGGTCCTACTGGTGTAGGTAAAACAGAACTTGCAAAAAGTTTAGCTTATGAAATGTTTGGAAGCGAGGACTCTATCATTAGAGTAGATATGTCTGAATATATGGAAAGTCATTCAAC
>CANPZT010000008.1 GCA_947589135.1 uncultured Clostridia bacterium | reverse complement strand
CTATGTCCTAGTTCGTGTGCTATTGTACTGATATCTCTTTTTGAGTTGACAAAATTCGTTAAGACAAAAGGATGAATTCCATAAACTCCCATGCTATATGCTCCACCTCTTTTGTTTGGTTTTGCTTCAACATCAATCCATTTATTTTCAAAAGCTTGCTTTAATAAATTGGTATATTCTGGTCCCATAATTTGTAAAGCATTTAAAACTTCACTTTTGGCTTCTTCAAATGTGATTTCATCTTTTCCTTCCTCAAAAGGATTTACGTATAAATCATACATGTGTAATTCTTTTAAATTCAGCAATTCTCTCTTTAATTCTATAAATTGATAATTAGTTTCAATATTTTCATCAATTGCTTTAATTAAAGCTTCATATACTTTAATACTAGCATCATCGTGGATTACAGCTTTTTCTATACTTGATTCGTAATTTCTTAGCTTGCTTGTTATAACATCTGTTTTTACATTTGCTAAATATAATTCTGATATAGTATTTATGTATTCACTATATTTTTTATACATTAATTTAAAAGCTGACTTTCTTACCTCTTGTTTTTTACTTTTCAAATAAATGGAATAGTTGCTATCTGTTAATTCAACTTCTTTTCCATCTTCATCTATTATAGTTCCAAATTTAAATTCTGCATTTGTTAAAATATCATAAGTGTTCTCAGGTGCTGAAAACACCTCTGAATAGTTTGCAAGGATATCTTCTGCTTCTTGATTTAATGTATGTTTTTTTAATTCTAATGTATCTAAAATATCTCTTTTATATGGTTCCAATTCTGGAGTTGTATCTATAAAATTTTTTATTTTTTCCTCATCCGCATATGTTATTTCTGGAGATATAAAAGATGTTTTTGTATTAAATATAGTTCCTAAACTTTCTGCATCTTTAAAAAGTTTTATACTCTCTTGATTTGACATATCTAAATGATATGTAAGCATTGCATAAGCATAAATTTTTTCATATTGTTGTAATGCTTGTTCATCTATTCTATAACATTGCAATAAGTCTTGTGCTGAATAACATAATTTTCCTTTAAATTTTTCTATTTTATTTAAATTTTTTAACAAGTCTTGTTTTGCACTTTCATATTCTTCTTTATTTTTAAAAATATCTGTTAAGTCCCAATTCATATTAGATCCTCCTTTGTATATTTTGTATTTTATCATATTTTATTTTGTTCTACAATTATTTTTTATATATTAATATAAAATCGCAAAAAAATAGAGGTAATATTTTAATATTTATATTACCCTTTATTTTATGAAAAATTGTGATTTTTATATTTTTTTAATCATCTAATTTCTAAATTTTTTCTAGAAATTTCTGAAATGTTTTATTTTTAGTTTTTCCTTTATATTTATATTTTAAAAACTCTGCTAATCCTGCAATTGCAGAAATAATTAGTAAAAATATTATTATTAATAATAATTGTTTTGTTTTTTCCGTTTTATCTAATGAATTAAAATATAATAAATACTCCATATACATCTCTACACATTCTCCTTTTATTTTTTATATGAAGTATTTTATTTAATAAATTATTAAAAGTCAATATATTATATTCATTTGAATATAATATATTTATAAAACTTTATTTTTCTTTTATGAACAATGTAATTTCTTTTATGACATTCATTGCTTGTATAATTTCTTTTTCTGTATATTTTTCTAAACATTTCTTAGTTTCTTGTATAACACTATCATCAAGTCCATATAATATATAATCTGATGAATGGCCACTTAAATCCATTAGTTTTTTTACACTTTTATATACTAAATTTCCTTTTCCTGATTCTACTAATCCTAAAAATTGCCCTGAAATACCAATTTCTTTTCCTAGTTGTGTCTTTTTCATCTTTAATTCTTTCTCTCTAATATCTCTTATTCTTTTCCCTCTCTCAATTTGTTCAATCTTTTCAGTATCTATATTTTCTACGTTTTTTTTCATTTTTATATCTCCTTTTCTTTACTATATTTACCAATTTTAAACCTTTTAATATAATTTTACATAGTAAAATATTTTATATATAGTATAGAAATTTATGAGATTTTATGGTATAGTTTTAGTTAGATAAAAAATAAAATAAAGGAGAATTATTATGAACACTAAACCTATGAAAATATTAATAGTTGAAGATGACCCTGTTGATTGTGAGAATTTTATGAATTGTTTAAAGTATAACAATAAATTTGAATTAATAGCTATTACTGATTCTGATGTAGATGCTTTAAAATATGTAAAATTGAAACATCCTGAAGGTATAGTATTAGATATTGAATTAAATAATAGTATATCAGGTAGTGCCGATTCATTAGATTTTCTAGCTAATTTAAAGACACTAAATTTAGGATATACTCCAATTATTATTGTAACTACGCATGTTAATTCAAAAAGAACATATGATATTTTACATAGAAACGGAGTTGATATTATCCTATATAAAGATCATCCGAAATATTCTGCTGAACATGTTTTAAATAAATTTCTTATCATGCGTGATTCTATTCCTAAAAGCTCTATTGCATCTTTTCAAGAAGAATTAGTTGATGTAGAAAAGAAAATTTCTGATTGTATTGACACGGAAATGGATTTAATAGGTGTTACTTCTAAATTAAAAGGCAGAAAATATATACATGACGCTATTTTATATTTAATTCAAAATGATAGTAATGATATTGGTGTAATTCAATATCTAACTAAAATTCATCAAAAATCTGGTAATACAATTACAAATGGAATACAAAATGCAATTATTCACGCATGGAGAGTTTCTTCTCTAGAAGATTTATCTACTTATTATACTGCTAAAATCAATCATGAAACTGGTATTCCAACTCCGATGGAATTTATTTACTATTATGTAGATAAAATTAAAAAGTTAATCTAGCATATTTTTATATGCTAGTTTTTTATTCTTTTTTTCATTTTTCACCATATTTTTCTACTATAAAATACCATCTATTCCAATAGAATAAATGGTATTTTTTTATTAACGCAAATATTTGTGAATTTTGTAGAAAAGGTGGTGATTTTCATGTTTGATGCTTTATTAGATTGGATTAGACGTTGGGTTGGATAAAAATTTAATATTACATTATTAAAACAAGAAGATTATCAATTAATTTAAGTATATCTTATATTGATAATCTTCTTGTTTTATATTATAATCTTTTATAATAGTTATAATGGATGGTGAATAATATGAATTTTACTCTTAATAATAATGATATTAGTATTGTAACTTATATTATAAAAATATTCTTTTTAAGTATCTCTACTTGTTATACTTTCTTCAAAATTTTAAATAATAAAAATATTAATATTTTACGAAAAATAATTTTAATTATACTTATTTTTAGCACATCGATTATATGCACAATTATAAAGTATAAAACTGATTCTTATACAAGCATAATATTTTTAATTATGCTATTGACTAGTATTATATATTACATAGTCAATAATAATGATAATGTCACATTAGCAAATACATTATTAGTTGTTCTAATTTCATTAAGTATTAATTATGTAATATTTTTTATTACCATCATAATAAGTTTTATTCCTAATATAATTCTACATATTAATAACGATTACATAAGTTTGTTAATAATGATAATTATACATTCATTTTTATTATTATCACTTTTTAAAATTAAACGATTTAAATATGGTTTTTCATTTTTTAATAATAGAACTAAAAACGATTTTATTGATTTAATTATATTAGATATCAGTGTAATAATACTTCTTGCATATAACATATTATCAAATTTAAATATATTTCTTCGAAGAAAACTATTTTTTAGTTTTATAGCTTTCTCTATCATAATGTTTATAACTATTCGCAAAGCATTTGTCACATACTATAAACACAAACTACTTGTATCCGAGTTAGAAGAAACAAAAACAGAATTAGAAAATAAAAACAAAGAAATCGAAAAATTAGAAGCAGAAAATCTTAACTTTAGCAAAATAAGTCATTCAATTGCACACAAACAAAAATCACTAGAACATAAACTAAATCAATTAATGCTAAATAATGAAATATCTCCTGAATTAGACATAAGCAATAAAGTAAAAGAATTATCTAATCAATGTTTCAATAATGTTAATACTACTGAACTTCCTAAAACAGATATTGAACAAATAGATGATATGCTTTCTTTTATGCAAGATGAATGTACTAAAAATAATATTGACTTTGAAATAAAATTAAATGGAAATATTTATCATATGATTAATAATTATATAGACAAAAATGATTTAGAAATTTTACTTGCAGACCATATTAAAAATGCTATTATTGCAATCAATCATTCTGATAATATCAATCGTAGTATTTTAGTAAAATTAGGAATGATAGATGGCTATTATGGTATATATGTATATGATTCTGGTATTGAATTTGAAATAGATACTTTAATAAATTTAGGAGAAAAACCTAGTTCAACACATTTAGATGATGATGGTAGTGGTATTGGATTTCTAAATACATTTGATACGTTATCAAAATGTCAAGCAAGTATTATAATTAATGAAATTAATCCTCCATCAAAAGAAAATTATACAAAATTTATTGCAATAATATTTAATAATAAAAATGAATATAAGATTAGTTCTTATCGTTCAGAAAAAATAAAAAATGTTAATAAACGAAAAGATTTAATAATTGAAAATTAAAAATGATGCCAAGAATGCCAGGAGTTCCGGGTTTAAATGGCAAGGGCTTGCCATTTAAACCCGGAACTCCTGGCAACTTTTGGCATTTATAGTAAAATTGGACTAATTTGTTCTCCCTCTAATGCATATTGTATTGTTTTTATAATATATTCCGCATCAAAAACAACAGATCTTGGCTTTGTTATTGGATTATCTTGTTTAAATGGTACAAAATAATAGTTTCTTCTATTTAGTAGTTTTCCTATGTTTTCTGCATTTCCACTTAATCCATTGTTTGTTGATGGTGCAATTACTAATGGAAATCCATTACGCAAATGTGATTTTGCAGCCATTAAGGCTGGTGTATCTATAATATCACAAGCAAGTTTTGCCATTGTGTTTCCGTGAACAAGGTGCAATTACCATAATATCTGTTAACTTTTTTGGGCCAATTGGTTCTGCATCTTGAATTGTATGGATAATTTTATTGCCTGTAATTTCTTCTATTTCATTAATAAAATCCTCTGCTTTTCCAAACTTTGTATCTAGATTATAACTATTGTATGACATAATTGGAATAACTTCTGCTTCTAATTTTATTAACTCTTTTATTTTAGGTATTACCTTTTTAAATGTACAAAATGAACCTGTTAATACAAATCCTATTTTCTTACCTTTTACATCCAAAATTCATCAATTCCTCCTTTCATATTTCATTTATATATAATATGAATTTTTAGGAATTTTTGAGAATTATTTGTCAAAAAAAGGAGATAAAACAATAATAATTAAAAATTTATTTAAGTAAATCTCTTATTTACTTCATTCCAGTTTATAATATTCCAAAAAGCACTAATGTAATCTGCTCTATTGGTATGATATTGTAAATAATATGAATGTTCCCACATATCTAATACAAGAAGAGGTTTACAACCCCACAAAGTTAAATTTTGATGTTTTTCGCATTGTAAAATTTCAAGCTTACTCCATTTTGGAACCCATACTAATAAGCACCAACCAGATGCTTCAACAGCTTTACTTGCCTCTGTAAATTGATTTTTAAACTTTTCATAATTTCCAAAATCTTTAACAATTTGCTGCATTAGTTTTATGCTTGGCTCTGTTGGAATTGGAATCCCCATATTCAAGAAAAATAACTCATGTAATATAGCACCTGATCCAAAAAAACTTAAATTCTTTTCTAAACATTTAATATTTGAAAAATCTCCTGTATCTCTTGCTTTTTTTAATTTTTCTTGTGTTTGATTAGTGTTATCTACATATCCTTTATATAAAATATTATAATGTAAATCTAAAGTTTCTTTTGAATAATATGGTTCTAATGAATTTAGTGGATATGGTAAATCAATCATTTTTAACATAAAAAACCTCCTAAAACTTAATACTATAAAGTATATTCGCTTTAAGAGGTTTTATTAAATTATTTTAATTATTGTTTTTTATAATTATTTAATATTTTAGTATTTGCCATCTAATTATTATATAATAACTAATTATCATTCATTTGTATCTTTCTTTTTGTCAATGTAATTTGTTTTTATATAATCAACTATTAATGTTATTGCTATAAATACAACAGATATTCCAATTAAAATCCCTACATTAGATGCTACCATACCAGTATCTACTTTAATTAAAGCTTCTTTCATTAATCTAATTGTATAATTCATTGGCATGAATTTATAAATAGCTTGGAAGAAACTTGGTACAGTTTCTATTGGGAATGTTCCCCCACTTGCTGCTAATTGTAATACTAAGAATAAGATTCCTAAGAATTTTCCTACATCTCCTAATTTTATTACTAAGAATTGTAATATACTGAAGAATACTATTGATGTTAAAACACATGACGCATAATATAATGCCATATTTGTTACGCTAAATCCTAATCCTAATTTTAGTATAAATCCTAAAACAATTCCTTGTACTACTGCAATTACAAAGTATATCCCTGAACGCAAGTATTTATTTTTTGCATTTCTACCTAATAACTTAAATCTATCTTCTGGATCATAGTAGAATACAATCATCATAATTAATGCTCCTACCCATAATGATATAGACATGAAATATGGTGCAAATCCTACTCCATAAGAATCTACTTGTGCATAATCTGTTTCTTCAATTTTTATAGGGTTTGCTGTGTATTCAGCTAATCCGTCTAAGTTTTTTAATTGTTCTTTTGTATCTTGTATTCCATTATTAATTTCTGTATTAAATGTATTTACTCCACTTAATAATGTTTGGCTACCTGCTAGTGCTTGTTTTGCTCCATCATTTAATTGGTTTGCTCCTGTTTTTATTATTTTAGAATTTGCATTTAATTCGTTAAGTCCTGCTTGTAATGTTTCACTTCCTGTTTTTGCACTAGTAATTCCTTGTTTTAATTCTAACATTCCAGAATTTAATGTTTGTACACTAGAAGATAATGTATTTAAACTGCTTGTGCTACTTGCCAATGTCTTAATTCCTGTATTTAAATCACTTGCTCCTTTTTTCAATTCTGTTCCTTTTGATTGTAAAGTTGCTAAACCTTGACTATTTGAGCTTGAATTATTCATTTTTTGTAATTGTCCCATTGCATTTGCAAAATTTTTATCTTGCATTGCTTCTGGATGTGTTGCTACATATGCTTTTAAGCTTCCTGCTAATGATTGTATTTGTTTTGTTGTTGTAGATATACTAGATGAAATATCAGATATTGCTTGGTTTACACCATCAACATAAGCATTTACTCCAGAATTTAACTTAGTTGCACCTGTTGAAAGTGTGCTTACCCCTTGTGTTAAGTTAGATAAATTTTGTGTTCCTTCTGCTAATTTTGTTGTTCCTGCATAAATTTTTTCAGCTCCATTATTTAATGTATTTAATCCATTGCTAAGCTCTGTACTTCCATTATAAGCACTTTCAATTCCACTATCAAATTTTTCATAATTTGTACTTAAATTAGATGTTCCATCACTTAATTCTTGTAATCCACTTTCTAATTGAGAAGTTCCATCTTGTATTTGTTTTGCTCCATCTGAAATTTCTTCCATTTTATCTGGTACTTCTTCTAATTTATCTGTTAATTTTGCTACAACCTTTTCACTTACTTCACTTCTTAATTCAGTTTCAATTGTTGTTACAACTTTATTAATAATTTGTGATGCAAGGTAATTATCCTTTTGGTTTGGTGAATAAGTAATTGTTGTTACTTTTCTATCAATATTTTCTGCACCATTTAAATCTTTTGTAAAATTTTTAGGAATAGTAATTGTTGCATAATATTCTTGGTTAACTAAACCTTCTTGTGCTTCATCACTATTATTAAGTATGTCAAGTGTCATTACGTCTTTTTCTTTTAACTTGTCTACTAATTCATTACCTAAATTTTCTTCTTCCTCACCTTCATCTAGATTTACAATAGCAATTTTCATGTCATGTAAATTTCCATATGGATCCCAAAATGCTTTTAAATAGAAAAAGCTATATAATACTGGAATAATAATAACTGCTATTATAATAACTACTTTCATTATTTTTTTCTTATCCATTTTAAACCTCCTAATATTTTTATTAATTTTAATCACTAATAAATAATTATAGAATTTTTTTCCAAATATGCAACAACATTTTTATACTTTTGTAAAGATAACCTACATTTTTTTATTTTTGTATATACATTTGTAGATTATCTTTACATTTGTATAGAAAAGTTGTAAAATAATATTAGGTGATAAAAATGAATGATTTAAGAGTAAAAAGAACTTATTTATTATTAAAAAATGCTTTATTTGAGCTTTTAGCTAAGAAGTCTTTTGAAGAAATAAAAGTAAATGATCTATGTAATGCTGCTATGGTTCATAGAACTACATTTTATAGCCATTTTTCTGATAAATATGAACTATTAGAATATTGCATTCAAGATATTGAAAAAGAATTAACAGATAAAATAGGAAATTCAACATATTCTAATATTAAAGAATTTTATACAAATTTAATTGTCAATCTTTTAAAATATGTAAGTGAAAATAAAAAATTTTTCAAATGTATCTTAAAAAAGAATTCATATAGTGGTGTTATTAATATTTTTATGAATGCATGTGTTTCTTATATTACAGATATGCTAGAAAAAGAAGAAAATATGGATATTTCTCATAAAATACCCATATCAATTATTGCTCAATATTATTCAGGAGCGGTTATTAATACCATTATATTTTGGTTAACAACTAATAGTAAAATAACAGAAGAAGAACTATGCAATTATATTATCTCTCTTATTTTTGATACACCACATAGTTAATGTGATTGCTCATATTGTTTTCTCTTTTTTCTTCTTTCCTCTCTCTTTTTTTGTAGTTGTTTATTAGAATAAATATTTACTATAATTATAATTACTAAAATTAATAATGTTATTTTACTTTGTAGAATTCCAACAACAATTCCAAAGTTACTTATTTTAAATTCATATTTTCCTTCTATATCTTTATAAGTAACTTTATTTTTATCTTCTTTTTTATTATTATCTCCTTTTGTTGTATAATATTTTATTCCATTTTCTTCTGAAATTGCTATTACTCTGTGTGTATTAATATCTTGTCCATCATGGAAAGAAATAATATCATTTATATATATTTCACTCTCATCTACATCTTTCATAAAAATAGCATCTCCAACCATAATGGTCGGTTCCATACTTTTTGAAACAATTATAAAATTTTTATATCCAAAAAAATCTGGTATTTTATTGGGTTGTATAAATGATTTTATAATTAATGTTAAATTAACTATTAATATTGGTATAATAATGATATATAAAATGATACTAATACTTTTTTTTATTTTATTAATTTTTCTGCTATCTTCTTTATAATCATGAACTTTATACATATTTTGGCTCCTTATCTTCTGTATATTAAATTTATTTTACCATAATTTATATTTTCATACAATATACTAAAATAATGTAATAAAAATGTAATATTTTTATTATTTACATTCTCTATTTTCACATGCTATAATAGAAATAGACAAAAGAAAAATGGAGGATATTATGCTTTTTTATAGTTTTGAATCCTTAGATGAATTCATTGAAAATAATTTAATAGCAAGTATACAATCAGAGACAAATAGATTAAATCAAATTATTGCTTTATATGAAGCTAAGCGAAATAATTTAGATATTATTACTACTAATTTGATTGACAACGCAAGTACATTAAATAAAAATAAATTAGAAGATTTTTATTCAATTAATCATTCTTTAAAAAATTCATTTGAAGAACTAGAACAAATTTCTTCTCTGGCACAATTTTTACAAAACAGCTTAACAAATATTATAGCTCTACATGATAGAGATATGGATGATAATTATAACGAAATAAAAGCTGAATTAATTGAATATAATAAAAAAAGCGACCAGTTATATCGTCAAATCTTTGATTTTGAAAATTCAATAACATCTATATTATCTTCTGCTTTAGAACTTTTTCCAAAATATATTAAAAAAACTAAAAATTCAAAAAATACTATCCATAATTTTGACTTAAAATTTGATGCAAAAAATAATATTGAAATAAATCATACAGATAATTCAGTATTATTAATCTCTGAAAAAGATCAAAAAGCTTATTTACCTTATTTTTATAATAAAATTGAAGAAATTTATAAGGCATCAAAAGATAAATATAAAACATTACAAGATGTGGTTAATGATATATATATTTTACCTTTAAATAAATTTAAAAATTCGTCTATTGCAAGATTTAGAGAAGCTTTTCAATTAATTAGGCAAAAAGAAAAAGGCTCTATATCAAAAGCTTTAGATTTAGCATTAGAATTAATGTTTAAATATGAATTAAATCCTATTATAATTGCAGCATGCAGAAATTTAGATGAATTAGATATTTATTTAGATTGTTTAGATAAGAACGAATTATATGAATTTCCTTGTTTTGAAATAAAATTTGAAGTTACTCCAAAAATTTCTAAACCCAAAAGTGTTAAGATTTAAAATTAAAAATTATTAAACTTTATTTTTATTATTATAAAAACGGGTTGAAATATAAAATAAATAAATTATGAAATGATTCGTGGGGACCGTTCAAAAATTTTCAAAAGTTTGTAAAAACTTTTGTTAAAATTTTTAGAATGGGGCGAATGGAATAATTTATTTATTTTATACTTCAAGCCGTTTTTACATATTACTAATAAAATTTATTTTTTTACACAAACTAACAAAGATACTATTCTAAATTAAAATGTAATAAAATACACAAAATTACAATTTTTTTAGTTAACAGATTGGTTACAAGTACGAGGGGAAAAAATGAATCAAATTTTAATTACTGAATTAGAAATTCTAAAAAAAAGAAAAAATCATAAACGTTTCTTTAAAATTCAACTTATATTTTCACTTGTTTGTGTTTTCGTAATTATTACTTTATTTATTTCTTACATTAAATCTTTACAATTAAAACAAGAGATTTCTAATCAATTAATAGATAATTATGGTGTTTACAAATTATATTCTAATAATCATGATACCAATTATTCAAATAACATTAACCCCAATATTGATAATAATAATACTTTATTTGGTATAATAGAAATCCCGAAAATTAATATTTACTATCCTATTTTTTCTGATACTACAGAAGAATTATTAAAAATATCTCCATGTAAATTTTATGGTAGTTCTCTAGATGAAAATGGAAATATATGTATTGCCGGTCATAACTATAATAATTCTTTATTTTTTAGTAACATCAATCTTCTAAATAATAATGATGAAATTTTTATTTATGATAATAATGGAAAGAAATATGTTTATTATGTTTTTAAAATATATGAAGTAAATCCATCTGATTTATCTCCTGTATTCGAATATAATAATGATTCAAAAGAACTTACTTTAATTACTTGTAATAACTTTAATTCTAATAGAATAATTGTTAAAGCATCTCAATAGTCCTTATAAATTTTCATTATTTTATAAAACAATAAAGAAGCATATTAAATAATATACTTCTTTTATATATTCAATTTATTTTTATTTAATTAAATATTTTTATATTCACTGATTTTTTTATAAGCATATACTGCTGAAACTCCAAATATTACTACTAACATAGCTACTGGAATTGAACTTTCTACACCTGTTTTTGGTAAATTAGTGTTGTTGTAAATACTTGAACTATTTGTATTACTATTATTGCTATTGCTATTTTTATTTGCATTAGTATTTGCATTATTAACATTTCTATTTGAATTATTTACGTTAGCGTTATTTGAATTACTATTTGAATTACTATTTGAATTTCCACTACTCAATGTTGATGTTAAATCATTAAATCCTGAATTGTCTGCAGCAAATACATTTGAACTAAATAAAATAACCATTACACTAATTAATAAAATTGATAATCCTTTAATTAAATTTGTTTTTTTCATCTTTTTCTCTCCTTACCTCTCTTTTATATATCTTTTATTAGTATTAATATAATTACCTTTAATTATTCTTTTTTAAGTAATTATATTTTAAAAAACATATAAACAAAACCATTCTTTTGTTCTTCAATTAATATTCTATCCCTAAAATCGACATATGTCAATACTTTTTTCATTATTTATTATTACAATCTTGTTACAATATTATTACATAATTTTATCTTTATACATTAAATTTAAATAATACAATATCACCATCTTGCATAATATAGTCTTTTCCTTCTGAACGCACAAGCCCTTTTTCTCTTGCAGATACCATAGATCCTTCTTTCATTAAATCATCATATGTTACAACTTCTGCTTTAATAAATCCTCTTTCTATATCTGAATGAATTTTTCCTGCTGCTTGAGGAGCTTTTGTACCTTTTTTTATTGTCCATGCTCTTACTTCTGGTTCTCCTGCTGTTAAAAAAGACATTAAGCCTAATAAATCATAACTTTTTTTAATTACTTTATCTAGTCCTGATTCTTCTAATCCTAAAGCTTCTAACATTTCTTTTTTATCTTCATCTTCTAATCCTGAAATTTCCTCTTCTATTTTAACACATAAAGGAATAACTTCTGCTTTTTCTTTTGATGCATATTCCTTCACTTTTAAAACCATTTCGTCATTTTCTGCATTTTCTATTTGTTCTTCTGAAATATTAGCAATATATAAAATTGGTTTCTTAGTTAATAAAAACATCTCTTTTACTAAAGCTTGTTCTTCCTCATTATATTCTAATGCTCTTGCAGATATTCCATTTTCTAAATTTTCTTTTATTTTTTCTAATAAATCAATTTCTTCTTGATATTTTTTATCTGCTTTTAAGTTCTTTTTTGCTTTTTCTAATCTTTTATTAACTGTTTCTATATCAGCAAATATTAATTCTAGATTAATTGTTTCAATATCTCTAATTGGATCAACGCTTCCATCTACATGAACAATATTCGAATCATCAAAACATCTAACAACTTCACATATAGCATCAGTTTCACGAATATGAGATAAGAATTTGTTCCCTAATCCTTCGCCTTTACTTGCACCTTTTACTAATCCTGCAATATCAACAAATTCTATTACTGCATGAGTTGTTTTTTGTGGATTGTACATCTTTGTTAATTCATCTAGCCTTTCATCTGGTACTGGTACTACTCCAACATTTGGCTCTATTGTGCAAAATGGATAATTTGCACATTCTGCCCCTGCTTTTGTTATGCTATTGAACATCGTACTTTTTCCTACATTTGGTAATCCTACTATTCCTAATTTCATTTTTTCCTCCTTGAATCAGATTTTTTTAACTATTATAAAATATTTTAAAAAAATTCCTTAAATTATTCTATCACTATAAGTTTTATTTAATTTATATTATTATTTTGTTTTATTCTCAACTTCATTCTTAATTTTTTCTACAAATTCATCAACCTTCATTGTTCCAATATCTCCATTCTCTCTTGAACGAACAGCAACCATATTTTCTTCTACTTCTCTTGCTCCCACAACTAACATATAAGGAACTTTTGAAAGTTGTGCTTCACGGATTTTATAGCCTGTTTTTTCATTCCTATCATCTACTTCTACACGAATTCTCTCTTTTGCAAGTTTTTCTCTTAATTCATAGGCATATTTATGTTGATTATCTGTAATTGGAAGAATTTTTACTTGTAATGGTGATAGCCATACCGGAAATGCTCCTTTTGTTTCTTCTATTAAGAAACACATAAATCTATCTAATGACCCTAGTATTGCTCTATGGATTACTACTGGTCTATGTTTTTCTCCATCTTCGCCGATATATTCTAATTGGAATTTCTCTGGTAATAAGAAATCAAGTTGACATGTTGATACTGTTACATCATGTCCTACAGCAGATTTTAATTGAACATCTAGTTTTGGTCCATAAAAAGCTGCTTCTCCTTCTGCTTCGTAAAAAGGTACTCCTAATTCTGTTAAAATCTCTCTTAATTGACTTTCTGCTTTTTCCCACATTTCGTCATCATCAAAATATTTTTCTGTATTATTTTTATCTCTTAAAGATAATCTAAATTCATAATCTTCAAATCCAAAGTCTTTGTACACTTCTAATATAAGTTTAACAACTTTTCCAAATTCTTCTTTAATTTGGTCAGGTCTTACAAATAAGTGTGCATCATTTTGACACATTTGACGAACTCTTTCTAGTCCACATACACTTCCGCTATTTTCATATCTAAAGTCATGTGCAAGTTCTCCAATTCTAATTGGCAAATCTCTATATGAATGCATTTTGTTTTTATATATTAACATATGATGTGGACAATTCATTGGTCTTAATACCATTTCTTCATTATCCATTTTCATTACAGGGAACATATCTTCACTATAATGATCCCAATGTCCTGAAACTTTATATAATTCAGAATTTGCAAGTGATGGTGTATATACATGGCTATATCCCATTTGTATTTCTTTATCTTGAATATATCTTTCTAATAATCTTCTAATTGTTGCACCATTTGGTAAATAAATTGGTAAACCTGAACCAACTAATGGATGAGTCATAAATATTTCTTGTTCTTTTCCTATTTTTCTATGATCTCTTTGTTTAATTTCTTCTAATTTTTGTAAATATTCTTCTAATTGGCTTGCTTTAGGAAATGATATTGCATATATTCTTTGTAACATTTTATTATGCTCATCACCTCTCCAATAAGCTCCAGAAGAAGATAATATTTTTATGGCTTTTACTTTTCCTGTACTTTCAAGATGTGGTCCTGCACATAAATCTGTAAAATCTCCTTGTTTATAAAAAGATATTTCTTCTCCTTCTGGTAATTCTTCAATTAATTCTTGCTTATATGGTTGTCCTTCCATAAGTTCTAATGCTTCTTTTTTAGGCAAAGAAAATCTTTCTATTTGTATGTTTTCTTTTATTATTTTTTTCATTTCTTCTTCAATTTTTGCTTTGTCTTCATCTGTGAATGGATTTTCTACATCAAAATCATAATAAAATCCATCATTAATTGAAGGACCTATTGCAAACTTTACATCTGGAAATAATCTTTTTACTGCTTGTGCCATAATATGTGATGTTGTATGCCAATAAGCTTTTTTGCCTTCTATATCATCATCATTAAATGTATGGATTACTAAACTGCAATCCTGTTGTATCTCATATCTTAGGTCTTTCACTTTTCCATCTACTTCTCCACAAGTAGCAACTCTTGCTAAACCTTCACTAATTTTTTTAGCAATATCTAAAATAGAGCTTCCTTTTTCGACCTCTAAAATAGAGCCATCTTTTAAACTAACTTTTATCATTTTTATACCTCCTTGACATTTTTTAAATTTTAAAGATTTTTTCCGTTCCTAAAATCATCAAAAAACACTCCTTGGTTTTAATAACCTTAGGAGTGTTTTTTCACACGGTTCCATCCTATTTTTTACTTAATTTTAAGAATATAACGGTTCTTTTCCGTCTAGCTTATTCACTAGAAACTTTGAAGAGTTAGTTTTTCAAATATGTTTTCTTGAACTAGCTTTCAGCCTATGACTAGTTCTCTCTTTAAGCAACCTTTATTTTACTTTTCTCTTATTCGTTTTTACTTATCATCTATAATTTTAATCTGTTTTTATAAAAAAGTCAATAGCAAATTTTAACTTTGCAATTTCATTTAATTACTATTGAATTTTTATAACATATATTGTATAATTCTATAAGTATATAAATTTGCTTCCATAGCTCAGTCGGTAGAGTGCAGCCTTGGTAAGGCTGAGGTCACGGGTTCGATTCCCGTTGGAAGCCCCAAACTTTTATTCATTTCCATCAAACATATTTTTTATTGCTTTTTTTCTAATTCTTTGAATTGCATTATCTACTGATTTAACAGGAGAATCTAACTTTTTAGCAATTGTAACATAACTATCTCCTTTTATAAATCTGTCTAAAACTTCTTTTTCAAATTTACTCAAATGTTTTTCCACTGCTTGCTGAACTTCATTATAATATTCTTCTTTCATGATTGTCTCTAATGGATCTTCTACTGTTTTACTATCAAATGTATCTATTAGTTCTACACTATTTTCATCATTATTATCATAAGCCGCTATATTTAGTGATAGATAAGAGTTTAATGGCATATGTTTCTGCCTATTTGAAGTTTTAATTGCTGTAATTAATTGTCTTTCTATACAAATATTAGCGAAGGATTTAAACGTATTTTGCTTTTCTGGATTAAAATCTTTAATTGCTTTAAATAATCCTATCATTCCTTCTTGAAATATATCTTCTTTTTCTGCCCCTATCATAAAATATTTTCCGACTTTTTTATTAACTAATTCTCTATATTTATCTAGCAAATAAGATAAAGCATTTTGATCGCCTTGCTTAATTTGAGATATTATTTGTTCATCTGTTAAATTATCATATTTCTCTGTTGTAAAAAATACATTTTCATTTTGCATATGCCTTAAATACCCCCAAAAAGTGCTTTTTTTGTATTATATATTTCCCAAATACTAATGTCAAGCTATTTTTCATTAATTTATTTCTTGTTTTAGCATTTGCCATACCTCATCTAATTCCATACCCTTTTGCCAAGAAGCAACACCTGCTAAATTATTTTCTTTAATCAAAGATACTTTAGCTTTTAATGAATCTATGTCTTCTATCCATATTTCCTTTTTGCTATTTCCTTCATTATATTGCACATAATTTTGTTTTAATTCATCATTCCATTGTTTTTCTGTTCCATTTGGTATAACAGATTCAACATTTTTCATAGCAATAGTATTGCTTGATATTTTGCCTTGGCTATTTGTTGTCCATACTCTTGTATAAAAAGGAATTGCTAAGATAATCTTATCAGGATTAATTACTTCTGTTTGCAAAAATTTATTTAAACTTAATTTTACCCAGTCATATCCAGCTGTTGTTCCAGGCTTTGTACTTGATACTCCATACTCATCATATGCCATAAAAACTATGTAGTCTGCTACATCTCCTATAACACTTCTATCAAAGCACATTGACCATGTTTCTCCTCCATCTGGTGCTGTTACATCAACAGATGTTACCAAACCAATTTCTTTTAGTCTTGGTGTTAGTTCTATAATAAACCTAGAATATAAATCTTTATCTTCTTGTTTCATATTTTCAAAATCTACATTAATACCATCTATTTTATATTCTACACATTTATCTACAATATCTTCAATAAGTTCTTGTCTTTTCTTGTAACTATTCATAATTGTAGAAGTCATTTGTAATCCCGCTTCTGCATTAGATAACATTGGCCATACCTTATATCCATTGTCATGTGCCCATTGAATATATCTTTCTCCTGCATCTCCTATATTTTCTTGCAAATCTCCATCTTCATCTAAATAGAAAAATGCTGGTGAAACTGCATTAACTCCATCAATACTTGTCCCTGTTCTATTTGGTGCAGAACCAAATGTTGAAAAATAATCCCAAGTTAAATTTACTTTTCCTTCGATTTGTTTTTCTTCTTTCATTTCTTCTCTAACGCTAATTTCATTTGCTAATTTACTTGATTTTATATACCCTATTTTACCATTTTCGGTTCTTATTTTAGTATAATTTTTATCACTAGAAATTACTATTACATAATCTCCTTTTTTTATTCTGTCAATAGTTTTTGCAATAAAATTAGTAGATGACCTAACTGATAAATTTGATGTTACAATTGCTTTTTTCTGTTCTCTGTCTAATGAATCCATTGTTACTACTTTTGTTTTTTCAATATTTTTGATTTCTATATTGTAAACATCTTTCATTTCTGAAATTGGTAAGTATGTTATTCCATCTCTTTCTATTGTGTGTGCATAAATTTCTTTTTTGGAACCATTAATTGTAATTATATTTTTTTCAAATCCTATTGCTGCTATTTTTTTGTCATATGTTGTAATAATTTGATTAGTTTCATCTTCTTTATATATATATTTATCGAAAAAGTTTTGTATATCTTGTTGAGATAAATAAATAATATCATCTTCTATTAAAATTTCGTTCTTTAAATTTGATGTAACATTTTTATTATTGATTACTAAATTAATATTTTTGTTTTTATCTAATATTATGAAATGATTAGCAATTAAAACTATAATAACAAAAACTATTATTGCTATTATGATAGCTAATATTTTTTTTATTATTTTCTTCTTATTTGCTATATCTACATTTGTATTTTTATTTTCTTGTTTTCTTGTTACTCTTCTTTCCTTTTCCATTATTTTTCTCCTTACTATTTTCTTACTTGATTAGTATATCATAAAACTTTTTTTTAGCAAATATTTTGTTGATATTTTTCGAAAAAAAATGTAATTTGTATAATTCATAATTATTTTATGATTATTATGAATTTGTAAAACTTTCCTAAAAAATTTTCCAAAAAAAGAGCTTAGCATTTTATTTTGCTAAGTTCTCTTCATTTTTCTTAATATTTGTTTTTGTTTACTATCTATTCGATAAGATTCTATTGCTTTTTGTAAAGATTTATTAAAAGTAAAATTATCTAATTTACATATTTTTAAATATCGTATTGTTTCATCATAATATTTAATCAAACAAATAGAAACTGCCCAAGCAATTGCCATTTGAACATAATAATCTTTGCTTTGTATTTTATCAAAAATTTCAAAGTCTCTTTGCAAATATTCTTGTTCTATATAGTAATCTAATATCATAACAATTCCAAACCTAATTTCAAATTCTTTATCTGATGTCAAATAATCTTGTATAAGTTTCCACATTTCGTTTTTATGTTTTTTTGTAATTTTTAAACTTGCACAAAATACATCACATATAGCCCAATTATCAATTTTAGGTATAAATTCTCTAATATATTTTAAAATAACATTAATATCTTCTGTGCTTGAAAGTCCAATTAGCATTCCTTTTAACATAATTTCTTCATAATATTCTTCATCAATTTCTTTTAAAAGTTCTCCTATTGTATATGATTTTAATAATTCTTTTGCATAATTCCTAAGTATTGGTACTCTTACACCTATAATATTATTTACTCCTGGGCATAATCCACTATGAAATTCTTTATACTTTTGATCTGATAAATTAAATAATTTTGTTTTTATTTGATTTTTCATTTTTATTCTTCTTCCATAATTCTTTGAGTAAAGAGTGTTACTTTATCCTTTTTTGGAGGAATTTTTAAAAACATACCTCTATTACTCATATTTTCTTTATTTTAAAATTCTTATTGTGTTAAATATTGTAATTAAAGTTGTTCCAACATCTGCAAAAACCGCTTCCCACATGTCTGCTATTCCAAATAAACTTAATATTAAAATAAGTAATTTTACTCCTATTGCAAATGTTAAGTTTTGTTTAATTATTTTATTTGTTTTTTTAGATATATTTATTGCCTCTGTTATTTTTTCTAATTCATCTGTCATTATAACAACATCTGATGCTTCTATTGCTGAACTTGATCCAATTCCTCCCATTGATATTCCAATATCAGCTCTTGCAAGTACAGGGCTATCATTTATTCCATCACCTACATATGCAACTTTGTTTTTTTCGTTTCTTTGTTTTAATATTTTTTCTAATTCTGCATATTTATCTTGTGGTAACATTTCTGATTTTATTTCGTTTATTCCTACTTCTTTTGCAATTTTGTTTGCAATTTCTTTTTTGTCTCCTGTTAGCATTTTCGTTTTTATTCCAATTTTTGAAAGTGTTTTTATAGTTGATTTTGCATCTTTTTTTATTTCATCTATTAATGTTATAGATCCTACAATTTTGTTTTCTATTTTTAAATATAGAGTCGTTCCTTCACTTTCTTTTTGTGTTCCATCTGATTTTACAAAACTAGCATTTCCTATTTGAATATCTTTTCCTTGGTATTTGTATTCAATTCCTTTTCCTGATATTTCTTCAAATTTTTCTACTTCTGATGTATCAATTTCATCTTTTATTTCTTTTAAAATTGATTTTGCAATTGGATGATTAGAAAATTTTTCTCCCATAGCAAAATAATTTAATATTTCATCTTTATTATAATCATCGTCTAATGAATTAATTTCATTTACTAAGAAATTTCCTGTTGTAATTGTTCCTGTTTTATCAAAAATAATTTGCTTAATATCTTTTAGTCCATCTAAATAGTCGCTTCCTTTTATTAAAATTCCTCTTTTAGAAGCCTTTCCAATTCCGCTAAAATAACTAAGTGGAACTGATATAGCTATAGAACATGGACATGAAATTACTAAAAATATTAATGCTTTATATATACTTTGACTATATGTTACATTTTTAAATATTATTGGCATAAATATAGCAACTATTAATGCAAAGCCTAATACTATTGGTGTATATATTTTAGCAGCTTTTGCCACAAATGTTTCTGTTTTAGCTTTTTTATCTGTTGCATTTTCTACTAAGTTTAATATCTGACTCACTGTACTATTTTCATAAGTTTTTTCAACTTTAATTTCAATTAGTCCTTGTACATTAATACCACCTGAAAGTACTTTTGATTTTTCCTCTACTTTTATCAATGCACTTTCTCCTGTTAATGCCGAATTATCTATTTCAGCACTACCATTTACAACAATACCATCTAATGGGATTTTTTCTCCAGTTTTTACTAAAATAATATCTCCTTTTTTCACATCTCCTGGATTTACTTGTTCTACTTCTTCTCCATTTTTTAAATTTGCATATTCTGGTTTTATATCCATTAAATCTGAAATAGATTTTCTTGTTTTACTTACTGCTCTTGCTTCTAATATTTTACCTATTTCATACAAAACTATAACCATTATTCCTTCCATAGTTTTATCAACAAAGCAAGCTCCTATAACTGATATTGTTATTAGTGTATTTTCATCTAATACTTTATTTTTTGTTATTTGTATAAATGCTTTTTTTGCAGTTCTTGATAATAAAATAACTAAGGAAATGATAATTGCACATATCATAAATGTTTTTCCAAAAGGCAAATAAATTCCTAATGCATAAATTATAATTCCTAAAATTAATCTTAAAATATCTGAATTATTTCGTTCTGAATGTTCTTGTATTGTGCTCTCTTCATCTAGTATTTCTACTTCTGGTTCCAAACTTTTTATAATCTTAGTAATTTCTTCTTTTACATTATTTTGTTTTTCTGTTTTAAAAGATAATTTACTAGTAGAAAAGTTTACATTAACTTGTTCATATCCATCTGTTTGTGCTATTTTATCTTCAATTTTTTGAGCACAATTTGCACAATCAAGTCCTTTTAGTATATACCTATAATTCTTCAATATGCTCACGACCCTTCTTTACAATTTCTTCAATATGGTCATCATCTAAACTATAAAATACTTCTTTTCCTTCTTTTCTAAATTTTACTAGTTTAGATTGCTTTAATAATCTTAATTGATGTGAAATTGCTGATTGTGTTGTTCCTACTATTTTTGCTATATCACATACACAAAGTTCCTTTTCCATTAAAGCATATATGATTTTCATTCTAGTAGAATCTGCAAAAACTTTAAAAAATTCCGCTAAATCATAAATTATTTCATCTTTTGGCATAATTGTACCTCCTATTATTTAAAATTTTATATTTATATTAATATATTATTTGAATATATGATTATATGTTCATATATTCATGATATTATATTTATTTGTTTTTGTCAATATATTTTTTTAGAATTTTTTTATCACTTGTTGTCGAATGATTTCATATAATGTACAAAAGGAGGAAATAAAATGTTTAGAAGAAAATGTTATTGTATGAACAACAGCTATAAAAACAATTCTTGTGAGTTACAAAATAATGATATAATTGAAAATCAATGTAGTAATGTTAGCTCTTATGAAGAAGATTATGATAGCTGTGGTTGTGGATTTGATGAAGAAACTAGTGTATTCCCTGAAAATCCAATGTTAGCTCAAAGCTATGTGCCTTACCAATATATGGATAAAACTTTTAAACCATGTGTTGGATTAAAAATGGGAACAATTTTCCCTGAATTAGTTAGCCCTTATGTTCCATGCCAAGATATGCAAGAACAAAAATACATTGAGGCTACTAATGAAATTGGAAAGGGGTGTAATAAATGTCAGTAGAAGAAAATAGAAATTGCGGTTGCAACAATATGGATGATGCTGTATTGTCTGCTAATACTAAAAATAATAATGGATGTAACTGCGGTTGTGATTCAGAAAGAACTGTAGACTGTGAAACTAGAAGAGAAATGATTCAACAAATTAGATCTTATCAGTTTGGTATTACTGAACTTGGATTATATCTAGATACTCATCCAGATGATCAAAAGGCTATTTGCCTACACAATAAATATTGTAAAATGTTAAAAGATTTAGAAGATAAATACCAAAAAGTTTATGGACCTCTTACCATTAATTACCCTTGTAACAAGTGGAGATGGTTAGAAGAACCATGGCCTTGGGAAAGGGGGAATTATTAATGTGGACTTATAATAAAACATTGCAATATCCAATTAATATTAAATGTACAGATCCAAAACTTGCTAAAGTAATTATTTCTCAATATGGTGGACCTGATGGCGAACTTGCTGCTTCTTTAAGATATTTATCTCAAAGATTTGGTATGCCAGACCAAAAATCTAAAGCTATTTTAAATGATATTGGTACTGAAGAATATGTACCATTTTGTTGTCAATAGCTAAAGACAAAAATTACAATTTTACATATTGCCTAATAGCTAAAAGGAAGATACTGCTAATATCTTCCTTTTAAATCTGGATTTTAACATTTTTAATAATTCCAGATGTTTTTGGTCCCACATTAGGATGATGGGATATTTCTTCTAAAATCTCCTTATCATTAAGTTTAATTGCCATTATCGCAATTTCGGATAAAATATCATCTGTGGTCCCAATGTTACTTATTAATGGTGCCTCTCCTTCTTGCTTCATATTTTTTACCTCCTATTAATAAGAACAAAACAACTACAACTTGTAATCTCTATTATTATAACATAATTTAGATGTATAATCAAATTTTATGTATTTTTGGATATATATGTAATTCACAATTGTTTTTGTTAGAATCTTTTTTTATATCTTTTTCCGTTTTTAAATATGTAATTTTAGCAATTATACTTTTCAATAAAATATTTTTATCTTCGGCAGTTTCTAGTTTATAATATAAATCTATAACATTTTTAAATCTATGTGTTATAGTTTCTTTTTCATTTTGCTTTTGAGAATTTTTATATAAAATTTCTTTATATTCTTTTAATTTGTTATTAAGACTTTCGATATTACATTTAATCACTTTTGAACGATTTAAAAATTCATTTTTATTATAAATACCATTCTCTAAAAAATCATAAACTTTATTAAGTTTCAGTTTTTCTTTTTCTAAATCTTTTTTAGTTGTAGCAATAGATTTTTCAATTAATTCATTATTATTAGAAACTGAATTGTCTTTAGCTTTATAATCTACCTTATAGTTCTCAAGCCATATTTTTAATGCTTCAATTATTCTATCTTCAATAATATAAAGTTTAGAACTTATATTATTGCATTTAGGATTAGAACATATAAGTATTGAAGGTTTACCAAATTTATTATAAGGTCTTCTTTGCATTGGTTTACCACATTTTTCACAAAATAGTAATCCTACTAATGGATTTTGAATTTGATTGCTATGTTTTACTTTGGGAGTATTTTGTTTTCTTTTTTCTTGAGCTAATTCCCAAGTTTTATTATCAATAATAGGTTCATGTAATCCATCATAAATTAAATAATTTTGATTGCGAGGTCTAGAAATTATAATATGTCCATTCTTCGTTTTCTTTTTTTGTTTTCTTTTATTCCATGTTAATTTTCCAATATAAGTAGGGTTTGAAAGAATATCTTTAACAGAAGAAATAGACCATTCATCAGAAATTCTAGGTTTTAAATTCATATTATTTAAGTATTTTACAACTGAATTAATGTTATTATTTTCAAAAGTATATAATCTAAAAATTTCTTTCACAATAGGTGCTTCATGTTGGTTTATAGATAGGGTATAGCCTTTGGCATCTTTTAATTTAACTCTATCATAGCCAAAAGGAGCAATATTTCCTACAAATTTACCTTCTTGAACTGAAATCTCACGACCTCTTTGCAGACGCCTATTAATTGTTTTATATTCTCTTCTAGACATAAATAAGCCAAACTCAAAATATTCTTCATCAAATTCATTATCTGGGTCATAAGTTTTAACAGGTGTAATAATCTTTGTATGAGAATATTTAAAAGC
>CANPZT010000007.1 GCA_947589135.1 uncultured Clostridia bacterium | reverse complement strand
TTTGTCAAAGAAAATTAGGACAGCCCTACATACTATGCAAAAACAAGGAAAGTGGGTAGGAGGAAAAACTGCAATTGGATATATGAAAGACCCAAATGATAAAAATAAATTGATAATATGTGAGAAAGAAGCGGAAATAGTAAAAACTATTTTTAATATGGCTAGTAAGCGGAAATAATATAGGAACCATAAAAAACTATTTAAATAACAATAAAGTACCTACAGCAAATCAAATAAGGTATAACAAAGCTACTTTTTGGGAAAATAAAACAATAAAAAATATATTAAAAAATGAAGTGTATATTGGAAATACAATTCAAAATAAAAGAAGTAGAATAAGTTACAAAAACAGAAAACTAAAAAGTAATCCACAAGAACAGTGGAACATTGTGGAAAATACACACGAACCAATCATTGAAAAGCAAGTTTTTGATAAAATACAAAAAATGATATTTGTTCAAAAGTATAATAGAAACGGAAAAAAACATAACTTCTTGTTAGATGGATTATTGGTTTGCTATGAATGCAAACACAAAATAGGTGTAAAAATAAGAGAAAATGGAAAACTAGATATGGTATGCAATAATTATCGTAGAAACTCAAAACTAGGATTATGTACTTCACATGGATTTAGTTACGAGAAATTAGAAAGCCAAGTGTTAGAATACATAAGACAAATATTTCAATTAATTGATAGCAAAAAGATTGAATTAACAATTCAAAATAGTAAAGAAAAATATGATTATAGTAAATTACTAAAAAAACTAGAAATAGAAGTAAAGATTATAAATGAAAATATTGATAAAATGTATATAGATAAATTGAATGGAAAAGTAAGTGAAGAAATGTATGAAAGGCTATTTGAAAAATTGCAAGATGAAGCAAAACAAAAAGAAAAAGAATACATAGAATTAAAGGAAATGTCAGAAAATAATAAAGAAGACTATAGCAAAGAGATAGAAAAAGTAGTAAAAGAATTTTTAAGTTTAGAAAAGCCAACACCAGAAATAATGAAAGTTATTATTAATAGAATAGAAATTCATCAAGACAAACAGGTAGACATTTTTTTTAATTTTAAAAAATTTAATGCTCTTGAAAAAGTACCAATAAAATCCTTGAAAAATGACCAGTAAAACAATTAAAAAGTGTCGACTAAAATTATTAAAAAGTGTCGATTAAAATTGTTAAAAAGTGTCGACTGTATATTGACTATTGGTTGAAACAATGGTATATTTAATAGAGGGGTGAATAAGATGAATATTGATGAAAATAAATATAAAAAAAGACTGATTGAAAAGAAATTAGAAGATTATTTATCAGTATTAGGAGCTGTGAGTATAGAGGGACCAAAATGGTGTGGAAAAACATGGACAGCATTGAAACATTCTAAAAGTGAAGTTTATATGGATGATGATGATGTAAGAGAAATGGCGAAAATAGATGTGAAATCAATTTTTAATAACGATTTAAAAAAGAAACCACAATTAATTGATGAATGGCATCTAGTTCCAACGATATGGGATGCAGTAAGGCGTGAATGTGATAAAACTACAGAAAAAGGAAATTTTATTATAACAGGGTCTACGACATTACCAAGTAAAATAATGAAAGAAAAAGTACATCATTCAGGGGCAGGAAGAATTGGAAGACTAAATATGTATACAATGAGTTTATATGAATCGGGAGATTCTTCAGGGAAAGCATCTTTAACCAAAATGTTGAATAATACACAAGAAACAATTAATACTGGTAGTGTAGAAATATTACAATTAGCAAAATTAATAATAAGAGGTGGTTGGCCAGCAAATATAAATGTTAGTGAAAACAAAATTGGATTAATTCCAAAATCATATATAGATTCAATTTTAAATATAGATATGAATGAAAAAATGGAAAAAAGAAGAGATAAAAATAAAATGAAAATGCTACTTAAATCGTTAGCAAGAAATGAATCATCAATTGTAGGGAATAAAACAATAATAAAAGACATAGAAGAATATGAAAATGGACAAGATCTTTTATCTAGTAGAGATACTGTAATTGATTATCTAGATATATTAGATAGATTGCATTTAATCGAAAATCAAGAGGCATATGGAGAAAATTATCGTTCTCCTAGTAGAGTTGGAAAATCTCCAAAAAGACATTTTACAGATCCATCGTTGGCATGCGCTTGTTTAGGATTGACACCAGAAAAACTTTTAAAAGATTTAAACACATTTGGCTTTATGTTTGAATCATTAGTAGAAAGAGATTTAAGAATATATATGGATTATTTAGATGGACATTTATATCACTTTAGAGATAATGTTACAGGGTTAGAGGTAGACTCAATTTTAGAATTTTCAGATGGACAATATGCAGCTGTTGAAATAAAGCTAGGATATAATCAAGTTGAAGAAGCAAAGAAAAGTCTATTAAACTTTTATGATAATATGACAAAAAAACCTTCATTTATGTGTATCATAGTTGGAAAATGTCCAGCGGTAATAAAGGATAATGAAACAGGAATTTATATAGTACCAGTTACTGCATTAAAACCATAACAGTCTACTTTGACCTCAACCAGAAGGTATATCAATGGCAGTTCCAATGAAAAATGGAGGAATGAAAATAGCAAAAGTAATATTCTATGTAGTACTATCAGGGATAACAACAGGAATAGGAGCATTTTTTGGAGCAATTGTAGGTTCTATATCACAAGAAGTAATCGCAATATGCCTAAGTTTTGCCGCAGGAGCAATGCTATATATTGTATCAGGGGAATTGATACCAGAATCAAATAAACTATATCATGGAAGAATGACAGCTATTCGGAAATATGATAGGCTTTATTATAGGAATTTTAGCAACAAGAATTTAGGAAAAAATGAAAAAGAGATTTAGGGGATGTTACTTGTGTTCCTTTCAAAGGGAAATTGCAAGGAATGTCCCTAAATCTTTTCACGAAAAAATGTTTGAAAAAATTATAAATTTTATTGACTTTTAAAATTAACAATTATATAATGCATATTGTAACTTTTGATAGATTACGACTAAAGAGGTTTGCTTTCTTTAGTCAAAAGGAGAAATAAATGCAAGATATATTAGAAGGATTAAATGAAAAACAATATGAAGCAGTAACACATACAGAAGGCCCATGCTTAGTAATTGCAGGTGCTGGAAGCGGAAAGACAAAAGTGCTAACTCATAAAATAGCGTATATTATAGGTGAAAAAGGTGCACATCCATGGGACATTTTGGCAATTACATTTACAAATAAAGCTGCAAATGAAATGAAAGAAAGAATAGCAGGATTGGTAGGAGATGTAGCAAAAGACATTTGGATGGGAACATTCCATTCTATTTGTGTTAGAATTTTAAGAAGATTTATTGATAGAATTGGATTTGATAGTTCTTTTATAATTTTTGATACATCAGACCAAAGAACATTAGTAAAAAACTGCCTAAAAGACTTAGCCATTGATGATAAAATGTTTACAGATAGAAGCGTTTTATCAGAAATCAGTAATGCAAAAAATGAAATGTTAGAGCCAGAACAATATACTTTAAGAGCAAATGGAGATTTTAGAAAAGAAAAAATAGCTACAGTATATGAATTATATCAAAAAAGATTAAAAGAAAATAATGCAATAGATTTTGATGATATTATTAACTATACAATAAAAATATTAATGGAAAATCCAGATGTACTAGAATACTATGCAAAAAAATTCAAATATGTATTAGTAGATGAATATCAAGATACAAACAAAGCACAATTCACATTAATTACTTTATTTGCTTCAATGAATGGTAACATAACAGTTGTAGGAGACAATGACCAAGGAATATATAGCTTTAGAGGTGCAGACATTTCTAACATATTAAACTTCGAAAAAGATTTTCTAGGAACTAAGATTATCAAACTAGAACAGAATTATAGATGTACAGGAAATATCTTAAAGGCAGCAAATGCCATAATTCAAAACAATGAAGTAAAATATAAAAAAGAGTTATGGACAAAAAACGAAGAAGGACATCTGCCAAAAGTATATTTAGCAGACAATGAATATGATGAAGGAGCTTATATTGTAGAACAAATTGAACATTTAAAAAGACAAGAATATTATAAATATTCAGATTTTGCAATTCTATATAGAATGAATACACAATCAAGAGCTATAGAAGACATTTTTAGAAGAGAGAATGTTCCTTATAAAATTATTGGGGGATTAAAATTCTACGAAAGAAAAGAAATAAAGGATACTATTGCATATCTAAGATTAATTCAAAATAGTTCAGATAATCTAAGTTTAAAAAGAATTATTAATGAACCTAAAAGAGGAATTGGAAAAACGAGTTTAGATAAAATTGAACAAATTGCAAATACTAATGAAATTTCTATGTATGAAGTAATAAAAAATGCAGAACAATACGGATTAAATAGGGTATACTTAAATTCAAGAGAATTTATAAATATTATAGAAGATTTAAAGAATAAGAAAGAAGAATTAAGTATTTCAGAACTCATAAAATTAACATTAAAAAAATCAGGATATACAAAGGCTTTAGAGGATGAAAAGACAATTGAAGCTGAAAACAGAATTGAAAACCTAAATGAGCTTTTAACAGTAGCAATAGAATTTGAAGAACAATTTGCAGAAAATTCACTTAGTGAATTCTTAGAAGGAATAACTCTATCTAGCGATATTGATAATTTGGAAGAGGAAGAAGAATCTGTTACATTAATGACCTTGCATAGTGCAAAAGGACTAGAATTTCCAGTTGTATTTTTAGTAGGAATGGAAGAAGGAATCTTTCCAGGGCACCAATCAATGAATGAACCAAAGGAACTAGAAGAAGAAAGAAGACTTTGCTATGTAGGAATTACAAGAGCAAAAGAAAATCTATTTTTAACTTGTAGTAAACAAAGAACAATATTTGGTTCAACTAGTTATAACCCAACATCACGTTTCTTAAATGAGATACCAGAAGAATTACTAGAAGGATATGAAGAAGCTTTTGGAGGAAATCATAAAGAAGAAATATTTGAGGATTCTAATTATAGTTGGGCATATGGAAGAAGACAAAAAGGTAACATAACAACATATAAAATTGAAGAAAAACAACCTGTTATTGCAGCAAGTAAATCTTCAAATAATAGTAATTTCATGTTTAGAACAGCAGAAAGTTTTTTAAACAATTTAAACAAAAAATCAAGTCACGAAGTAGATTTATCACAATATAAACCAGGAGTTAGAATTTTTCATAAGAAATTTGGTGAAGGAACAATTAATATAGTAGAACCTGAAGGAGACGATTTAAAAGTAGACATAAATTTTGATAAAGTAGGACATAAAAGATTAATGGCTAAATTTGCAAAATTAGAAGTAATTGGCTAAATGTAATATATAAAGTAAAAAACCAGCTTGTATTTAAAGCTGGTTTTTATCTGTAAATAAAGTGCATAAAAAAATTAAAATTTGCTCATAATAAATCGAGAAGTATGAAAAGAAAGGAAGGATAAAAATGGCAGATTTGAATCAAGTAGAATTACAAAATTTAAGACATTTAATAGGAGCACATGAAACAGCATATCAAAAGTTAAATACATTTTCATCTCAAGCTGTAGATCCACAAATTAAGCAACTATTTACAAAATCAGCACAAGATGCATTAAATACAAAACAAAAATTAATGAGTTTTTTAAATAATTAATAAGGAGGTAAAAAAGTGGACGAGAAAACAATGGTAAACGATATTTTAGGAAGTGTAAAAGCAGATTTAACAGCATATCAAACAGCAATATCAGAAGCAGAAAATATGCAATTAAGACAAACATTTCAACAGATAAGAAATAATGACGAGAGTTTTCAATATGAACTATTTAAGATAGCACAAGCAAAAGGCTATTATATACCTGCACAAAAAGCCACTGTGACAGAAATAAATACAGTAAAAACAGAATTACAACAATAAAGTCAAATGTGTCAAAAGGAATTAATCTTTTGACATATTTTTTTATATTTTAGATATAATAAAAAAGTGAAAATAGGAGATAAAATGAAAAAAAGTAAGATAATAGGTAAAAAAAGAATGAAATTTACGGAAATCGCTTTTTTTTATCTTTGCAAAAAAATATTTATTACAATATTATTACAATAGTATAACAAATGTAAAATTTAGTTTTAAATTATACGAAGGAGTTTTTTAAATGTTTAAAAAGATAATGATACATACGAGAAGGGGAATAAAATTTTTAGTTCTATTTATAATAGCATCTTTTTTAATAGTAGGTGCAGTTGCTTTTTTATATAAACCAACATATAGTGTTTATATAAATAATGAACAAGTGGGATATACAGAGAATAGAACAGAATTACAACATAGAATTAATAATTATATAGATAATGGAGAAGATAAAGGTAATGTAGCTTTTGTGCAAGTTGCAAATCTTCCAGAATATAAACTATGTCTATTGAAGAAAAATATAGTTACAAATGATGACCAAATTTTTGATAAAATTAAAGAAGAAGGCATTACATATTATAGATATTATGCAATAACAGAAAGTCAAGAAGAAAAACTATATGTTTCAAGTTTTGAAGAAGCAGAAAATGTAGTAAATCAATTAAAAGAAAAAAATAGTTCTAATATAGAAAATATGGCAATTGTAGAAAAATATGAAACAGATTTAAAAGAATTACTATCAGCAGAAGAAGCTGTGTCAAAATTATATACGGAATCACCAAAATTAATACAAGTAGCAAAAAAATCAACTGGAAAATATGAAGCTACAGGTACAGTTGATACATCATTAACTACATCAACAGCAAAAGCAAATATAGGAATTAATTTAATTAGACCAGTATCAGGAGTAATTACTTCAAGATTTGGAGCAGGGAGTTCAATTAGAAGATCTTCACATACAGGATTAGATATTGCAACTTCAACTGGAACTCCTGTTGCTGCAGCTGCATCAGGAACAGTAACTTTTTCAGGATATAAAGGGTCTTATGGAAATATGCTAGTAATTTCACATGGTAATGGAATACAAACATATTATTGCCATTGTAGTAAACTATATGTGTCTGCTGGAACTAATGTATCTCAAGGACAAAAGATAGCTGCTGTTGGATCAACAGGAAATTCTACAGGACCACACTTACATTTGGAAGTAAGAGTAAATGGGGTAGCATATAACCCACAAAACTATGTATATTAAAATAGAAGTAAATTAATAAAAGAAGATACTATATATAAAATACATTATTAATTTTATATATAGTATCTTCTTTTATATATGTCATATTTTTTAATATAATTAAAAATCATAAGACTATTTTTAAGAAAAATATTTAATACCAATATTGATGGCATTTCTTTTTATAATTACTTTTCCATATTCAAAAAGTTTACTTTCAAAATTTTTTGAAGGAGATAATAATTTTCCAAATTCTGAAGCAATAGAATAAAAAGAGTTTACCATTCTATATTTTATGTTAATATTTTTAATAACTAAATAATATGTATTGCGATAGAAAAATAGAGTAATATTTTTTGAAAATCTATCAATTTCAAAATTTCTAATTTGATTAATACAAGTACAAAAATTACAGAACTCATCAAAAGAGTTAAAAGCATATATAATATGTTTATTAGTAAAATTTAATGTTTTTCTTCTTACATTAATTTTCTTCTTTTTAGGCATATCTAAAGAATCATTATTAAGAGGAAATTCTTTAGATTGATATTTGGTAATTGTAAAAACAATTGCTTCATCAGTAGAAGAAAATGCTTCTATTAAAAGTTTATGTCCATCAGTATAAAATCCTAATTCTTCTTCTGCTTTTTCTAAAATTTCTAAAAATAAATTTTGTGTATTTAATTCCTTATTCATTAGAGAATGAGAATCTATATTATTTTTAGTTAAATCATCATGATTTACAATAACACGAATTTTATTTTCTGTAAGTTTTTCAATTTTCATATAAGTCCTCCTTTAGATAAGTACTAATTATATTATACTACTATTATTATTATATTTAAATGCACAATTTTTGGTAATAAATTTTAAAAATATTTATGATACTATAACATAATGAAAATAATATTGCAAGAGTTATTAATGTTTATGTTTAAGATGACATGAATGGTAGTGAAATTAATAAAGAATAGTTGATTAAAAAATTTCTTATTTATACTTGAAAAATTTACTAATACAATATATAATACACACATAGATCATCCGTAGGAACAAACATGATTTTAGGAGGGAATTAAATGGCTACAAGAGAAAAAAATATATGGATTTTATTAATATTTATTCTATCAGGATTAGTAGTAGGAGGATTGCTAGGAGAATTAGCATCAAGAGTAAATTGGTTATGGTGGTTATCATATAGTCAAAGCTTCGGATTACAAAATCCCATAACATTAGACTTAAATGTTTTAAGCATTACATTTGCCATGATGTTTAAGATAAGTATATCAAGCATTATAGGTATGGTACTAGCTATTTTTATTTATAAGAAAATATAATAAATTATGTATGAAAAGGCAAAATAGGGGCAATAAAATAATAAGGAAAGGAAGAATATTTTGTCTGTTAAAATAAAAGAATTACCAGAGACAGAAAGACCATATGAAAAATTAGAACTATATGGAGAAAAAAGTTTATCAAATGCTGAGCTATTAGCAATTATTATTAAATCAGGAACAAAAGAAGAAACATCAGTACAAATAGCACAAAAAATATTAAATTTAAATGATACAAAAATGGATAATCTGAATTTTTTACATCAATTATCACTAGAAGAGTTTATGCAAATAAAAGGAATTGGAAAAGTAAAAGCAATTCAGCTAAAAGCAGTTTGTGAACTAAGTCTTAGAATGTCTAAACCATCAAATTATAAAAAAGTTATTGTAAAAGAACCATATGATTTAGCAAAAATATTAATGAATGAATTTCGTTTTGAAAAAAGAGAAATTGCAAAAATCGTTGTTTTAGATAGTAAAAATCAAATTCTAAAGATGAAAAATATTGCTTATGGTGGAAGTAATTTTGCAAATTTGTCAATTAAAGATATTTTAGTCGAACCAATTATTATGAAAGCACCAAAAATTATATTAGCACATAATCATCCTAGTGGAGATTCTACACCAAGTGAACAAGACATATTTTTTACAAACCAATTATATGAAAGTGCGTTAATATTTGATATACAATTATTAGATCATTTAGTAATTGGAGATATGAATTATACTAGTATTTTTTCAGAAATAATTAATAAAAAAGTCTAAATTGGAAGATTAAAATAATATGAAAGAATAAGAAAACAATTTGAAATTAGAAAAGCAAAATCCTAGTTTAAGAAAGGAAAGTGAAAAAATGAAATTATTTACATTTGGTTCAAAAGATATAGGAATTGATTTAGGAACAGCCAATATTTTAGTAACAATAAAAGGAAAGGGTATTATATTGAAAGAGCCATCAGTTGTTGCTATTGACATAAAAACAGGAAATATTGTAGCAACAGGAAATGAAGCAAAAGAAATGCTTCGGAAGAACCCCTGAACAAATTAGAGCAATTAGACCGTTAAAAGATGGAGTTATTGCTGACTTTACAGCTACACAATTAATGCTAAAAAATTTAATCTACAAAGTATCTAAAAGATATAAAGTAGGAAGGCCAAGAGTAGTAGTAGGTGTGCCTTCTGGAATTACCGAAGTAGAAGAAAGAGCAGTAGAAGAATCTGTAATTCAAGCAGGTGCAAAAGAGGTTTATTTAATAGAAGAGCCAATGGCAGCAGCAATAGGTGCATCATTAGATGTAGGAGAGCCAAGTGGAAATATTGTTGTTGATATTGGAGGAGGAACAACAGAAGTAGCAGTAATATCATTAGGTGGAATTGTAGTTAGTCATTCTTTAAGAGTAGCAGGAGACGAATTAGATGAAGATATTGTTAATTATATAAAGAAAGAAATGAATTTAGCAGTTGGAGAAACAACGGCAGAACAAATTAAAATGCAAATAGGATGTGCAATGCCACTTATGACAGAAATGTCTATGGAAATAAGAGGAAGAGATTTGAGTACAGGACTACCTAAAAATGTAACAATTACATCTACACAAGTAGAAGAAGCAATGAAAGAATCAATTACAAAAATTGTAGACATTGTGAAATTAACACTAGAGAAAACTCCACCTGAACTTGCCTCTGATATTATGGAAAAAGGAATTATCCTTGCTGGTGGAGGAGCTATGATTCAAAATTTAGATAAATTATTAAGCTTGGAGACAGGAATGCCAGTTTACGTAGCAGAAGAGCCATTAGATTGTGTAGTAAGAGGAACTGGTAAAACACTAGAAGATTTAGAAAGATTAAAAACAGTATTAGTAAATGCAAGGAAAAGAAGATAGAAGTTAGGAGTAAAAAATGTATAAAAGTAGAAAAAGTGGAATAATAGGAATTATTATAACAATTATCATTTTAATATTAATAGTCATTTTTTCAAATGGTGAAAAAGGTTCTTCTTTTTTAGAAAATATTGCAAGTAATTTAGTAATGCCAATTCAAAATGGATTAACTTATTTAAAAAACAAAATGGCAGGAAACAATACATTTTTTACAGATATAAATAATTTAAAAGAAGAAAATAAGCAATTAAAGGACAAAAATAGTCAATTAGAACAATCTTTAAGAGAGTTAGAAAATATTAAGACACAAAATGAAACATTAAAAGAATACTTGAATTTAACAGAGAAATATGGAGAATATAAAACAATACCAGGATATGTAATTAATAAAGACATTAGTAATTATTCTAAAACTATTATAATTAATATAGGTAAAAAAGATGGAGTAGAAGAGAATATGACTGTAATAGGTGACGAAGGTTTAGTAGGACATGTTGTATCTGTTACAGACTCAACAGCAAAAGTACAAACAATTATAGACACAGCAAGCTCAGTTAGTTGTATGATGAGCACAACAAAAGAGTCAATAGTGTGTAAAGGAACTCTAGATGAAACATCTTCTTTAAGAGCTATGTATATTCCAACAGATGCGAATATTATACAAGGAGATAGTATTGAAACATCCGGTTTAGGTGGCATTTATCCAAAGGGAATTCATATTGGTACTGTTAAAAAAGTAACAAATACTCAAAATATGACAGATAGATATGCTGTAATAGATACAGCAGTAGATTTTAATAAATTAAATTCTGTGCTAGTTATTACAAATCAATAAAATTTAAATTAGAGAGGTGAACCAATTGAAAAAAACAATTATAAATATTATTCTTATAATAATTGCTTTTTGCATTTATATTTTACAATCAAATTTCTTTAATTGGTTTAATATAGCAGGTGTTATGCCGAATTTATTTGTTATATTGGTTTTATTTATAGGACTATTTGCAAGTAGAACAATAGGAACAATCTATGGAATTGTACTAGGAATATTATTAGATTTTATTATTGGAACAAGAATAGGAATATATGCATTGTGTTTAGGAGCAATTGGATTCTTATCAGGAACTTTTGATAAAAACTTTTCTAAAGATAGTAGAATGACAATTATGTTTATGGTATTTGGTACAACAATTATTTTTGAAATAAGTAATTATTTTTTAAAATATCTTCTTACTTCAAATAGTATAGAGATAATAAACTTTATAAGAATACTTGCTTTAGAAACATTATATAATATACTTTTAACTATTATTCTATATCCTATTATACAAAAATTAGGATATTACATAGAGCATGAATATAAAGGAAATAAAATACTAACAAGATATTTTTAAAAAGAAGGTGAAAGTTTGGCAAAAAATAGAAGCAAAAGTAAAAGTAATATTAATTTAAGATTTAATATTTTAACAGTGTGCATTTATATAATAGGAATTGTATTGATTGCTAGACTATTTAACCTTCAAATTGTTCATGGAGCAGAATATAGAGAGGAATCAAATACAAGACTTACAAGAGAAAGTATTTTAGAGGCATCGAGAGGAGCAATATTAGATAAAACAGGAGCAGCACTAGTTAGTTCAAAAATAGAATTTTCGTTAGAAATGTATAAAAGCAAAGTAGATACAGAAATGTTAAACCAAGCAATTTTAAATATGATAAATGTATTAGAAAAAAATAATTTAACATATGTTGATTCTCTGCCAATTAGTGTTGAACCATTTGAATTTAAAATATCAGAAAATGAATTAGAAAAATGGAAAAAAGATAATAATTTACCAAAAGATATTTCAGCAGAAGAAGCTTTTTATAAATTAAAAAGTAAGTATAAAATACAAAATAATGACTTACAAGAAACAAGAAAAATAATGACAATTAGATATGAAGTAGCAAAGAAGGGGTATAGCAGTACAAAGGCAGTTACTATAGCTGATAATATATCAAGAGAAGCAGTTGCAGAATTTAGTGAAAGTTCAGATAAATTTGCAGGTATAAATATAGTAGTTCAGCCAGTAAGGCAATATACATCAGGAAGTTTAGCTTCCCATATTTTAGGATATGCTGGAAGGATTAATAGTGAAGAATATGAATCAAGAAAGAATACATATCGTAGTAATGATATAATAGGAAAAACAGGTATAGAATATGTATTTGAAGAATATTTAAAAGGAAAAAATGGTACAAAACAAATTGATATGGCTGTTGACGGAACAACAACTGCAGAATATGTATCAAAAGAAGCAATTGCAGGATCAGATGTAGTTTTAACAATTGATGCAAATTTACAAAATATAGCTGAAAATGCTTTGGCTACAAATATTCAAAAAATAGCCAGTGGAGGTTTTGGAAAAGCTTATGACGCAAAAGCAGGAGCTTGTGTAGTAATGAATGTAAATTCAGGAGAAGTATTAGCAATGGCAAGTTATCCTAATTATAATCCAGAAGATTTTGTTGGTGGAATTAGTACAGAATCTTGGAATAACTATATTAATAATCAAGCTAAACCATTAGTAGACAAAACAATTCAAAATTCATATTCACCAGGTTCAACATTTAAAATGATAACAGCGATAGCTGGTTTAGAATCAGGAGTAATTAATTTAAATACTAGAATTAATGATACTGGAGTATATAGAAAATATGGTATTTCAATGAATTGTTGGTATTATACAGATTATCATAGAGGACATGGATCTTTAAATGTATCAGATGCAATTGAAAAATCATGTAACTTCTTCTTTTATGAAACTGGTGATAGAATGGGAATAGATAAATTGGCAGAATTTGCGAAATATTTTGGTTTAGGTACAAAAACAGGAATAGAACTACAAGGAGAAACAGCAGGAGTATTAGCAAGTAAAGAAGCTAAACAACAAATGCATCCAGATGATCCAAACTGGAATCCTGGAAATACATTAAATGCTGCAATAGGACAAGGAGATAATGAGTTTAGTCCATTACAGATGGCAAGATACATTAGTATGCTTGCTAATGGCGGACACAAAATAGATGTAAGTATTATAAAAACAATTAGAAATTCAGATGGTTCGGAAGCATCAAGAGAAGAAATAAATAAATTTGTTAATAAAAAATTAGGATTAGAAGAAGATACAGATGAGGAATTACAAATAAATCAAAATTATTTAAATGCAGTATTACAAGGTATGAAATCAGTTACAAGTGATACAGGTGGAACAGCATATGTTAGATTTAGAGATTTTAATATTAGTGTAGGAGGAAAAACAGGATCTGCTGAAGCACCAAATAATCAAGTACATGCATGGTTTGTTGGATTTGCACCATTTGAAAACCCAGAAATAGCAATTGTAGTTATGGTAGAAAATGGAGGGCATGGAAATTATACAGCAGAAGTAGTAAGAGATATTATGGCAGAATATTTTGGAATGAATACACAAAATATAGAAGAAAACATGAGTGTAACACCATATATAGAAATGATGCAATAGTTGCCAAGGTTGCCAGGGTTGCCAATGGTTCCGGGTTTAAATGGCAACATACATTTAAACTAATAAAAAATATAATTATTTAAAGAAAAGTTGCCATTTAAACCCGGAACCATTGGCAACCTTGGCAACCTAAGTAGTTTAGAAAAGAGGAAGGATGTAAAAATGAAAAATTGTGTTAGTATTAATTTAAAGAAGGATAAAATAGTAATAAAACTAAATGATAATGTTGAACATGAAGAAATAATAGAATGTTTAAAGAAAAAGTTGCCTGAATTAAAAAAATTATATAAAGATGAAAAAACTCCAATCAATGTTACAGGAAAAGTGTTGAAAAATAAAGAAATAGACGAAATCCAAGCTATAATTAAAGAAAAAATTGATGTTGAGATTGACTTTGATATGCCAAAAACTTTGGGATTACATGGAATTAAAAGAACTTTTGAAAAAGACATTGCTGTATCAGAAACTAAGTTTCATAGAGGTTCTTTGCGTTCAGGACAAAAGATTGAAGCAGAAGGAAGTATAGTAATTATTGGCGATGTAAATTCGGGAGCAGAAGTAATTGCTTCTGACAATATTATTGTACTTGGTTCTTTAAGGGGGTTAGCTCATGCTGGAGCTAAAGGAAATACACAAGCTATCATTGCAGCAGGTTTGATTGATACAGTTCAGATTAGAATTGCTAATATTGTAAAAGAAATTGATAGAGATGAAGAACCTATGCATAAGCAATCATATGTAAGTGTAGTAGAAGATAAAATCGTAATAGAATAATTTTATATACAGCCAATAAAATTTCAACTAAATTAGATTAAAATTTAATTTAAATATTAGTTTATTTTAAGTTAATAATAGTAAAATTAATGCAATAAATAACATTTCATCTTTCACATCTTCTTTGTATAAAAGAAAAAGTAGACATAAAATTATAATATCGTCTAAATATAGCTTAATTCCAAATAGTTCTAAAATAGGATTATCAGAATTAGAAAAATTATCAAAATGGATTGTAATTGGTAACGAATAATTAACTCTTGAATGATGATTTCTATATTGTGATGAACTTGTCTTAAATTTAACAGAAGAGGTTTCCTCTTCTGTTTGTTGTTTTAGTGTCTCTTTTTCTTTTTGAATATTTTCTAAATTTTGAATGTAATTTTGTTTATTATAGTACCTATAGTAAGGATACTGAAAGGGAAATCCCCAATAAGGAAACCTAACCATTCCTGTTCTCCTTTTTATCATCTTTTAAAATATCAGCAACTTTAGTAATATTTAGTAAATTTACATATTGATCTAGCTTTTCTTTTCTTCCATCTCTAAGATAAGGTTTGAGAGAATAAAGTAAGTTAGCTCTAGGATCATTTTTATTATTCATTTTTCCAAAAGCAGAAGTTATTTTCATAATTGTTGCTGGGTCAATATTATTTAAATCTATATTAGAGGTATTTTGATTATTATATGTATTTTCATTTAAATTACTAGAATTATTATTTGAATTATTTTGATTAGAACTACTAGAATTATTATTTAAATTATTTTGATTAAAATTACTAGAATTGTTATTAGAATTATCAGAAGAATTATAATTATTAGAATTTTTCTGATTATTAATCATTTTACTAACATTTTCTATCATTTCTGGAGATATTTGAGAAAGAGCACCTGAAATGTCACCATTATCCACCATATTCTTAATATTATTCATAGTATTCTCATCTAAATTAAAATTATTATTCAAAATAATCACCTCTTATAATATATTATTAAAGTATATAAAGATATATTAGTAAGATATGAAAAAAAAAATAAAATCGTTACTAAGTATCTATATAAAAAACAACATAGAGTAAAAATACTTCATATTATAATTATAAAAATATTCTTCAAATTTATTATATATATTGCAATTTTAGACATTATGTAATAAAATAAAGAATATAAAAACACGAAAATAAAAAAAACAAATAAAAATATATCACAATATGTAAAAAACTTTTTTTAGTTAGCATACTAAAAAAGACAAAAACCACAAAGGACAAGTAGTAAAATAAGCCTATAAAAAACAAAGAGGTGGTAAGGATGTTTCAAAATAATGAAAATACAATAAATATAAATAGTAAAGAAATAAGAGACAATAAAGAAAAGGTTAATCCTTTTTCTAATGTATTTAACAAAAGCAATAGCATAATATATATTGTCTCTTTTATGTTGTCATTAGTTGGAATAAGTGGGGAATTTTCTATATTCAGTGTTAGTATATTAGGAGCATGTTTTGCTTCATCTATTCCAGCATTAGGAATTGTTATACTATCATTAATAGGAAATTTCATAAGATATGGTTCTGGAGGAGCATTAGGATATTTTCTAACATCATTAATAATGATAATTACATTATTTATTGTAAAACCAATTTATAATGAACAAGAAAGAAATGAAAAAATAAAGCTAGGGAAAAATGTATTTATAGCAACATTAGCAGTTCAAATTATAAAATTAGCAATTTCAGGATTTATGTTATATGACATATTAGCAAGTATAACTATTTCAATTATAGCATTAGTATTTTATAAAATATTTGTAAATGCAATGATAGTATTACAAAATATCAACAAGCAAACAGCATTTTCAATAGAAGAACTAATAGGAGCAAGCTTATTAACAGCAATTGCTGTGAGTGCATTTGGTGAATTTAGTGTATTTGGATTATGTATTAGGAATATTTTAAGCATTTTAATTGTAATGATTTTAGGATGGAAAAATGGAATTTTAGTTGGGACAACCTCAGGTGTCACAATAGGAATAACACTAGGGGTAATTACAGGAACAGAGCCAATAATGATAGCAGCATATGCAATATCAGGGATGATTGCAGGAATTTTAAATAGATTTGGGAAGATAGGCGTTATTTTAGGATTTACATTAGGAAATATAGTATTAGCATATGTATCAAATGGATATACAATAGAATTAATTCTTTTCAAAGAAATATTAGTAGCATCAATAGGACTACTTGCAGTGCCAAAGAACTTACACATCGATTTGGAAGAGTTTGTAGGCAATTCTAAATTTTTACCAGTAACACCAAATCGTGCATTAGATAATAGTAGAGAAATGGCAGAAAACCTAAATAATGTTTCAGAAGCTATCCAAGAAATAGCAACATCTTATAATAAGGAAAATAGTAAAGAAGATATCAATAGGAATGCAAATAAACAGATTTTTATAGCAGAATTATTAAATAACTTAGAACCATATCGTGAAAACATGTTATATGAAGATATATCTCAAGTAGATGGAGATATCATAGACGGAATATTTACAAGATTATTAGATAAACAAGAAATAGATAGACAAGACTTATTAGAGATATTTGCACAATGTAATAGCTATATTATAGGATTTGATGATAAAGAAATTAGTAGCTATTTAGAAGAAAATTTATCGCAAATTATACGAACAGTTAATATGTCATATAAAATTAGTAAATCAGATTTTATATGGAGAAAAAAAGTTCAAGAAAATAAGAAAAACATGGGAAAACAACTTAAACATGTTTCAGAAGTAATTCAAAATTTAGCAGAAGATATAGAAAAAGGAATAAAAACAGAAGAAAAATATGCAAAAGAAAAAATAGAAATAATAGAATTACTAAAACAAAAAGGTATAGATATAGAAGATATTTCATTAAAAAAAGAACAAAGATTTATAATAGATATTTACATAAAAGAAATATTGGAAACCAAAAAAATAGAAATAATAGAAAAAATATTAACTAATATTTTAAAAGAAAAGATAGTATTTAATAATGATTTGAGTGTAGGAAATAAACTTAATTTCTTATCAGAAGATAAATATATTATGGCATTTGGAAAGGCAGAAACAACTAAAAATAAAAGTACAATTTCAGGAGATAGTCAATTGAGTATTAGACTAAAAGATGGAAAATATTTAGTTGCAATAAGTGATGGAATGGGAAGTGGAAAAGAAGCAAAAGAAAGCAGCACCAAAGCAATAAGATTATTAGAAAATCTTTTATTATCAGGATTTGATAAAAATGTATCTATCGATTTAATTAATACAGCACTAATTAACCAAAATACAGAAATTTTTGCAACATTAGATATTGCAATTATTGACCTATATATGGGAACAATAGAATTTATAAAAAGTGGGGCATGTCCTACATACATAAAAAATAATAAAAAGGTACAAATTATAAAATCAAATTCATTGCCAGCAGGAATTGTAAATGAAAGTGATGTAGAAACATTTGATAAAGACATAGAAGCGGGCGATATCATGTTAATGTGCACAGATGGAATATTAGATTCTAATATTGAGTACAAAAATAAAGAATTGTGGATTAAATATATGCTAGAAGATATTGAAACAAACAATACTCAAAAAATAGCTGATATCATATTAAATGAAGCAATAGACAACAACTATGGTTTGCCTAAAGATGATATGAGCATTGTAGTATGTAAATTTATGGAAAGATGAGACAGAATAGGGATTGTCCCTATTTTGTCTCATCTTTTACTTTTTAATTTTGTTAAAAAACTAAATTAAAAAGTAAATTCTAAACTATATTTAGTATTACAAGAAGAACTAAAACTACCAGAAAGCCTAATAAAAATGTAGATTAGTAATAAAAAAGAAATAAACATGTAATAAAAGTTTAACATAAGACCATAAAACTCAAATTTTCTAAATCCGTAGATGTATTTAAACTCATAATAAAAACCTGGGAATTACAGCTATTGACTAGAAAAATTTATATATTAAAATTAAAGAAGAATATTTATTTAAGAAAGAGGAGAGAGACAAATGAAAAAATTTTTTATGAAAGTATTCTTTTTTATTTTATTAGTTTTAACATTATTGGGAATTCTAAATGTGAGATTAAATACATATGCAATTGAAAATAATGAAATAAACTTAAATGTACTATCAAAGAAAAAGGTAGAAGTAGTTTTAGCAAAAAATCAATCAAGGATGGATATGGACACTTTTCAAGAAGATGTTCTTAATTATTTAGCAGGACAAGGAGTAGATACAAGTAGGATTGATTTTCAAAGTATAGAAACTGGTGAAACTTCAATAGGTTCTACAGACTTGAATATACAAGAAATTGTAAATAGCTGGCAGACTATAGGTAAAAAAACATGGTCATGTACTGAAGATGGTCAAATATATAGTTATGTACAAGAAGAAGCAAAAAAGTGGGGAACAGCATTGATAAATTCAGATGAACAAGCAAAAGATATATATGAATTTAAAATGGATTTTACATTAGCAAAATCTGGACAATTAAATGAAGGTCCTTGTTTTTTTGTAACTATAAATGACGATAGATCGTTAAATGGATATTTCTTTAATGTTAATATGCATAGCGCAGCTAGAGGAAAAAGTACATATGATTGTCGTTTATGGAGATTTGATCATTTTACATTAGACCAATATTTTAGTAGTGGGATGATAAACGATAGGCTTCATTGTTATGATATTGATATATTTTCTCCTGCATGGGTTGTTGGTGAGACAACAACTGTTGGTGCAGATAGTTTTACATGTTTAGCAGAATGGCAAGGTAATACTACAGGTGAATATCATGTTGAAGCTGCTGATGGAAATATTGTAATAAAAATGGATGATCGAGTAGTTGCTGATGTTCAAGATGAAACATATACAAAAGGAACATATGGATTTTGGGGTAATAATTGTGAGCAACAGGATTCAATGTATTTAAAAGATATAAACATACAATCAAAATTTATTAAATATAAATCACTAAAAGATACATTATTAAGCACTACTTATTCACCAAATAAAGAGCATGTAATAGTACATGTTTCAGATAATAAAGAAGAAACATTAAATGATGAAAAGACATATGGAGAAGTTGTATCAAGATTATTAAATCAAAGAATTCATTTTGTACAATTAGGTACAGAAGAAAATAGAGAACAATCAGAAAAACTTATAGCACAAAATGATCATAAAGGAACATTTATATATAATACAGATTATACTAATGCAGTAAAAGAAACAGCAGAATATATTAAAAAATTATTAGAGGAAGATCAAACAAATTCAGAATATATGGTTCTAGGAGAAGATACATCTTTAAATGTTACTCCAGAAGGATTAAAAACTAATACTGCAGACACAATGTATCCACAAGGTAAATGGAGAATAGAACATGACCATACATATTTCGAAAATAATAATGGTCAATATGAAAATTCAGGAAAATACTTAAATGATTTACCAGATACATTTACAAAAGTAGGAAGATATGAAGTTTTTTATCAAGACGAAAATATTAATCCACAATATATTTATGTACATAGAAGACCTGAAGCTATTATTACTATGACAAGACATGGAAATAATATTACATTAAGTTCTGAAAATTCTTATGACTTAGATAAAAAATCACAAGCAAATAATGGTATTTCAGAAGTAGAATGGTCATATAAGAAAATTGACGATACATCTTGGACAACAGGACAATTAAGTCATATAGAAGAAGATGCGCAATATATTGTAAGACTAAGAGTAAAAGACCTTCAAAATACATGGAGTGAATATGCAACTAAATTTGTAACTACACAAGAAGGAGTTCCACCAATTGCAGAATTTACAATAGTGAATAATGAAATTACTAAATATGAAGAATTAGAAATAATTGATAATTCTTATGACCCAGCAGGTCAAGAAATAACAAATAGAGAATGGATTATAAAAAAAGACGGACAGGAAATACATAAAGGAGATAATTATTTAAAAAGCTTCTTAGATAAAGACCCTGGAACTTATGAAATAAGTCTACAAGTAACAAATGAAAGTGGACTAAAATCAGAAGTATATACGAAAACAATAATAGTCACAGAAGATACAATAGCACCAGAAGTAATAGCTAAACCAAGAACAGGAAACATAATTAACGAAAATCAACAAGTAGAAATAGAATTCTACGATGAGGGAGGAAGTGGATTTAGTAGATACCAATATGCAATATTAGATACAGATGATGTAAACAAAGAAAATGTGCAATGGAGTGAAGCAATCGAAAATAATACTGGCACAATAAAAGTTTCAGAATATGGAGATAATTATATCTATATAAAAGCATATGATAAGGCAGGAAATGAAGCTATAATAATACTAGGGAAATACCACATAGACAATAAAAAAGTACAAGTAGAAATAGAAAAAGAAGATAAGTCAAATGAAAATATTAAATTAGGAAATGCAGTAATAAAAATAGATAATTCAGAAATAACAACAGACGAAGAAGGTAAAGCACAAACAAGCATACTAGCAAAAAAAGAAGAAACTCATCAATATAATATAGAAGAAACACAAGCACCAAGAGGATATAATTCAATTAACCTATCACAAATTAATGTTACATATGATAATAAAGGTGATGTAACACAAGTTAATAGTACAAACGAAGATGTTGTTGTAACAGGTTTCGAAAAAGAAAAAATATCATTAAAAATAAAAAATAACAAACAAGAAGTTCAAGGATATAAACTACAAGTAGAAGCAATAGATATACAAGATGAAAACACAAAAGTAAAAGGTGCAACATACAAAATAGAAATAGACGCAGATAGCGGAGAACAAATAGTAATAGAACAACAAACAGACGAAAACGGAAATATAGAAATACCAAACCTAGGAACAATAGGAGAAACAAGAATAAAAATCACACAAACAAATGGTGCTCCAGGTTACAAAAAAAGCGATGAAGTAACTTACCTAACAATAAATAGAAGCGAAAATGGAAATATTGAAGTAGTAAGTGAAAAAACAAGTGCTAACATAGCAGGAGAATTACAAGATAATTTAGTAAAAGTACAAGTAACAAATCAAAGAAAAGAAGATGAAAATAGAGTAATAATAGATGTATTGGAAGGAGACGATACATTTATTGAAGGACTTAAATTTACATTAAAAGACGAATTTGAAGTATCAACATTAGAAGGAAGAACAGATGAAAATGGAAACCTTATATTTGAAAATATATTATACCTAGGAGAAGGAGAATTCGTTTACAGCCTAATACCAGAAACAAACAACATATATGGACTAGAAGAAATAAAAGTTGCTATAACATTTGATAGAAATGGAAGAATAACAAACATAAGAGAAATAACATCTCAAACATCAGAAGTAAAAACAGATACAGAAGAAGATGAAGAAAAGGTATACTCAGATGCACATATAAAATTATCAGTACAAGTTAAGGAATCTTACGAAAAACAACAAATAAAAATTCTAAAAGTAGACAAAAATGACGAAAGTAAAAAGCTAGCAGGAGTAATGTATAAAGTAAAACAAAAAACAAGCGAAATGATAAAAACAACCAAAAAAGCAACTGATAATTTCGGAGAATTAGATATAGACATAATAAAATCAGATAAAGTCGAATTAACAATACAAGAGTTAAAAAGTATAGATAGTTATATATTGGACAGTATATCTAAAAATATTACATTAGTGAAGAATAAAAATACAAATTTAATGGAAGTTGATAAAGATAATACAAGTGAAAATGTAGAAGTGAACATAGATGAAAATGGAAATATTACAATTGTAGAAAAAAATCAAAAGAAAATAGACCATGAAAGTGCTAAAGCATATATTAGTTTTTTTATAAACAAACTAGATATGTTAGGAAATAAATTAGGAAATGTAGACTTTGCTTTAGTAGAAGGAAAAACTGGAAGAAGTTATGAACTACATACAGATGAAAATGGCTATGCAGAATTAACAGATTTTGAAGTACCAGAAGAAGGAACGTATGAATTCTCAATAACAGAAAAGAATACAGTAACGGGATATGATATACCATCAGCACCTATTAAATTAATAATATCATATGAAGAAATTGAAGGAGAAATGAAAACATCTCAAATAGTAGTAGCTAGAGGATATAAATATATTCAATATAAAAAATGTGATGAATACCAAACAGATACAAAATTCCAATTAGATGTTCATATGACGATACAAAATGATGCTACAGGAAGTGGAAATGGCCTAGGTGGAGATGTTTCAGGAGGAATAATACAGGCAAGAAAAATAGGAGCTTCAACAAATGAAGTACTAGAAGGGGCAAAATATGAAGTACAAGTAGAATATCAAAATGGAACAACAATAAAACAAACAGTAGAAGTAGGAAATATACAAAATGTATTTAATAATATATATTTTAAGGAAAACGAAAAAGTAATAATAACATTTAAAGAAATAGAAGCACCAGTAGGATATGTTTTAGATACAAGAGAAACAAAAATAGTAATAAAGAATAATAAAGGTATATTAGAAATAGTTGATCAAGAATCTCATATCAGTGATGACAATAAAAATGTATGGCCAATAGATAAAAGAAAGGTGTTTTTAAAGAATAATAGTATTTTAGTAATTACATTAGAAGATCAAAAAGATAATGACAACACGGGAGGCAACTTATCAAGATATAATAATGTAGAAGGTTATACTTTAAAAATAGTAAACCAAAATGCATATAATGATAGACTAAGATTACAAGGTTCAACATTTAATACAAAAATAATGCAATCTGGAAATATGAAATATAACCAAAATAGATATTTGGGAAAATACCAAACCGAAATGAATACTGTCAAATTTAGTGATATAAAAATTGATGGTAGTCAACAAATTGTAATAAAACAAATAGGAGCGCCATTACATCATATTATAAATGATGAAACTTATACAATAGATATTGACAGGGATGCTGCTGCAAGAAATATTCAGTTAATAAGTAAATCAAATAATGATTTAGATGTTACAATTGATAATAATGAAAGAACAATAAAAGTAATAATAAAAAATGAACCAGCAGAAATACTTATGACAATTAATAAAGTAGATGAAGAAGATCATTCTATAGGATTAAATAATGTAGGTTTCAGAGTACGTAAATATATGGATACATCAGTGGCAGATTTAAGAACAAATGCATATATAAGAACAGAATCAAATGGAGTAGGTTATGGTGCAGTAAGTACATATGTAACAAATGGAACAGAATTATATTCAATAAATGAAGTAAATACACCACAGGGGTATTATTCTAATGGAACAATTGGAATGTATATAACAACAGATGAAGAGGGAAATATAATATCAGCATCAACAGTAGAAAATTCAAATAAATTTGCGAAAGGAAGATGTACAATTGACAAAATTGATGGAAAATATATGGAAATAACGATAATAAATACTAGACAACCAGAACCAACATATAGTGTGATAGTAGATAATATAAATAAATATGATAAATATACTAAAGTAGGAGGTTCAGTATTTAATTTTGAAATTAGACAAGAAGAAGGAGCAAATGTTAGTACAAATGTAACAACATATGATGGTATAGCAGCAGTGGGAGGTTTAAATGGAAAAGGAAAAATCGATATACAAATTGAACAAATAAGTGCAGGAGATACCTATAAGAGAGATCCTATTGTAAAACATGTACAAATTGATAGAAGTGTAGTACAAAGTGTAACAAGTTCAGGAAATGTATATGCAAAAAGAATTAGCTTAGGAGGAAAAGATCCACAAGACTTAGAAGTAATTATAAATAATCAAGCACAACAAGTAATTATAAGAGTATATAATGAAAGAACATTTGGAATAGGAATAGAAAAAAGTGGTTATGATGAAGAAAATCACAAAATAAATTTACCAGGAGCAAAATTTGAGTTATATCAAGGAGATAATAAGTTAGGAGAAACAACAACAGATTCATGGGGAAGAGGCTATATTTATATGGGAGATTCTCCAAGAAACCAAACAATAAGATATACATTAAAAGAAACAGAAGCACCAATAGGATATAATAAAATAAACGATTGTTACCTAGATGTAACATTTAATAAGGCAGGAGAAATTAGTAGAGTAGAAATTAATTATAATGGCAATAGTATAGGAATGAGACATTATAAAGGTTATATATCATTAGACATATTAGATGAACAATCAGGAACAGGAGGAACAGGAGGAACAGAAGGATCAGGAGGCGGAGAAACCTATTCAAGCTTAGAAATAATAAAAGAAGGAATTAATAATCCAAAACTAAACATAGAAAATGTTACATTTAGTATATATGTAGAAGCAGAAGATGGAAGAACAATGAGAGTAATAAGATCAACAGATAAAAGAGGTAAAATTAAACTAGAAGGAATACCTGGAAATAGAATAAAAATAGTATTACAAGAAATAGAAGCAGCAAATGGATATGTTTTAGATAATAAAGAAAGAACAATTGTATTAGAGAAGATAAAAATAAATGGAAAAGAAAAATTGAGACTAGTAAAAGAAGAATCAGCTACTGATCTAAATATAGCTGTTGATGAAACTAGAAGAATAGTTCGAGTTACAATAAAAAATGAAATATCAGAAAATAATTTTGGACTAGCAATAATTAAAGAAGATTCAGAAGATGAATTATTAACAATAGAAAAAGCAACTTATGAAATAAAAGATGAAGAGACAGGAGAAATATATAGGGTAACAACAGGTGATGAAGGAGCAACACTAGCAATGCTAGAAAAGAAAAAAGAAGCAGGAACATATATATATAAAATCAAAGAAGTAGAAGCACCAGAAGGATATAAATTAAATGAAGAAGAAGTAGAGCTAGAAGTAACATATGAAGTAGATGAAGTAGGAAACCCATATATAAAGACAGCAAGAATAAAATCAGAAGAAACAACAGCTGAACTTCAAAATCAAACAAAAAATTATCTAGAA
>CANPZT010000006.1 GCA_947589135.1 uncultured Clostridia bacterium | reverse complement strand
TTATCTACTGCTAACTGCATTAATACAAGTTCTAATTTTTCTCTTGCACTTGCTTCACTATTCTTTTCTGCTGCATTTTGTGCTCTTCCGCAATAATCCATTTTCTCCTATTATTGTTCTTATTGCTACTCCTGCCAAAATAAGCAATATTATTATTGTTATTACTAATGCTATTAGGGTTATTCCTTTATTATTATCATTATTTATTGATATTTGTTTTTTCATTAGTTTTCCTCTTTCTACCTTTTTTCCTTTTATGAGTTTGTCTTATGTTTATTTGTTTCTACATTTAAATTATAACATTGCTATTTTCTTTTGTAAATCATTTTTATGTTACATTTTTATTACAAAAATCGAGTTCAATAATAAAAGAATCAAAACTTTTTACGTATTTGATTCTTTTTATAGTTATTTCAAATTAAATATTAATAATACAAATAAAATCCATTTTCAATAAATATTTTATTTGCTCACAAATGACCCTGTTTCAATACTTCCTATTGTAACTGAACCATTTCCTCCATTTCCTGCTTTTCCATATTTTGAATTATTTACAGAAATTCCTCCTGCTGCAGTAATATTATTTTCATTAGCATTTGTAAATGTATTTTTATAGAAAATATTTATCGATCCTCCTCCTGATGATCCTCCTGCATTGGTTCTACCATTTCCTACTCCATTAGCTGTTATTTTTCCATTGTTATTTATTGAATTTGCAAAAACCATTAAAAGACCCCCTGTACCATTGTTTCCTTTTGCATTTGCATTTCCATATGAAGTTCCACCAGGATTTCCTACTCCTCCATAAACCCAAAATGTATTTGGTTCTGGAGACCATGAATTACCACCTCTATAACCATTATTTAACCCATTAAAACCATAATTAACAGAAGTATTACTTGACAATCCTAGATACTGAGTTATCAAACCAGAACCCCCACCAGTTCCTCCTGAATATGATGCTCCGATTACCCCCGGTTTCCACAATAAATATGCCTATTATAACCAGTATATGAAAAAACCTTTCCACTTCCTCCTCCACCGGTTTTTCTCGAACCTTCTCCTGCATTTTGTCCATTCGAACCATCTCGATGGTCACCATCTCCTTCGAGTGTTATACCTTGATTAGATATTATTCCCATATCTCCACCAAGACATCCAACATCAGGCACATATTCATAACTTCCATTAGTATTTTTAAATAAATATACATTTTGCCCTTCAGCACGTGCTCCTCTTGCTGTCATACTTATAGTTCCATCATTTATTAATGTTCCTGTGCAATATATGAATAGTCCTTTTGGTCCTCCGTATCCCATGTCATTTTTACATGCCGTTAACGTTATTCCTTGTTTTATAGTTAAATTTCCTTTTACTTTAAATATTACCATATTTTTTGCATCTTTACTTGCATTTGCTACATCTTCAGTTTTATCTCCAAATTCATATATATTATTACTTAACATTGCCCCTGATACCTGTGTACTTCCATCTAAAACTAAATCTCCATCATATACTATTGCATTTGTACTATAAGTTTCATTATTTACATTAATAGATTTATATGCAGTTTCAGATATTTGTTCTATCCCTTCAATTATACTATTAGCTGCTATTTTTTCTATCCATATCGCATATAATGTTATATCTTCATCACCTTTTTGATATATATATTTTTCATTTCTATATTCTGGTATTTTTGAATCTATGTTTTTTGACCAACCAAAAAATATGTATCCTTCTCTTGTAGGTATTTCATTTAATTCTGTATTTCTACCTTTAAGTTCAGTTTTGCTACCATTGCTTATACTTGCATCTTCTCCATTTACATCATAGTGAATTGTGTATATTGTTCTTTTTTCTACTACTTCTCCACTTGTTGTTGTAACTCTAAATGTATTATCTTCTTTTCCATTTTCTATTTCATAATCTATTGCTACTTTTTGCCTACCTTCTTCATTATTAATATTTATTACATTATTTTCTTCCCCTGGGTATTGTATACTTTTTATTTTTTCATTTTCATCATTACATGTAAATGTTATAAGACATTTATTTATATTATCTTGCACATTTTTTATTTCTACATCCATACTTATAGACTCTTGTTCTTGTGAATTTTTTAAATCTTTTATATTTGTATTATAAATAAAACCTATTTTTTTATAGGTTATTATAATAATTAAAGTTATTATTAAAAGCACTAATAAGCTTACAAATATCCATCTTTTGTTATTCTTAAATTTCATAAAAAACTCCTATATTATGTTATGCTTTATCTACACATTTAATTTTATCATTTTAAATCACATTTGTAAATTATTTTTATGTTACATTTTTATTACATTAGCAAAAAAAAATCACATTTAGTCATTCCCTTTGCCACCAAGTATCGAAAAAGGCTGAAGCTATTTAATATTATTTTTTATAAGTTTTTTATTTAATTATTATAGATAAAAAATTATATAAAGAAGCCTAAACCATTTTCGACATCTTTTGACAAAAAAATGAGACAAATGAAGACTGTCCCCATTGTCTCAAATTACAACTTCAATATTGTATATTCCATTTTCTTGTAGTTTTATTTTATTTTCTGTTTCTTTTCCATTTAGTTTTACTGATGTTATTCCTGTGTTCTTTCCTTCTGGATTTTTTATATTTATATTGTATATGCTTTGTTTCCATCTGTATTGTATTTGGTATTCTTTCCAGTCTTTTGGTATACATGGTTCTATTTTAATATATTCATTTTCAATTTTTAATCCTAATATATATTCTATTCCTATTTTATAGTACCAGCTAGCAGATCCTGTATACCATGTCCATCCTCCTCTTCCTGCTAAATTTCCTATTCCATAAATATCTGCTGGAATTACATATGGTTCTACTTTGTATTTTTTGCTCGCTTCTTTTGTCCTACTGTGTTCTATTGGGTTTATCATTCTATATAATTCTAATGCTTTATCTCCAAATCCTAGTAATGCTTCAGCATAAATAACCCAAATAGCAGCATGTGTGTATTGACCACCATTTTCTCTAACTCCTGGCATATAAGCCTTGATATATCCTGGTTCTAGCTTTCCTTTGTCAAATGGCGGATCTAATAGCTTAATAATTCCATTTTCCCTATCTACTAAATGATTTTCTAGGCTTTCTATTGAAATATATTTTTTATCATTATCTCCTGCATTAGATATAATGCTCCAACTTTGTGCTATACTATCAATTCTACATTCTTGATTTTCCATACTTCCTAAAACGCTTCCATCATCCATAAATGCTCTTTTATACCATCTTCCGTCCCATCCATTTGTGTTTAAATTTTTCTTTAGTTTTACTTTTATTTCTTCATATTTTTGTTCTAATTGTTCATCTCCTTTTTCTTTGCAGATAGGTATGAATTTATTTAAAACATCATATAAGAAAAATCCAAGCCAAACGCTTTCTCCTTTTCCTTTGCTTCCTACATTACTAAATCCATCGTTCCAATCTCCTGTTCCTATTTTTGGCAAACCATTTTCTCCAAAGTTTAGTGTCTTTTCTATTGCTTTAATACAATGCTTATAGATGCTTTCTTTATAATCCATAAAATCACGTTTATCATATTTTTCTAATTCATCATCTTTTAGTATATCTCCTTGTAAATATTCTGTTTCTATATCTAAAATACTTTTATCTCCTGTGAATTCAATATATTCTGTCGTTAAATAAACAAGCCACAATAAATCATCTGACATTCTTGTTCTAATTCCTTTGCCTGTATCAGGGTGCCACCAATGCTCTACATCTCCTTCTATAAATTGATGTTTACTATGAATTATGATTTGTTTTTTTAACATTTCAGGGTCAAGAAATTTTAGTCCTAGAGTATCTTGCAATTGGTCTCTAAATCCAAATGCTCCTCCTGATTGATATAATCCGCTTCTTCCTAGAATTCTACTACATATAATCTGATATGGAACCCATCCATTTAAAAGAATATTAACAGATTCTAAAGGAGTATATACTTGTACTCTGCCTAATAGCTCTTTCCAAAAACTTTTAACATTTGCTAATTCTTCTTTACATTTTTGTATTTTACGATATTTGTAAGCAACATTTTTACATTCAATTGTTTCTTCATCTGCTCCTAAAATAATTGAAATTTCTTTACTTGCAAAACTTTCTAATTCTATTTCTACCTCATAAGCAACACATGTTTTTTTACCTAAAGAATTCTCATTATTTAAAGCTACTTTTTTTAGTGCATCTGGATTATTAATTCCTCCTCTTCCAAAAAAGAAATTTTTATTTCCTGTATAAGATTTAATTTCTTCACTACAAGACACATAAATTTTAGTTTTTTCAAATTCATTCCTATATGAATTTTTAGCAAAAATCATATTATTATTTTTATCATAATTTGTTTCTATATATCCATTTGTTTTTATTTCATCTTCTCCAATAACTGGTTTAATATAATAATATAATTTTATCTTTTTACGATTTGGTGTCATATTTTTTAATTTTAAAATACTAATCTTACAACTATCTTCTTTTGGAACAAATACTTCTAATTCTTGCTCTATTTCATTGCTTTGATGCAAAAATTTAGTATATCCTAAACCATAAATTACATTATAATTCTTATCATCTGGCATTGGGTTCAAACCTAGAGACCAAGCTTCTTGGGTTTTAGTATCTTTTAAATAAATAATTTCAGTTGGAATATCATAACTTGGATTGTTCTCCCAACTTGTTACTCTGTTTAATCTACTATTTTTATACCAACTATATCCTCCCATATTTTCTGTTACAATTGTTCCAAATCTTTCATTTGCCATAATATTGCTCCATGCAGTTGGTAATCTATTTTCTTTATTTATTTTAATTAGATACTCTTTTCCGTCTTCTGAAAATCCGCCGTATTCGTTATAATATTTCAAGTTTTCAGTATTTTGTAAAATATCAATATCATTTTCGTCTTCATTGGAAATAATTTGTACAGATTGTTCTTCTCCAATTTCTTTATATTTTTCTAAATATTCCTCTTCTAAATCTTTTAAGTTATTTTTAATTCCACCTTTACTTGTGTCAATACAAATTGATGCAATAAATTCTAATAAATTAATATCGTCTTTGCTTACTTCTTCTTTTGATAAAACAAAAATTCCACCTTTAGTATTTTTCAAGTAACTTTTTTGTGTATTTAGAATTGTTCCTTCTATTTCCTCTTTCACATAATTTTCGTAACTATGGTTTTCTTCATCTAAAATTACAATTTCAGTTTGAATATTTTTACTCATAAAAAATTCTTGTGCTTTTAATACTTCAGAGATAACATATTTATCATTAGCATCTTTAATTTTTACTAGAACAATTGGCAAATCTCCTGATATTCCATATTTCCATAATTCTTCTTGCTTATAAGTCTTTCCTAAATGTTGTTTCATAAAATATGTCCTATTTGGATTATCAAAAATTAGGTAAGACAACATTCTTTGATAGATTTCTATATCTTTTCCTTTAATTCTTAAATATCTACTTTCTGCTTCTACTCGTGCTTTCGACAATTCAAATTCCTTTTTTACATTTTCAAAAGACTTATATTTATCAAGATTTTCTTGCGCTAGTTCTTTACTTTCTTCTACAGAAAGAATAAAGTCTACAATGATTTCTTCTTGAGGTTTTATTTTAACAGTCCTTTTCATAGCTATAATTGGCTCTGTTACTAATCCTATTTTTTTAGAAAGTGGAATAGAGTTTTGTACCATTTGAGGTATTCCATAATTTCCTCTTCCTATAAACTTTTCTTCGTTAATTTCATATTCAAAATCCCCAACTTTTTCACCATTTGTGGATAAAGTAGTGGCTAAATACATCTCTTTTGCATTACTTTCTCTTTCTTTTCTTTTTACAATAATACTATTTTTTTCTTCATCGTATTTAATTATTAAAAATAAGTTATTAAATGCTGGATGTGCATAATCCTGTTCTTTACTTGATAATACTGGCTCAAAATAAGTTGTAATTTCTAAAATTTCTTCTTCATTTCCATTATTTTTTAATGTCATTCTCCTTAATTCTACTGGTTCGTTTGATGCAACTGTTGTTTCTATTTTTGTTTTGATATTTGCATTTGTCATTTCTTGTTCATCTTTATCTGGCATAAAACTAATTTGGTAATTATCTTTATTTTCATTATGTGAGTAATTTGAGCTCCATATATTTTTGCTTTTTATATTTTTTATATCAAAAAATATACCTTGTGAATAATCATCTGTGCATTTATATCGATTAATATAAATATTTTTATATTTACTAATTCCTTGTCCTTTTTGATTCATTGCAATTGTATAATTTTCATTTCCAATTACATTACCTAAAATTAATTTTTCATCAATTTTAGTATAAGTTTGTTGTGTATAATCTTCGTAATCTTTATATTTTAGTTTTTCTACTTTTTCTTTTTTCTCCTTTGTTATAATAAATGTTTCTGGAATAGTCTCTTGCAATAATATGCTAACTGCTTCTATTTCTGGATTTTGTATAAATCTCTTTTGCAATATATTGTGATTAATCAGGTTGTTAATTGAAAGTAAAATCAAACCTTGATGATGTGCCATATAAGTTTTCACAACACTTGATTTTTTTCCTTTTTCTACTCTTTGTGGTGTATAGTCAATTGATTCATAAAATCCATACTTATTATACATACCTTCTTGTTCTAATCTTTTCAAGTTTTTTATTTCTTCTTTTGGTACATCTGTAATTGCAAGTATTCCTCCATAACTTGATACAACTTGCTCATCTGCCAATCCTCTTTTTAGTCCAAGCCATGGAATTCCAAATGCTTTGTACTGATAATTAGAGCGAAAATCTTTTAAATTAAATGCTGATTCTGAAATTCCCCAAGGGATATTTAATTTTTTTGCATATTCCATTTGACTCATAATCATAAATTTTGAAGATTCATCAAGCAGGCTTCCTTCATATCTTGGAATATTAATATTTGGCATTAAATATTCAAATGCAGTTCCTGACCATGAAATAAGTCCCTTATATTTTCCCAATGTTGTTAATGTTCTGCTTAAATAACTCCAGTGTTTTGCTGGAATATCTTTTTTTGCAATAGCAACTAAGCTTGCTTGTCTTGCTTCAGATGCTAATAAATCATAATAAGAATCTGTTAGTTTATTTTCTTCTACATTAAATCCTATTGAAAAGATTTGTTGTTCTTTACTATACAAAACAGAAAAATCACATGCATCTATCATGTTTTGAATTATATTAACTAAATGTTTTAATTTTTCCTTATTTAGCTCTATCTTTTCCTTGTTTTCGTAATTAATCAAATTTTCTAAAAATATTTTTGTTACGTATAAATATCCTATAAAATTCCCACTATCTACAGTTGATATATACCTTGGAATTAATGGTTCTTTTGTCTTTATTTGATACCAATTATATAAATGACCATTCCATTTTTGAAGGCTATCAATAGAAATAATCATTTTATCTAGCAAATCTACACAATGTTTTAAGTCAATATATAACAAATCATAAGCAGATATTACTGCTAATAATGATAATCCTATATTTGTAGAAGATGTTCTTGGAACAATTTTATCTTTTCTATCTTCTTGATAATTATCTGGTATTAAATAATTATTTTCTTCATTTAGATAAGTTTCAAAATACTTCCAGGTTCTTCTTCCAATATCTAATACATATTGTTTTTCTTCCTTATTTAAAGAATCTATTGGGAATTTCTGATCTTTTTCTTGGCTTAAATACCACATTATAGCTGGCGTAAAGAACCATAAAATTCCTAATATATCAGCAAAAATGTTTTGCTTTAAAAATCCTATTGCAATTGTAATAATTCCAAATAATATATTAAATGCCATTTGATTAAAATAAGACATTAAATCAGATTTTGCTTGCTTTTCCGCTTCTTCGGAAGTTGTCCATTCCAATAAGTTTTTATGAGTAAATATCATTCTATAAATTGTTTTCAAAATTGCTTTTAAAGAACTATATGCTTTATATGGCAAGCATCCTAATGTAATTATACCTCTTAAAAAAGCTCCTTTATAACCAGAAATTTTTGGTGTAAAAGTTTTTTGTTTTTGCTCCCCTTCTTTTTTAAAAACAAGTTTATTTATAATTTCTAAAAGATATGGAAAAACATTAATAAGCAATAATATAGTTATAATTGGATAAATATTTTTTTGATATAAAATTCCTACAACATTTACATAGATTATTGCGATAATTAAACTTATTTCTAGTAAACTTCTTCTTAGATTATCCCATATTTTATATTTAGAAAGTAAATTTAAAGGACTTTTGGAAGATAACCATTTTATAATTTGCCAGTCTCCTCTAATCCATCTTGTTAGTCTATTCATAAAACTGTTATATTTTGTTGGGTATCCATCCATTACTAAAATATCAGAAGCAAGTCCGCATCTTAGATAGCATCCTTCTAATAAATCATGGCTTAATACAGTATTTTCTGGAATTTCTTTTCTCAAAACTTTTGAAAATGCTTTCAGATTATAAATTCCTTTTCCAGTAAAGATCCCTTCTCCGAAGTTATCTTGATAAATATCTGAAATTGCATTTGTATAAGAATCTACCCCTCCTGCTCCTGCAAATATTTTGGTAAAAAGATTTTTATAGCTGATACTTAAATTGATTCCTACTCTAGGTTGTAACATTCCATATCCATCTACTACAATATTTTTATTTTCATCTATAATAGGCTCATTTAAAATATGTGCCATTGCTCCAACTAATTCAAATGCAGAATTTAAAATCAAATCTGTATCTGCATCTAATGTAATAATATATTTTATATTTGCTTTTTTTAGCTTTTCTTGCTCTCTTTCTATTGTGTTTTCTTTAAATGGACTTTTTATATTTTCCAAAATAAATTCATTAAATTGAGTAATCATTCCTCTCTTTCGTTCCCAGCCTAAATAAGAATTTTCTTTTTCATTCCAAACCCTTTCTCTATAAACAAAATGAAAAATTGAAAGTTCATCTTCTGAGTTTTGGTATTTTTGGTTTAGTTCTTGTGTTAATTTTATTCCTTCTTTTATAATTTCTTCATCAAATTTTTCTTCCTTCATACTACTTTGTGTACAATCTCCTAGCAAAGTAAAGTATAAATTTTTAGATTTATTTGCTAAATAATAAACCTCCAATTTTTTCATTAATTCTTGTACTTTTTCTTTAGAATTAACAATTGTCGGAATAATTACCATTGTACTGTTTTCTTTTGTAAGTCCATTTGAAAAATCTATTTTCGGAATAACTTTTGGCTTAACAATTTTACTTAATATATATTGAATAATTTGAATAGCTATCTCAGATGCGGGTATCAAAAATAGTAGAAAACTTAATAGATATAGCCATTTATTATTAATGTTTATAAAAAGCAATGATGTAATTATAATTGAAAAAATAATACTAAGTATTGTGATTCCTGCAATAAATTGTTTTGTTTTAGCCTGATAACTAGACTGTTTTTTTCTTTTTATATTTAATTGTTGATAAAGTTCTTCTATTCCATTATCAATTAAATAATATCCAATATGTGATTGTTTGCTTCCTTGTTCTTTTTGTTTTGAAATTTCCAACATTTTTCTTGCAATATAAATTTCAGATATTTTTGTTTTTTTAGAAATTTCTTTTATTTTATTTCTATATAATTCTTTTGTTTGATTTGTCATTTTATCATATACATTTGCTGGATCTTGTTTTAATATTTCCTCTACACCATTTATTTTTTCAAAAATTTCTAAAAAGTTTATTCTCTGAATTTTTCTTATACTTGTAATACTATTTCCAATAGAAACTTTTCTAACTGCAATATCAAAATGTTCTTTTTTTATTACTTCAGAAACTGTTGCACCAGTCATTTGTGTAGCTTCTTCTAATGCTGTAAAATAGCTATATCCCTTTTTTCCATAGCGTTTTAAAATATATGACATATACTCAATAAACGGATATCTCATATCATTTGTTACATTTTTTTGAAAACTTTGCTTATTACTTTTTTTGAAAATTGTATCTGACTTTTGCTTGTTTTCTACTAATCTTTCTACAATACTTTCTGCTTTATATTTTTGCATTTGTGAACTATAAATTTTTTCGCATATTTCTCTTATATTTTCTATAATAGCAATCTGAAGAAATATGCCTATGTTCCATATTTCTTCCATACTCAATGTTTTCTTTGTTTGATAACTAGATAAATAATTTTCTAAATCTTGCTTTTCTATTTTATTATCTGTATATGCTACAATTTCTGATGCCAATACATAAATACGCGCAAATCCTTTATACTGTCCGTTTGCAATTCCTACAAAATTTGTGTATTTCTTTAATAGCAATTCTTTTTGTATTTGTTTTACAGTTTGCTCTATCATATATAAATTATCTAATAACCATTCTCCAGCTGGATGAATCCCTATTCCTAATTTTAGATGTTCATTTAACAAATTATATGTTTCTTGTATCACTTTAAAACTCTCTAACATATGAGGTACTGGATATGTGTTTTTATTTGATTGTTGACTTAAATTATGACTTGAAGCTACCTTTTGTAAATGACTCTCCAATTGGCTTTTATCAATCAAAGTTCCATTTATTTTTAAAGTTTTATATTCTTTCAAAAAAATTCCACTCCTTGCAAAAATGTTTTACACATATTGTTTGCAAAAAGTGGAAATTTTATACTTTTATTTTTTGAAGTGACTTTAAGAATGGAGTATAATTTTAAGAATATCGGAAAAAATCATTTCTAATAGAAAAAAGCCCGCTATTAGCGAGCTCCTTTCCGGTTTTTACGGGAATAGTTTGTGTTTCTGATTTCCCAAAAAACGGAAATTGACATTAATACAATTGCTGGACCAATCAAAAATCCATATCCGATTATAAAACTAACAAAAGCTTCAATTATTCCATTCGTTCCAGGAATGGTTTTTGTAGCATTTAAAATAAATACTACTATTCCTAAAACTACACCTGCTAAGCACAACAGCTCATCCCGTAACTTTCTCATATTGATTTTTCTTCTTTTCATCATGCTACCTCCTTGAGTTATTAGCCATATATTCTGGCTATTTTTTATACTTTAAACTACCTTTATTATACCACTTTTTTGAGAAAAAAGCAAAATATTCGAAAACTGACCAATGGCACAGCCTCTTGGTCAGTTTTAGCTATCAATTATTATTTAATTGATATTTTGTAATCCAGTATCCTGGTAGTTCTTTTCCATCAAACGTGAATGCTTCTGGTACTTTGTAACCATTTGAGCAATTACTGTTTGTTATATCTGTTGAAATAAATGTTACATCTATTCTTCTATTTGCTGTACTTAAATTTGTTCTATCATTTAATATTTTGTATTCATATCTTGGTATCCATACAAAATATGTTTCTGTATTATTATTCTTTGTTACTATGTTTGCCCATTTTTGATTACTATAATCATACCAGTTTTCTGGTTCTTCATCTTTTATTGATACTTGTTTTTCTTCTTCACCTTCATAATAAACATAGTAAGTTGAATTTTCATCAAAACTTGATATATCTGGAGCATTAGCGTCAACTGTAGTTATTTTCTTTGTTACTGCTCCTATATATTCGTCTGTATCTTTATTTCTTGCTATTATATTTACTGTATAGGTAGTATTTGGCTCTAATTGATCAATAGTGTAATTCTCTTTGTTATTTGTTCCATTGTGTATATTATTTCCGTTTAAGTAATATTCATATTTTATATTTGTTTCTTTAGCAAGTTCTTGTTCAATTAATGTTCCTGTAATATCTTTTATTCTAATTAAATTACTTCCTGCTGACATTTCTGCATTTATTAATTGATCTTTTTCTTCTTGTGCCAGTTGATATTTAGTAATCCAATATCCTGTTAATTCTTTTCCATCAAATGTAAATGCTTCTGGTATTTTATAGTCTTCATCAGTTTGAGTAGTTGTTCCCTCTAAAAATTTCACATATGTTCTCTGACTTATTTGATTTAGTTTATATGCATATCTTGGTATCCATACATAATATGTTTCTAGTCCATCATTTCTTGTTACAATATTTGCCCATGTCGCAGTTGAATAATTATACCATTCAGCAGGTGCATCTTTGCTTAGTGGTGTTTCATTGTGTTCATTACCATCTTCATCCCAATATACATAGAAGGTAGTATCTTTATCAAATCCATCTGTATCAGGTTCATTCGGTGTTGCGATTTCCATTCTTTTTGTCATACTTGCAATTATTTCATCATTTGAATTTAAAGCAGTTACATTAACCACTTTATTACCTGGCTCTACATCCTCGAATGTATATCCACTAGATTCTCCTTCTTGTGTATCATAAACAACTCCATCTAGTGCATACACATATTTTGCAATCTCTTCTTCATTTATATTTATTTTTAAATTAGTTACTTCTATTGAGGTTTTATTAACTATTGCAGAATAATCAATTTCATAACTAGTTAATTCGTTTAATTGATATTTTGACATCCAATATCCTGGTATAATAATATCCATATTTTTATTATATGCATGTTCATCAAATTGAGAACTCCAACAAAAAGCCTCTGGTATTTTATATCCTTCTTCTTTTAATTCTTCCCAATTTTTTGTCTGGTTTGTAACTGGATCAATATATTCGTTATATACATTTATAAATTTTACATCTGTTCTTTCATCATCTGCTAATTTATAACAATACCTTGGTATCCAAACATAGTATGATCCGGCTCCTTCATCTTCTACATATATATTGGCCCATTTTTGATTTTTATAATCATACCATTCTTCTGGTTTCTCATTAACTATCCAATTATTTTGATTTAAGTTGCCATTTTCATCCAAACATAAATATCTAGTTTTTTCAGGAATAAATCCTGTTAAATCTGGTTCATTAACATATACTCCGTGATTTAAAGAATATGTTCCTTCTATCCTTGGAATTTTAAAATCAATATTCAATTCTTTTCTATTTGAGTCTGCATATTCTACCGAAAAATTATAAGATTTTTCATCTTCAACTTCATAATCTATAGCAACCTTATTTTTCCCATTGCAATTTAAAACTATTTGATCTTCTTGTCCTTGGTAAGAAATATTATTTATTCCATTTTCACTATTAAATGTTATAACTATAGATGCTTTATTTCCATCTATATTAGTAATTTGATATGAAATCTCTTTGATCTCTTCTTTTTGCTTATTTAGAATGTACTCTCGTATGTTTCCTACTCCAAATATAATACTAATTGCAATTAAGAATATTAATATTATTGTAATGCTAATATAAAAAATCTTTTTTGAATGGTTCATAAACTGCATTTTTTTCCACATTACTATATAAAATCTCCTTTATTTTATAAATCTTCACCAACAACCACAACAGCTCGACTACTATAACCCCTAGAATAGTTCGATTGGCTCCCAACTCCGGCTAACTGCTAGATGATGTCCCTGTCCCCAATAAGAAAATATACTACCAGAATAAGCTCTTAATAATCCACTTGCTTCATTACATACAAGCCACGCAGACGCAGTAGATTGATGCCATCCGCTTGTTTCTGTAATAGCATCTCCAACTTTTGCTGTATAAGTAAGATTATATTGATTTTTATATTTCGCATTGGCATTAACATACTGAGAACAATATGTTATTACTCCAGCTGATACCCATTCTCCATTCAAATTCATATAAACTCCTGATTTATTCCCTGTTGTAGTTTGTCCATCAGCTATTTTATCTTGTTTTCCATATGCACTTGCAGATAAAATTGCCATTGCACCATATTCTGTATTTAATTCCATATGAATATCTAAATTATTAGAAATATCTGCTGAAGATGTTAAATCAGTTTCATTTATTGTATCTGTTAAGCCCAGTGTTCCGCCTCCTGCTTCCATTTTTCTTATATTTAATAACCAATTTGGTAATGTATCTGTTTTTGTGGATTTTCCATTAGCTTGTAATGCTGCATTTGATGTTATTGGAATTAACATTAAAATTGCAATCATTACTTCTAATATAATCGTTATTTTTACCTTTTTATTCATCTTTTTCTCCTGTAAAAAACATATTTAAGTTTTCAAATAGGATAACTTATAAACCACATAATAATACAATTATTATACTATTATATATTACATTTTATGTTATATCACATATACATATTTTTTTCAATAAGTAATACTTTTTTTTTAATAATTCTTATCAAAAGTTAACAAAATAACTATTTAAATGCGTCTTTGCTTAATATTGCTATTAATTTCATATTTAAAGTAAAAAGGTAACCAGGTAGTGTGTCCTTGGTCTTTGGACGCACCCATTGGTTACCTTTAATTATTCATTAAAATATTCTATAATTCCACTATAAATTCCCCATGCTAACCTATTTTGATATGCATCATCTAGTAATTGTTTTTCTTCTTCTGGATTTGATAAAAAGCCACATTCTACTATGCTAATTGGAATTTCAACATGTTTAATAATATAAATATTATCAATTTTCATAGCAACTCTATTATTTTCTTTTTGAATTGATTTATTCAAATTTTCTTGAAGTTTCTTCGCCAACTTGTTGCTTTGCTCATTTCCGTCTTTGTAAAAACACTGCCATCCATAATATTGTTGCTGTGGAATTTTATTTAAATGTATAGAAACAAAAATATCTGCAGAACTTTCATTTCCTATTTTTACTCTATTTCGTATATCTGATATTTTCTTCTGCCTTAAAGTTGTACTGTCTAAATCATAAATTGCGTTTTCATCTGACCTTGTTAAAATAACTGTACATCCACTTTGTTCTAATAAATTTTGTACCTTTAGTGTTATTTTTAAATTTGTTTCTGCCTCAGTTATTCCATTACTACTTTCAGCCCCTTCATCTGGTACACCATGGCCTGCATCTAATACAACTGTTTTTCCTGATACTGGTGTTGATGTTGTTTCTATTGTGCTAATATTTTCATTTTTTTCTTTTGTGACTGATGGTTTATTACCATTTGTCATTTGAATTGAGAATGCAAATAAGCTTATTAATATGCATGATACTATAATTTGTATTCTTCTCTTATTAATTACTATCATATCAAAAAACTCCTAATATAAATATTTATTATATTTATATTAGGAGTTCTTTCTTTTTATTCTTTATTTTTTCTTTTATCTATTGCATAACTACTTCCCATTACAGATTTTGCTGCATGTTTCACTTGTGCTCCAACTTCGCCTATTTCAAGTATATTATGAAATCTTCCAGAATCAGCTACTACTACACCAATAGATAACGATGTTAATGGAAATTGTTCGATAATTCCTCTTCTATTAGCAACTTCTATATACCCCTTTTCTAAGTCCTCTTCTGTAAAAAACTTGCTAACTCCTTTATCAAAATAAGCTAGTATTTGCTGACATATTTTATCACATTCACTACCTGGAATAATTGCTACAAAATCGTCTCCACCAATGTGACCTACAAAATTTTCTTGAAAGCCACTATTATGAATACAAGTAAGTATAGTGTCTGCTGTAAACTCTATAATTTCATCTCCCTTTAAAAATCCATATACATCATTGTATGCCTTAAAATTATCCAAATCTAAGTATAAAACACAGAAAGTCTCTCTTTTTGATATTCTTTTCTTTAATTCTGCATGAATTTGTACATTTCCTGGTAATCCTGTCAATGGGCTCATTCTTCTATTACTTGTTAATAATCTATTTAAATTTTTTACAGTATGATATAAATATTGTTCATCTACTGGTTTTTTTATAAAATATTCTACTGATTCTTGCATTATTTTAATTCTGTGTTCTTTATCAGATTTTGAAGACACTACAATAACTGGTGTAATTGTATTATCTTCATCTTTTCTGATTTTTCTACATAAATCAACCACATCTCTATCAATTGCATCTTCATTGATAACAATTAATGATGGAATATTTTTTAATGCTATATCAATATCTTCAGTTTTTACACTAATAAATTTATAATCTTTGTCGTTTTTAAATAATTCTCTAAATATAAATATTGAAGAATCATCATCATCTATTATATAAATTTCTTGTTCCATTTTATTCCTCCACATATTATTTTAAATTCATTATATACAAAAGGAATATTTTATTTCAAGTAGTTTTTATATCTTTTTTCTTTTTTGTTTATATTTTTCTATTTTTTTATTTAACACTTCTGTTATTTCTTTTGTATTAATAGCAGGGAAAGCTTTTTTTAATCTATATACATTTCTGTATAAATGTCGTATAGTTCTATTTCTTTTATTTTTTAAATTTTCTACTATATTTTGAATATTCTCAATTGGAATTGTTGTATTTTTATCTCTTTTTAGTATTCTAATTTCCTTTAATTTTTCTTTTATTTCTGCATTCAATTTTTCAATTTGTTGTAATGTTGATTGAATACTCTTTACTTTTATAATGCTTACTATCATATCTACTATTATTATAATTGATAATATTGTAACAGTACAATACAACAAAATTGGATTAATATCTAATACTAAACTTTCTATGAATGGATGAATATATTTTACAAATAATATTCCTAATATTCCCCAACATATAGAGTTTGTTAAACAGATTCGTCCTTGAAAGTTAAATTTATGATCAGAATAATCCCAATATTTTGTTTTAAACATTTTTTCTAACATTACTCCAACTATATATTCCCAAAAGGTTAAAATAATAACACCTATAAAGAATAACAAAACTGGCTGATTTTCAAAACGATTTAAAAACAAAAATAATATTATTGCTCCTATACCATAAATTGGACAAAATGGTCCATGAAGAAAACCAGTGTTAATTAATTTTTTTTCACAGATTGTCCTTACAATTGATTCCATTACCCATCCTAAAAATGAATATATTATGAAATAAGTTAGTATTTTAAAATAAAAATTCATATTTATTTCCATCCCCTTTTAATTAAACATCCTCCTACTGCTATTAGAGTTGTAGGAGGATATTTTTATTTATTAACTAATACTTTTGCTGTTTCACTTACATCATTTATGTTATAAACTCTTATTTCTAACCTATTCTCTCCATCATGTAATGGATATGGATATTCTAGCTCTTTTCTATTATCTTCTATATTTAACATGTATTTTTCATCTTCATTTATTATAAATTCTATTTTTTTAAGTCCCTGCTCATCAGTTGCATGTATAATAAAATTATCTGAACCATCTGTTGTTACATCTATTTTTGGTTTAGTTACTCCATTTATCTCTTGTGTTTTTGTTTCTGTTGTATTATTTACATCTACTGCAATTACTGTTAGTTTGTGTAGTCCTTTTGGAATTTCAATTGTTTGATCTATGCTCATATCATTAATGTCTACTCTTATTTCTTCTTCTTCATCCCATCTATATGTTAAATAACTAAGCTCATTTTTTCCTTCTACTGTTACTTTTATATCACTACCTTCTACTGCAAAATCAATTGAAATGTCTCCTTCTAAAGTATATGTTTTTTGATACTTGGTTTCTTGTCCAGTAACATCTGTTGCATAAACATTTAATGTGTTTACTCCTGTAGGAATTTTTATACTTTCTTCAAATGTTTTTCCTTGACATTGTCTCTCTATTGGTTCTTCATTGTTCCAGTAATATGTTAATTTTGCTAAATCTTTCGTATGTTGTACTCTTACAATTACTTCTTCTTGTGATGGTTCTTCTATATATATTGTTGGCTTTGCTTGTTCATATGCCTTTTGTGATTTTTCATACATAGAATATGATGCACTTCCAATTAAAAATACCCCAAATATGATTATTGTTATTGCAAAAAATTTTATAACTTTATGAATTTCTACTTGTAGTTCGCTCCATGAGCTATTTTTTTTTGTTTTTTTAGTGTTTTCTAAACTTAATATTTGGTTCATATTTTCACCTCTTTTTCCCACTTTAAAATTATATCATAGGGTTCCAAAATTGTAAACATTTTATTCTAAAATTTATTTTTGATTTTATTCATATTAAATTATAACTCATATTTAAATTTATATAATTTTAAAAAAATAGAAAAAACATTTAAAATAATTATAGTTGCATTAAAATTGCATTAAATTATAATATAAAATTTAAAAACCACTGATATGAAGTGAACTATTTGAGGTTCACTTCAATATTTCAGCGGTTTTTTCTTTTTATTTATTAAATTAATTTTGTGTATAAGGTAATATTGCAATATGTCTTGCTCTTTTTACAGCTATTGTAATATCTCTTTGATGTTTTGCACATGCACCTGTTGTTCTTCTTGGTAAAATTTTTCCTTTATCATTAACGAATTTTTTTAATTGTTCAGGATTTTTATAATCTAATTCAAAGTTTTTATCACTACATAATAAACATACTTTTTTTCTTTGTTTTCTAAATCTTGGATTAAAATCTTCGTCATAATTTTTATTATTGTTTTTTCTATTTTGTTTTTTGTCTGCCATTCTTTATTTCCCCCTCTCTAATAGTTAAAATGGTAAATCATCACTTGAAGATACTTCAAAGTCTTCACCCATACTACCTGGAGCAGTATTTCCAAATGTATTTTCAAAAGAGCTTGCTCCTGCTTCTCCTTCTCTTTTACTATCTGCAAAATATGCTTCTTCGGCTACTACTTCTGTTACATAGTGCTTTGTTCCTTGGTCATCATCCCAAGTTCTAGTTTGTATTCTTCCTATGATTCCTACTTGTTGACCTTTCTTAAAGTATTTGCTACAAAATTCTCCTAACTTACTCCAAGCAACAATATTTATAAAATCTGCTTGTCTTTCTTCTCCTTGTCTTACAAATCTTCTATTTACTGCTAGGCTGAATGATGCAACTAATGTATTGTTTGTTTGTGTGTATCTTACTTCTGGATCTCTTGTTAATCTTCCCATTAATATTACTTTGTTCATTTAAATCACCTTTCTTTACTACTTTAAATAAAGGCCCCTATCTTTATTTAATGTTATTTTTTTACTACGATAAATTTGATAATATCGTCTGTTATTCTATAAACTCTTTCAAGTTCTGCTATTGAATCAGGTTTTGCTTCAAAATTGAATAACATATATGTTCCTTCACTAAATTTTTTGATTTCATATGCTAATTTTCTTTTTCCCATGTTTTCAACTGATTCTAGCTTTCCATTTTCATTGATTAATCCTGTAAATTTTTCTTCTAAAGCTTTTAAACCTGCTTCATCAACATTTGGATTAACAATGATAATACTTTCGTATTTGTTCATTATTGTTCACCTCCCTTTGGATATAAAACCTACATTTTATGTAAGTAGAGATATTAAAAAATATGTATTTATTTTTTAACATTGCTATTTTATCATATGTTTTTAGATTTTGCAAGTATTTTTTTATAGAAAACAGCTACCTATCACTAGGTAGCCGTTAAAAGTTGTTTCGTGGTTTACATTTCTGCCTTGAATGCATTAGAATTACCACTTAAGGTAATTTTCCAATCGATTCCTTTTTCTCCCCCATCTACTCTAACGGAATAGATGGAAGGAATCCTCAGCTTAAGTATCCTGTTAGCAATTTCTTTGCCTTTTTTTTCAATGTCTTTTGCCTGTAATACTTTAATTGCAGTGCTTACAATGTCATTAACATCCTTGCTTGTTACTCTTTCATCAGATTCGATTGTAAAATTTTTACCATAACTCATTTTTAGGTTTGTGAATCTCACAATCCGATTCTCTGATGAAATACCAAAATTTTTTGATATTTGCATATGCATGCCTCCTTTATATATATGTGTGTATATAATTTTATCATTTTATGTAACCTCTTGTCAATATTTTGTTTTACTTTTTTATATATTTAATTCAAAAAATGACCAAGGAGCTTGTCCTTGGCCATAAACATTTAATTACATTCCTAATAATTTTAGTTCTACATTTTCCATTTTATATTTTCCATCTACTAATTTAAATTCTGCTAAAGTATCTTCTAATGTTTCTTTATTTTGTCTTAAATCAGTAGTAAAATACAATTTTATTTGTGGTATTTCTACTTGGTTCGTAACAATCTCTTTAAATGTTTCTGCCATGTGTTTTTCGTCTTCGCATATTAAAATTAATTGTGGTAGGCTTGAATATCCAGAGTCTCCTGGTACAAAGTTTTCATAGAAATCTTTGTATAATCTCATTTTATCAACTAATTTCTTTTGCCAATCTTGTTCTCTTCTTACTGCTTCAAATAAGAATTGGATTGATTTTGAATTTTTTGTTAATTTTACACTTCCACCTGTAGCTTTAAAAACTTTTCCAGACATTTTTGCTGTAATTGCTGGTTTTACTACATAGCTATCAAATGCTTTTACTTTTCTTAAATATGCAATTAATGTTTGATTTCCAGCTAATCTTTTTTTAATCATTCCTACTGGTTTTGTATTATCTGATGGCTGCCATTTACATTCAATTTCTTTTGAAGTTAGTAAATATTTTCCCATTTTTTCTAAGCAATATATTCTATAAATTCCTTTTCCTTCATCAGAATTAAAATAATACCTTGTTAATATTTTAGATTTTACTAATTGATCTAATTTATTGTTTAATTTATCTTGTGACTTAGGATCAACACCTTTTATTTCTAGCATTTGATATAATTGTCTTGATGTAATAAATTCAAATTCATTTACTAAATCTAATATAGCAAAATGAATCTCATTAATATGTCCTATGTTTATTTTATGTACAATTTGATTCATAGATACATATCCATCTTTTCCATCAAATGTTTTTATTTCTCCTTCTCTTATTGCAAAAGGAGATACTTGTGCTTTAATTTGGTTATCTTCAACCATTTTAATTCCTCCTTTACTATACTGCTAAAATTTTTTGTTACAGCATTAGCATTTAAATAATCATTAATTTTACTTTTTTCTTTTGATTGTCTATCTTTTTTATCATAACATTAACATTTTGTCCATATTGTAATCCTTCTTGGTATTCTGCCATTCCTACTAAATTAGGGGTAAGCTCTATAAAAATTCCATTTTTATTTTTTTCTGTTTCTCTTACAATTCCTATGGTTTTTGCTCCTTGTTCAAACTTTTTTGCATTATCTTCCCATGAACCTAATGTTTCCTTATATGATAAAATGACTTTTCCTGTCTCTCTATTTATAGATTTTACCACAATATCTATTTTTTGTCCAATTTTTAATCTTTCGTATGGTGTTTTTATCCTAGCTATTGATAAATCTTCTATATGAACTAACCCTACTATTCCTCCACCTATTTCTATAAATGCACCATATGGTCTAATGTTTTTTACAATTCCTGTTACAATTTGTCCTTCTTTTAAATCATTTTTTACCCAGTCTAAAGCTTGTTCTTGTACTTCTTTCCTCGATAATATAATTTCACTATTGTTTGTCATTTCTTTAATTTTAAATTGAACAAATTTATGTACTTTTCCTGTGCATAAATTAACTCTTGGTAAACCATTTTCTTCTATGTTGATTGCTTCTATTTCTTCTCTTGGCATAATTCCAGTTAAACCATTTTCAAATTTGATATGTAAATTATATTGTTCATCACATTCTCTAACTAAACCTTGTAGTATATTTCCTTCGTTATAGTATTGCTTTACATTATTTTTGTTCAGCCTAGTGATTTCATTTTCCCATCCTTCAGGCTTGAATAGCAGTGTGTTCATTTGTCTATTTACTCCTTTTTCTTTTGTTTTGTTTTATTATATAAATATTTGCTTTAATTGTAAATAGTTTTTTAGTTTTTTTCTATTATAGAAATTGTGACACACAAAGTTATGAAAAAATATAATTATAAAGCTTTTTTATATAATATATTTTTTATTTCTGCATCCGTTAAATATCTCCACTTTCCCAAAGGCAAATTTTTCACATCTATATTACCAATTTTGCTTCTATGCAAAGCTAAAACTTTATATCCAACTGTTTCGCACATTTTTCTTACCTGTCGATTCTTCCCTTCATGAATAGTAATTTCTAATCTTGACTGATTTTTTTCCTCATCTGTTTTTAATATTTTTACTTTTGCTGGCTTTGTTACATAATCTTCTATTTCTACACCTTTTCTCAATTTTTCAATAGCCTCATCTTGTATAATTCCTTTTAATGTAACTGTATAAGTTTTATCAATTTCATGTTTTGGATGTGTTACTTTATAAATAAAATCTCCATCATTAGTAAGAATTAAAGCTCCTGATGTATACATATCTAGTCTACCTACTGGAACTAATCTTTCTTTTGTTTTTACTAAATCTAAAACTGAATCTCTATTAAATTGGTCCTTTACAGTTGTAACATATCCTATTGGTTTATTTAATAATATATACACATAATTTTTATTTTGTTTTATCTCTTTATTTTCAAATTGAATATAGTCTTTATTAGGTATAATCTTTGTACCTAATTCTGTTACGACTTTGCCATTTACTTTTACTTTTCCTTGAATAATTAATTCTTCTGACTTTCTCCTAGATGCAATTCCACAATCAGCTAAATATTTTTGCAATCTCATCTCTTCCAATTTTATGGATTCCTCCTTAATTTTGTGGTTTATTTGTTTTATCTAACTCTTCTATAATCTTTTCAAAATATTCTGGCATTTTTGCTTCTAAAAACATTTCTTTTTTTGTAATAGGATGAACAAATTTTAAGCTTTTTGCATGCAAACATTGCCCTTTAATTCCCCATTCATTTTTACCATTAGAATATGTAGTATCTCCTACAATTGGATAACCAATTTGTGATAAATGTACTCTAATTTGATGTGTTCTTCCTGTTTCTATTTTTATTTCTAATAAAGTATAGTTATGATATCTTTTTATAACCTTAAAATGTGTAATTGCTTCTTTTCCTGTTCTTACAACAGCCATTTTTTTTCTATCTTTTGTACTTCTACCTATTGGCATATTAATAGTTGCTTCGTTTTCTTTGACTATTCCTCTTACTAGAGCAATATATGTTTTTTTTGCTTCATGATTTTTTATTTGTTCACTTAAATTAATATGTGCTTTATCATTTTTCGCTACAATTAGAATTCCAGAAGTATCTTTATCTAATCTATGTACAATTCCCGGTCTAATTTCTCCTCCAATACCAGATAAAGAATTTTTACAAATTGCCATTAAACTATTTACTAATGTTCCATCTGGATTTCCGTTGGCTGGATGAACTACCATTCCTTTAGGTTTATTAACTACTATAATATCACTATCTTCATAAATAATTTCAACTGGTATATCTTGGGCTTTTATTGTTGTCTCTTTTGGTTCATCTTCATTTACAATAATTATATCTCCTTGTTGTACTTTGTATGAAGCTTTTATAGTCTTATCATTTACTAGTATTTTTTCCTCTTTTACAAGTCTTTGAATTGTAACTCTTGACATTTCAACTTTGTTTGATAAATATGAATCTATTCTATTGTTTTTCTCTCCATTATCTACAATAACTTTTTTCATATTCAATTACGTCCTTTCTAAGACATAGATTTTCTTAGCCTTCATTATTTTTTACAATAACTTTTCTATATTACTAATGTTTTTTCTCTCTCCATTCATTTATAGTAAATACTGCAAATATTGCTGCAATAGAAACCCAACCTACTAAAGTAAATAAATCTGCTATATTAAATATTGGTAAATTTATTATTTGTCTAAAGTCAATAAATTCCACTACATATCCTCTAATTAACCTATCTATTATATTAGATATTCCTCCTGCTAATATAAAACATAAAAATATTTTTAATTTTGTATCTACATACTCATTTTGTGTTATCATAAATTTAAAAATAACACTTAATACTACTAAATTTGTTAATATATACATAAACGTTGAGCCTGAACCAATTCCATAGGCAGGTTTTGTATTTTGTATTACACTAAATTTTAATATATTTGGAATAACTTGAATTTCTTGTATTTTTGTAACATATAATTTTATACCTTGATCTATTATAATTATAAAAAGTACAATTATTAATAATAAAATTTTTCCTTTTTCCATTTTTTCATGCTTTGATTTTTTATTTACTAGACTCTTATCTTTTTCCATCTTTATTATTCCTTCCAATATACTGATTTAGTTTAAAAAGTATTAAATCTTATTAATAAATTTAATATTCTCAAGTTATAGTTATTCTTTAACTTCTTTTTTTACATCATTAATTCTTTCATAGATAACAAAATAATCATCACTATATAATTGCTTATAATTTGCATCTTTTGTCTTTTCAATAATCATATTCATTTTTGAATTTTTGTATGTAATAACATGTGTAATGTCATATTTTTCAAAGATATCTTCATAAAACTTGCCTATACTTGATGTTTCTATAAAATCCATGAATATATCATCTTCTTTTCCACTAAATTCTGGTGCATATAAATCTGCTCTAGAATCTATAAATACTGGAATTTCTCTAAAAAGCATATAACTTCCATAATTATATTCATTATAAAATTTTGCATTTTCTAAATCAATATTTGCTAATATGTAATCACATGCTTGTACAGGATAAGAAGTTTCATCAATATAGCTATCATCTAATTTATCTTTTACAAAATAATAACTTAGCCCAATTGCTATTATTGTAGTAATTATTATTCCTAGTATAGTAGTCATCCTTTTTTCCCAATATTCAATTAATTTATCATTTTCATAAAGTATTAATAAATTTGTTATTAGTCTGTTTAAGATTACAGAACCTATAATTGCAAACATGGTAACTTGTCTTCTTGAACTTATCATTAAATAGCATAGTCCACTAATCATAAATAAATCACATAATCTAATTTTTACTTTTGTAAAAATTAATGGTGCTAAAAATAAGATTAATGCACACATAACTTCTGTTTCATTTGATATTGTCATTGGCAAATGTTCATTAATATTTTCTATTGTATTTCCTTCCATTGTTTTATATAAGTATGTATATGGTTCTGTTCCAAGAGGTGATAATAGACCTGTAAATAAACATATTACCATTATTAATATTAGCCACTTTATATTATTATTTTTAGTTAGTTTTATTTTATATGGATTTTGTAATTCTTTTGATCTTTTTATTTTAATTTTATCTGCTTGTACTTTTAATTCATCTAATTTTGCTTCTAGCTTTTCTATTCTTTCACTATTTGCTTGTTTCTTCTTTAAATTCTTAATTGTATTTTGTAAAGTTCTTATTCCTATTTTTTTGTATAAAATTACTTCTGCAATTATTGCTATAATATATTCTGCAATATATGGTAAATATAAAACAAAATAGAATGGAAATACTGCGATGTGTATATTTGCAATTAAAATAGGAATTATAATTAATCCTATTGCATATCTCACTTTTTTAGTTTCTAAGAACTTTTCTATAAAAAATATTGTTAATGCAAATAAAATAAATGTAACTAATTGCACTCTTGCAGCTATATATCCTCTAATTAAATACATTACTCCTATAGTAATAAGAAATGATACTACCTTATTTTTAGTAAGTTTCGCATTCACTAAGTAAATTGTTATTCCTAAAATTGCTGCTAATGTACAAGTAGTTATATATATACCTGTCATTCCAAATGCTGTATAAATATAATATGTAATTAAATCATATCCCCAATGTGGATAGGTATACCCTAAATCTTCGTGCCATGAAAATGGGTCTTGCATGTCTATTCCATATTGTGCAATATGTTCTCCTACTTTTATAGTATAATATGTATCATTTTGTAATGTAACTGGTGATAGTGCTACACTAATGATTGCAATTAAAATTATTGCTAATATTGTAAATTTTATAGAAGTTGATATCTTCTTTTTATTTTCTTCTTTTTTCGTTTTCAATTTTATAAATTCCTTTCATTTTTTTTGATTATATCAAAAAAAGTTTTAAAAGACCATACTTTTAAAACTTTTTTATATAATTATTCTATTACTATGCAATTCATATTAAAAATTTAATATATTTTTTATTTATAACATCTAGTGAAGATTAACAAATTATAAATTAAACAGCTTCTTGTTCCTGAGTATCTATCTCTTTTGCATTTTCATTTTCTTGTATTACTTCTAGACTTCCTACTGATACTTCATATGCAACTCTTTGTTCTATTGTTCCATCTTCAAATTTCTTTTCATAAATTCTTGATTGTACTCTACCTATTATTTTGACTTGTGTTCCTACTTCTAAATCTTGGCAAAATCTTGCTGTTCTCCCCCATGCAATACATGGTATATAATCAGATTTATTATATGCTCTATTAACTGCAAGTAGTATATCAGCAATTTCTCTTCCAAATGGTGTTTGCCTATATATTGGTTTCTTACATATGTATCCAATTAATACTACTTCGTTTGTTACCATATCTTTTTTTACAATTTCATTTTCTTCTTGCTCTTCTTTTTCTTCTACTTCCATTATGTCCTTTGTAAATACTGTTAATATTAGTCTATTTCTTCCACTCTCATAACTATTATATGATCTAAATTGTCCTTTTACTAATAAAGTTTTTCCTTCTTGGATCATTTCATCTTTAATTAGTCTTTCTGATACTGTTACTGGTATTATATCAGCATTTCCACTTAAACGATTAATTGATAAGTCAAAAACATAGAAACTTTCTCCATATATTTCATGACTAAATCTTTTTTCTCCTGTAACTTTTCCAACTAATGTTAAATAGTTGTTTTCTAAATAATTTGTATCCAATCTCTTTTCCTCC
>CANPZT010000005.1 GCA_947589135.1 uncultured Clostridia bacterium | reverse complement strand
AATTGCATTTGTTAGATAATTGTTTACTATTTTTTCTATATATTCTTGTGTAGCATATACTTTTATTTTTTTATTTTGTTCAAAGTCTATTGTAATCTTATTTTCCTTAATTGTCTTTGTTTGCCTTCTAAGTTCTTCCTTTATTAATTCTGTTAAATTTTATAAGAATTCTTCTATATTTTAACATATCTTTTTTATTTTGTGTAGTATTTTTTATTAATTTCCTTTTCTATTTAACCTCAATCAATTCATATTCTTTAGTTCCAATTCCTAATTCAGCTGCTGCATCTATTGTATGAGTTCCTTGTCTTGAATTAATTCTTTCTAATAAGTGATCTTTTCCTGGATCATTAGAGTTTTTCACTAAATCTATACAAGCTTGGTCTATTGCAACTGGATCAAGTGATGCTAAAATACCTATATCATTCATACAAGGATCTTCGGCTACATTACAACAATCACAATCAACTGACATATTACACATAACATTAATATATGCTATATTTCCATTAAAATGTTTTACTACTGATGAAGCACTATCTGCCATAGCTTCTAAGAATTTTAGTTGATCTACTTTAAACATATCTTCATATGAACCATTTTCTTTTCCAATACAATGAATATATCTTTTTCCTTTACTAGAAGCAACTCCAATTGATAATTGTTTTAATGCTCCTCCATATCCACCCATTGGATGTCCTTTAAAATGTGAAAGTACTAACATTGAGTCATAATTTTCTAAATTTTTACCAACATAATTTTTTTGAATTACTTTACCATTCGGAATTTCTAATATGATATCTGGTCCTTCTGCATCCATAATATCAACATTAAAATATTTAGACCATTCATGGCTTTCCATTAGTTTCTTATGTTTTTCTGTTGTGTCTCTAGCTCCTTCATATGCTGTATTACATTCAACTACTATTCCATTTACATATTCTATAATTTGTTTCATAAATTCAGGTCTTAAATAGTTTTGATTACCTTCTTCTCCTGAATGAACTTTAACTGCTACTTTTCCTGGCAATTCCTTTTCTAATTTTTTAAACATTTTGACAACGTTTTCTGGTGTAATCTCCTTTGTAAAATATACTTTAGATTTTTCCATTTTTATCCTTCCTTTCTTAAATTTATTTTATATAATTTAACATTTATTCTTTGCCACTGAATTCTAATATTAAATCAAATTCTAATTCAGTAACATTATTTTAGGAATAAATATAATTAATCCTATTATTGCCGAACCAATTGCAAGTATTAACACACTAGCTGCTGAAATATCTTTAGCAATTTTTGCTTTATCATTTTTATACGGCATTACCATATCTACTATTGTTTCAATAGCAGTGTTAAATAATTCTCCTGCAATAACTATTATAAAACAAAATACACATATTATCCACTCTAATGAACTAATTTTTAAAAATATTCCCATCAATATGACTATAAACATAATTAATATATGTATTTTCATATTTCTTTCTGTTTTAAATGATGTAAAAAATCCTTCAAACGCATATTTAAAACTATTTAACAATTTTTTTGTTTTTACTTTTAATTTTCTTTTCTTTTTTAACTCCATTTTTATTCTCTTTCTATTATAAATTTATTAACAATACTTGTATATAAAATCAAATAAGATATTGATATTAAAAATCCTGCTAAAACATCGCTTGTATAATGTACTCCTAAATAAATTCTGCTAACTCCTATAGATACTATTATAATACTAAGAATAGTAATTATAATCCATTTTATGTATTTATTTTTTACATATTTATATATTAAATATATTACAAACCCATAAAAAGCCATACTTATCATCGAGTGTCCTGATGGAAAACTATATCCACTTTCATTTATTAATCTATACTCTGTTGGTCTAGGTCTTTGTAAAATATTTTTTAATAATAAGTTTAGTCCTGTAACAATTACCAGATTAGCACAAATTGATATTCCAATTTTTTTATTTTTTATTACAACTAATAGTATAATGGCTATCATTATCAAGAAAATAGCTCCTCCGAAGTTTGTCACAATTTTTGCTATTGGTGTTATAAAATCTGTTATTAAATAAGTAGATATCAACTTATACCCAATAATATCTGCCTTCATAATTTCTTTATTAAAAACATCTTCTGCCAAAGATAAGAAGCCTATTACGCAAACAAATAATATAATCCACTTGAAGTTTTTGAAAATTATATTTTTTATTTTTGCTTTATTTAATTCCATATTTTACCCTTTCACATATTAAATTATAAAAGTTTTCAAACTTATATCCTTGTGATTTTAAATATTTTTATTTAACCACATAATATTTAAATTTTTATTATTTTTTCCCAGTTTAAATTTTCTTTTCCAAAATGTCCATAATTTGTTGTTAATTTATAAATTGGATTTTGTAGTTCTAGATATTCAATAATTCCTCTTGGAGTTAAATCAAATTTTGAATAAATTTTTTTTACAATTTCTTCTTCTGGAATTGTATTTGTTCCAAAAGTATCAACATATATAGAAACTGGCTTTGCTACTCCAATTGCGTATGAAAGTTGAATTTCACATTTTCTTGCTAAATGATTTGCAACAATATTTTTAGCAAGAAATCTAGCCATATATGCAGCTGATCTGTCTACTTTACTCGGATCTTTTCCTGAAAATGCTCCTCCGCCATGTCTACTATATCCACCATATGTATCTACAATAATTTTTCTTCCTGTTAATCCACTATCTCCTAAAGGTCCTCCTATTACAAATCTACCTGTTGGATTGATGAAATATTTAGTTTTCTCATCTAATAAATTATTTGGTACAATTTTATAAATTACTTTTTCTTTAATGTCTTTTTTTAATTGCTCTAACTCAACATCTTCTCTATGTTGAGTTGAAACAACTATTGTATCAACTCTAATTGGTTTTTCATCTTCATATTCAATGGTTACTTGTACTTTTCCATCTGGTCTTAGGTAATCAATTATATTTTCTTTTCTAACAGTTGCTAGTCTTTTTGCTAATTTATGTGCTAAAGAAATTGGTAATGGCATTAATTCTTCTGTCTCATCACAAGCAAATCCAAACATAATTCCTTGGTCTCCTGCGCCTTCTGATTTGATTTCTTCTCCATTTTTTGTTTCTAATGAACTATCTACTCCTAAAGCTATATCTGGAGATTGTTTTGATAATTTTACTATAACTTTACAAGTCCTATAATCTATGTCTAGATTACTATTATCATATCCTATTTCTTTAATTGTTTGTCTTACTATTTCTTCAACATTTATTTCTGCTTTTGAAGTAATTTCACCTGTTATATAGATTTCTCCTTTTCCTGCTACTGTTTCGCATGCCACTCTTGAATATTTGTCTTTACTTAAATATGCATCCAATATACTATCTGATATATAGTCACATAGTTTGTCTGGATGTCCTTCTGTTACACTTTCTGATGTAAATAGTTTTCTCATTTTTACTTTGTTCCTTTCTTTGAGACAATAGGGACAGTCTTCATTTGTCTCATTATTTTTGTCAAAATTTGTCTGTTTTTATTTTTTACTTTTTTTCTTTACTTTATATTATTTTAACATAACTAAACAAAAAGTAAAGAGATACTAATAATTTATTTAGCATCTCATCATTGTTATTTAATATTCGACAAAAACTGACACCATACATGAGACAAATGAAGACTGTCCCCTTTGTCTCACTTTTCGTTTATTTTTCTGTCAGAATCTGGCCATACATCTTCTAATGTTATTTCCTTTGTTCCATCTTCGTTTTTTCCTAATGATATATTTTCCAATTTAATTCTTCCTCTTTCTACTCCACTTACAATTGATTTCCAAAAATCTATATTTTCTATTTTTTCATCTAATTGTAATCCTCTTAAAATAAAGTTTCCTATTTCGCTATTATTTACTTTTTTTACCATACTAGTTACTTGTTTTATAAGAATATAATCATTAGTGGTATTTGCTATCTTATTATAATTGCTACATATTTCTTTTGCTTGCTCAAATTGTCCATTAATAATTAAGTTATCTACTATTGTCTTCATAGTAAGAATTTTATCATTTTTAGAAATTTCTAATAATTGAGAGTTTGTTTGTGAGGGATTTTTAATTCTATAATTCAATGCATTATTTACTAAATTTTGTCTTATTTGTATTAATATTTTATCTTCTAATTGCTTCTCTGTTAGTGTAAATTTTGTCTTAGAACTATTTTGCTCAAATTTTTTTGCTTCTTCACTTATTTGTTTTTTTGCTAAGTCTATATCTAAAGTTCCTTCACTTAATTGTTTACAAATCTTTTGTATTATTGGTGATACTTGACTCTTATTTTTTGCTCTTTTTTCAATTTCTAATTTCTGAATTTTTCTATCTATCTTTGAATATACTACATTACTATAATAAGATTCTTTTTCTGTTTTAATGCCAGTCTTTTTTCTTAACATTTTTAATTGAGCTATATCAGTTGTTTTATCTGCTCTTTGTTCAATTAATTCAAGTAATTTTCTTTGTTGTCCTTTAGGTAAAATTGTCAAATTTTCTAATTTTTCTATTTTTTCATCTATCAATTTAATTTCTTCATCCTGAAATTGAATATCTAAATTATTATTACTTACTGATTTGTTATTATAATACATTTGTGTATATCTTTGTTTTATTTGCTTAATTTTATATAAAATTCCTTGTGAAGCAGCATCAAATTTTTCTTCTTCTACATTTTCTGTTGTTCCATTTATTTGTCCTTTTTTTGTTTGATTTGTTTCTTCCTTTTCTGTTTTGTTTGTGCTTATTATTTTAATTTCACTTTCACTTTTTTCTTGTTTAAATATATCCTCTATTTTCTTTGCTTTATTAGAATTTACTTTTTTGTTTTTGACTTTTTTATTAATATATTCTACCACTTCTCTACATACATCTAATTCTTTATCAGCCAGTATTTGCTCTATAATTTGTCCTTCTTGTAATCTTTTTTCTACTTCTTTTCTTTTTGTTCTTATTGTTTCTGATAAATTGTTTCTAAATATTATTGCATTTAATTTACTTCTTTCTTTTCTTACTCTTTCTTTATAAGATTCTTCTGTTTCTCCTTCTTCTTTTACTATATTCTTGTCAGCTAATTCACTAGCCCACATTCCTTGGGATAAAAGTAGCAAATTTCTATTTTTTAATTGAATATTTTCTACTGCTTCTCTACATACATTTAATTCTCTATCAGCTATTATTTTTTCTATACTTTGACCTTCTTCTAATCTTTTTTCTATTTCTTTTCTTTTTAATTTTATTGTTTCTGGTAAATTATTTTGAAATATTATTACTTCTAATCTTTTTGTTTCTATTTTTATTCTTTCTTTATAAGACTTTTCTGTTTCTCCTTCTTCTCTTTTTATATTTTTCTTTGCTAATTCACTAGCTAACATTCCTTGTGATAAAAAAATTAAGTCTATATATTGTTCATATAATTTTTGTAAATTTTCATATGTAATATCTAATCCTAATTCTTTTATTTCTTCTATTGTATTTCCTTCCATAAGTCTCTTTTTTATTTCTCTTTTTACTTCTTTACCTATCTTATTTTTAACTCTATTGGCTCTTTTTTCTTCATCATTAATTTTTTCTTGAATATGCTCTATAGCTTCTCTACATACATTTAGTTTTTTATCAGCTAATAATTCTTCTATAGTTTGTCCTTCTTGTAATCTCTCTTCTATTTCTTCCCTTTTTTCTTGTATTATTTCTGACAAGTTATTTTCAAATATTATTTTATTTAATCTTTCTATTTCTCTATTCACTCTTTTTTTATAAGAATCTTCAGTCTCTTCTTCTTTTCTCTCTATGTTCTTCTTAGCTAATTTACTAACTGACATTCCCTGTGATAGAAGAATTAAATCTGTATATTGTTTATATAACTTTTCTAAATTTTCATCTGTAATATTTAATCCTAATTGTTTTATTTCTTCTATTGAATTTCCTTCTATAAGCCTCTTTTTTATTTCTTTCCTAGTTTCTCGACCAATAATATTTCTTTCCTTTTCTGCTTTATTTATAATACTACTCATTTTTGTATTTATTATGTCTAATATTTTGCTGATTTCACTTGTCATTCTTTCTTCAATTTTTCTGTCTAAGTTTATTTCTCTTTTGTTTATTTCTTGTTTCCATATTTTTTCAATTAATATATAAATATCATTTCTATCATTTTCTTCCATTTCTCTCATTCCTTTTGAAATAAACTTTTTTACAAAATTATATCATTTTATTTGTATGTAGTCAACATAACTTTCTACTTTCTTGAATAATATATGACCAAGAGCAATCCCTTGGTCACTATTGGTATATTTTATATGTTTATGCAATAAAATCCATAATTTTCGATACCCTTAACTCCTTTGGTACGATTTGTAACAATTCTAATCCTTTTTTTATATATTCATTTTTCATAATGTATTTCCATATGTTACCACTTAAATAGTTTTCTATCATTATCATTGATATTCCTTTGTCTATTCCTATGTATTCTTTTGAATACCATGGTTGTGATCCTTCTAAATTGTATGCATCTTTAAAGCCATATTTTCCCCATATTTTTGGAAAAGTGTTATATAGATATTCCATTGCTTTTATACTCTGTTTTGGTGTAAACACAATTGATCCTATTGATCCACATGGTGGTATAGTTCCATCATTTTCTTTTTCTATTTCTGCAGTACATGGTTCTGCTCCATACCCTACATTATATCCATTGGGTCCTATACAGGCTGTTAGTCCCCATGAATTTTCACCAAATGTTTTAAATTTTTCTTTATTATCAATACAATATTGTATGTTAGCTTTTGTAGCTTTTACTGAATTTTCAAACCAATCTATTCCTTCTTTATCTTTTGTATTTCTAAAATCAATCCATGCATGCGAAAATTGATATGTAAATAAAGTTCCGCAATATGTATAAATTATGTCTTTTATTGTCTTATAATCTTTTTTATCTTTTGGTATATCAACATACATCGTTTTGTCAATTGCAAATGTTGGTGAGGCTACGCCTAATATATATAACATTAGTTGTTCTGCATACATATCCCATTTTCCCCAAAATCCTTTTTCTGGTGAATACCCCATATAAAATTGATTCGTTTCTTTATTTGTATACCATTGCCAGTTAATTTTTTCATATAAGATTTTTACTTTTTCTTTTATTTCTTTTCCAAAGTATTCTCCACATGCAATTGCTCCACAAATAAATATTGCAGTATCAATAATTGAAATTTCACAATTCCATTCTCTTTTTCCTGTGTTCATATTAATAAAGTGATAATAAAAACCATTTTTTCCTTCTACATTATATAAAAATGTATCTAATGTTCTATTTGCTCTATCATATGCCTTTTTATAGTTTATCCATCCACGTTCTGAACCTATAATTAGTGCTGCTAGTCCATATCCGTACTGATGCAATACTTGCAATCTCATTTGATATAATTGTTTTATCTCTTATCAATCCATATCCGAGGGCTACTTTTATTTAAGTTAATTTCTTTCATAAAAAATAAATAACTCTTTTTTAACTCTTTTAAAATTAATTTTCTCCCACGGCATTTGAAAATTCTCATCCATTCGTGCCCCCTTTAATTAAATTATATTAACTTATTTTAATAAATTCAATGGAAAAACTTTCATATTTCTATTTATTTTTGACCATACTATAAAAAAAGGAGAATTTTTATGAAACAAGAAAAAATATTGGAGCTTTTATCTGATATGACACTAGATGAAAAAATTGGTCAATTAGTTCAAACAAAAGGTGAACTCTTTTTAGATGGTGAAAAAATTATTACAGGTCCACAAGATAATTTAATATATAAAGAAGAACAACTATATCAAATTGGCTCTATTCTAAATATGTCTGGAAGTGAAAATATAAAAAAAATACAAGATATATATTTATCTAAAAATAGGCTTAAAATTCCTTTGCTTTTTACTGGAGATGTAATTAATGGATATAGAACTATTTTTCCTATTCCCTTATTACAGGGTTGTTCTTGGGATTTAGATTTAATTTATGATTGTGCCTTTATTTCTTCTAAAGAAGCGGGATATGCTGGTATTCAAGCCAATTTTTCTCCAATGGTTGATTTAGTACGTGATAGCAGATGGGGTCGTGTATTAGAGTCAGCCGGTGGAGAAGATACACTTTTAGGTTCTTTATATGCAAAAAAAATTATAGAAGCTTATCATGCAAATAATATGGCAGCTTGTGCTAAACATTATATTGCATATGGAGCCGTTGAAGGTGGAAAAGAATATAATTTTGTAGATATGTCTAAACGAGAATTGCTTTCTTATTATTTTCCTCCTTTTGAAACATGCATAGATGCTAATGTAGATATGATTATGCCAGCTTTTTCTACTTTTGACCATATTCCTTGCACTGTTAATCTTTGGCTTTTGAAAACTTTATTAAGAGAAAAATTAAATTTTAATGGTGTTATTATTTCTGATTATTCCGCTATTACAGAAACAATTGCACATGGATATTCTTGCGATAAAAAAAATGCCACTTTAAAAGCTATGAAAGCTACTGTTGACATTGATATGATGTCTGACTGTTATATTTCAAATTTAAAAGAATTAGTTGTGTCTAATGAAATAACATTAAAAGAATTAGATGATAGTGTTTTAAGAATATTGAATTTAAAAAATAAATTAGGTCTTTTTGAAAATCCTTATGGAAATGCTGATACAGAAAAAGAAAAAACATTTATTTTATCAAAAGAAAATTTGAAGGTTGCCAAAAAATGTTGCACTGAAAGTTTTGTACTTTTGGAAAACAAAAATAACATTTTGCCTCTTAACAAAAAAACAAGAATATCTTTAATTGGTCCATATGCTGATAACGTTGGTATTTATGGTGCTTGGTCAATTTATCATAAAGAAGATGATCAAACAAAAACAATTTTACAAAGTATATCAGAATATTTGTCCACAACAGATATTCTTTATTCTCGTGGTTGTCCTATATTAGAAACAGATGAAATAAATAATATTTTATCTATGGAAGGAAAACCTCCTGTTCTTAATGAAGAAAAAACGATTGAACAACAAATTCAAGAAGCGGTTGTAGTTGCTAAACAATCTGATGTCATAATTTTAGCAATTGGAGAACATTATAAACAATCAGGGGAAGGTGCATCTAGAAGTAATATTGAAATTCCAAAAATTCAACAAGATTTACTAGATAGCCTTTATGTTCTAAATAAGCCTATTGTTGCAATTATATTAAGTGGAAGACCATTAGCTTTAAAATCAATAACAGAAAAAGTATCTGTCATGTTATGGGTAGGATTTCCTGGGTCAGAAGGAGGCTCAGCAATTTGTGATATATTGTATGGTGAAACAAATCCTTCTGGAAGGCTTAATATGACATTTCCACAAGTAACTGGTCAATCTCCTATTTATTATAACTACTATTCTTCTGGTAGACCTGCAATTATTCCAAATTATCGTTTTACATCTAGATATCAAGATATAGCAGAAAAACCATTATATCCTTTTGGATATGGACTATCTTATTCAAAATTCGAGTATAGTAATTTAACACTAAATAAAACTGTTATTACTTCAACAGAAAATGATTTTATTGAAGTTTCTGTTACAGTTAAAAATAATTCTTCATTTTCTGGTTATGAGGTAATACAACTTTATATACAAGATTTATTTGGAAGTGTTGTAAGACCCGTAAAAGAATTAAAAGATTTTAAAAAAGTATTTTTTAATGAACATGAAGAAAAAGTAATTTCATTCGAAATTACTTTGGATATGTTGAAATTTTATAATGATAATATGGATTTTGTTGTAGAACCTGGTGAATTTAAAGTTTATGTTGGCAAAAATTCTATAGACAATTTAGAAGCTATTTTTTCAATCTCCGATTTTCATTAACTGCAAATCGTTTTGTGTAATAGTATTTACAGCATCACTTGAACTACCATTACCATATTGATATAGATCAACTCTTATAACATCATTTTGGTTTAAATTTAATATTGTTGTTGCATTCATAAAAGGATTATTATATTCTATTACGAAAGAATACATGTTTCCTGCTATCTGATTACCATTTAAATATATATATATTCCGAATACTGTTCCCGGATTAGCTTTTGTTATTCTAGATATATAATTTATTATATAATTACCACTTTCTGTTATTGTAAATTCGTTTGCTCTTACACTAGTGCTACTATTTCCCAATCTATCAGCAATCTTATTTCCGTTAAATATCTTTGAAGAAAACTTTTCACCATTACTGGTTGGTATTTCTCCTGTATTAGAAGCTAAAGTATTTATATTGTTTTCTAATTCCTGTAATTTAGCTTTTTCATCTCTTTCCGCCTCTTCTGTTTTTTCTTTAGCTAGTATAGCTTTTTGAATTAAACCTTCTGGCCCAGTTACTGCATAAATAGTTATACCTGCTAATATTAGTAATACTATTATTGTTATTACTAGTGCTATTAATGTTATTCCTTTTACATTCTTTTTCATTTGTTCTTTCTCCCTTTTTCAAAATTTTAGATAATATTTTATAATCTATTTTTTACAAATTTATTTATATTATCTTTTTTAATTTTTCCACCGAACTTCTTATAGTATCTCTTTAATTTGATTTTTTATGTATTTTATCATTTATGTTTATTTGTCATTACATTAAAATTATAACATTACACTTTTTATTTGTAAATAATCTTTATGTTACATTTTTATTACATATAATAGTAATAATATTTAAAAATCCAGTTGTAAATTGTAAATTTATTAAATGATGAATGCTAGTGAAATGTAGCCGAATCATTGAATAAATTTATAATTTACAACTGGATAAAATACATATTTTAAAAGAGTATGTTAAAAAGACTAATCTCTTTTGACATCTTTTAATAATTCTTCTCCTATCTCCTTCCAAGAGCTAACTTGTTGTATTTCCAATTCTATATCTTCTTTTTCTGTATTAAATAAAATTCTATTTTGGATTTTATTATTTTTTAAATGTTTTATATCATCATCATATAAATAAGAAATATGTTTTTCTCTACATATTTCTTGTTTTTCTTTATATGAAGAAGATATTATTTCTGTTATATCTTTTTCAATATCATTATCTTTTAGCCATTGTTTTGCAAATGAAATTAATTGTTCTGTTCTTGCTGTTATAATATAAATATCATATAGCTTTGAAAGATTTTTAATTGTATCAATAGCATCTTTTATTGGTTTTGTATTCATCAATACTTCTTTAGTAAATATATCTTTTGACATTTGATGATAAATTTCATCTGCTTTTTGTATATCCATAATTGGTAATAAATTTTTATAAAAATTTGTTTTATCTACTTTGTCAAGAATAATATTTCTTTCTTTTAACCATTTTCTTTTTATTGTAGTAGTATCAGCAATTACACCATCAAAATCAAATCCAATTTTCTGTTTTATCTTACTTCATCTCCTCTTTGTCTTAAAAAATCTTTTATCTCTTTTGGGGCCATAATAGCATACTTTTGTGGATAATCTAATTTTTGCTCACCTTGTATCATATAATTTTTTATATACCAGAAGGGAGAATCACTAGATAAATCCATTTTGCAAAAACGCTCTATTGGAATCTCTACTAATGCAGGTAAATCATTTGGAGATAAATTAGATGAACCGAGAAATTTCTACTACATAAAAATCTGCATTCATTTTTAATTCTGAATCTTTTTCATATGGATTTAATTGTCCCATTTCTACTTCTTTTGAAAAAATAGGATTTTGACTTACTTTTATATCACTAGAATCTATTCCTTTTACTTCCTCTAATATTTCTCTTATTAAAGCATTTCTTGTACTTTGATTATCCTTTTCTTCTACTGCTCCACCTAAAGTTTTTACAATTGTAGCTGTTTCGCCGTTTTCTAGTTGATACCACCTTTTTGGTTTTTGCATTCCTAAAACAAGTTTATCTCCGTGTATTACAATTCCTTCTGCACCAAATACTTTATCTTCCATCAAACTCCAACTCCTTACCATCAATTTGCAGTGTTGCACATGTTTTACAATTTATAGTATTTCCATTCATTGCACTACCGCAATGAACACAGCCATTTCCGTCTAACTGTTGTTCAAAATTAAAATGTTTTGTATATAATTTAAACAGAGCATATTCAAATTTATTTTTAAATGAAAAAATAGAATTACATGCTTTTACATATTCTTGTGGTGATATATCATCTTGTATACTTCGGATTGTATCATAAATGCCTGAACCTGTAAATGCCATTGTTTGTGGTCGTACAATACACTCTTTTGGTAAAATATCTTCATATGCTTTTCTTAATGGATATTTTGTTTTAATTCTTCCTTCTTTTTTCATCCTTTCTACGATTGGAATAGACAAAATTGCTTGTTTAACATCTTCATTATGAAATGGTGCTATATATTTCATGTTCATATTTTTTGCTATTTCACTAGACATAATAACAATTTCATTTAGCCTTGTCCTAATTGTTGTATCTAATTCTTCTAATGTTCCCTTCCAATTTGTAAAAAATGGAAAACTTCCTAATAAATCATCTGCACCTTCTCCACTAGATATACTATTTAATCCATTCTTTTTAGCATACATTGTTCCTAATAGTAAAGTAGTAGTAGAGCTAATCCATTCTGGATTAAATGATTTTAAAATTTTTACAGATGTTTCTACCATATTTTTTACTAATTCTGGTTCTACATAATAGATATGATGATTTTTTATTCCTAATTTATCTGTTACTAATTTACTATATTCTATGTCTGAACTTTCTTTTCCTTTTACACCAACTGTAATTGCCATTACATCTGGGTTGTATTTATGAGAATGATATAAAATAGCAGAACTATCTACTCCTCCTGAAAATAAAACAGATTCAGGAGTTTCGTTTTCTAATACTTTTTCAATTTCTTCTCTTATTTCATTATACATATTTTAACATCCTTTAATTTAATATTTCTTTATATTGTTTTGTATCATAAATTAATTTTAGAAAATCTCCATAGCTTAAATCTTGTATTCCTTCATAATATGTTCTTTTATCATATTGTGATATTTGTTCAGCATTCATATTATGATTCATTTCATAAAAAGGTGTATAAGCTGTGGGTCTTATAGTAACTTCTTTCTCATTTAAAAAGTCTAGTGTGTATTTGATACTTTCTTTTGTTTGTTCTGGAAGACCAAACATAATTAAAGCTTTATATTCAATATTATATTTTTTTAGTAGTTCAATTCCTTTAATAATGTTTTTTCTATCATATCTTTTATTAATACTATCCAAATCTTCTTGTTCTATTGATTCAATTCCTATTGCAATCTTATAACATCCTGCTTCTGCCATTTTCTTTATTAATTCTTCATTTTGTAATAAATCTGGTCTTGTTGTACATGACCATTTAATTTTCTTTTTATTAGAAATTAATGCATCACAAAATTCTAATGCATATTTTTCATCTAATGTAAAATTAGGTGCAAAAAATTTGTATAAATTATATGGTGAATTGTTAATATAATTAATTACACTATCAATTGGTCTCCTTCTTTCCTTTTTTCCATAATAAGATACTGCATTACAATACATACAATTATATGGGCATCCTCTTACTAATGTAACTACAACTTGTTCTTTACCTTCCATTTCAAAATACTTTTTAATTGGAACTTGTTTAGGATTTGTAAATCCCCATTGTTCTGGGTTTATATACTCACCTTTTTTACTTTGTACTAAATTTCTTTCTTCAATAAATATAACTCCTCTTAAAGAGTCTTTATCTTTTTTTCCAGATACATAATCAAAAAAATCTGCTATTGCGACTTCTTGATCACATTGTTTAGAAACAATTGCATTAAATTTTGTTTTTTTAAAAAATTTTGGCAAATATATAGGCATTTCACCATATACAATTGTTTTTGCCTCTGGCAAAACTTGTTTAATAATTTTTAATAATTTAATTGTATTTTGTAAATTTTCTGTATTTGTGTATAATGCAAATGCTTTATATTTATTTTTTATTAATTTTTGCATAATATCTTGAAATTGCATTTCTTCTGCTTCAATATCTAATAAATCTATTTTTTCCTTAAGTTCTCTTTCTAAGTAATTAATAATTTCTCCTACATGTACAAAATGATATGGAGCATTTACATGACTTGACTTTGTTGATAGTCCACTATTTGCCCATATAATTGCAAATTTTGATTTCATTTATGCTTACCTCTTCTCTTTTATGTTTTATCTTTAAATTTATATTCATCTATCACTTTTAATATTAAACTTATATTAATATATTTTTTATTTCTAAATCTGTTACTTGTTTTACTTTTGAATTTATATTTACTTTAGTGTTATTGTAAACTTTTTTATTAGTTTTGTCAATAGATTTTTACATTTGATTTGTATTATGTAACTTAAAATGTTATACAATGTTTTTTTATATATTGTATATATTTTTTACAAAACATTAAAAATCTTTTATGAAATTAGTAACTTATTACACAAAAAAGTAAAGGTTTTTTCCTTAAATGAAAATAATAACGAAAAATGAGTGAAATATTTTTCACTCATTTTTCTATTAGACTTTTTTACAGCTCCTTTTATTCTCTTATTCAGTTGTTTCTATACTATTGACTATATTACTTAAATCATTTTTATTTTCTACAGTATTATTTGTTATTATATTTGTATTAGTTTCGTTTAAGTTATTTATATTATTTATTTCATTTGTTTTAATTGTGTTAGTGTCTTCTATAGTATTTACAACTTCTTTATCTTCATTTATTAGAGCCTTTTTCATATTTAGTTCTAGAGATTTATTCATTAGTATTAATGAACTATCTGTTTTATTTGGATCGTGATTTCTCAATGTTGGGAAATTACCGCTATCAATAGCATCTAAATTCCATATACTTTCATCCCATCCAAGAGTTGTCTTTAAAAATTCTTTAGTTAATTCTGTCATTTCCATAGCTTTAACTTTACTATCTTGTATTCCTCTAGAGTGACTAGTTTTTCCAGTAAATCCATTTGCTATTTCGTAGTTATTTCTAAATGTATCGCTTCCATTTATTGCTCTAAAATCTGCATCATTATCAAATAAGCCTATAGTTTCATCAGAAAGTCCATTTGTTATAGCAACATTATTTTGAACATCAAATTTGTTTCTAACTGTTCCACTAAATACACCTGTTTTTCCACTTCCTGTATAAATCGCTGCTTTTACAATATTGTTATGAATTTCTGAATTTTCTATCCATCCTGAAAGTCCACCAATATAGTTTACAGCAGTTGCAGCACTTATACTTCCTATTGCATAGCAATTCTTAATAGTTGATTGATTTGCTTGACCTATAAACACTGCTGAAGCATCTCCTGTAACTGTTACTACACCAGTTCCACTACATTCTTCTACTGTAGTAGATTCTATATATCCTATTAAAGTTCCGCTTCTGTTAGCACCAAATACATTTGCATTTTTAGCATGGCAATCTTTTATATTTGAACTATATGCAGAACCTACTAATGAACCAATATGTCTATTATTCTTAGAACTCATTAAAGCATTTTTAACAGTAATATTATTCAAAGTAGTTCCTTTTATAGTTTTAGCAAGTGCACCAATTTCTGCTGATTTTACAATTACTTTTGGAGTTTCTATATCTAAGTCTTTTACAGTAGCTCCTGAAAGTGAAGCAAATAGTGGTATTCTAAGTCCTGATATTTTATGATTCTGTCCTTCAATAGTACCTGTAAATGCATTTGTTACTATCGCATTTCCAGTAGTATATTCAGATAAATCAATATCATCTTCTAAGTATATTGTACTACTTGGTTTTGTTTTGCATAAGTCTACAAATTCTTTAGCATTATGTGCATATTGTTTAGATAAATCTGTCTCTGGTTTGTATCCAAATACATTTCCTCTAAAGTCATCTGTTCCTTGTTTTACCATGTAATAATATTTTCTCTTAACTGCTGTACTATTTGTAAGTTTGTAATCTTTTGCTGCAGCATCTTTTTGTAAAGCTTCAAGATATTCTTGTTCTACTTCATCTGCATTAAAGAACAACATATTTTTCCAATTTTCTTCCATTTTCTTGTATCTATTGCTCTTATATTTTTCAAATGTCATAGTATTATCTTTGGTAATAGCTTTTAATGAATCTAAATCATTATTTATAGTTCCATTAGCATTACCATACCATAGTTGATATCCGCCTTTAAATCCTCCTGTTCCAATCATTTCAAATGCTAGCCACTTAAAGTTATGTGAGTCTACTCTTGTATTATCATTATATGGTTGATACCAACGTCTAGTATAAATTGTATCTCCACCATACATACCTGGATCATTTGTTTTTACTGTTACACCTGGCATCATAACTATCTTATTTACCCATAAATCATGCACATTATTTAAATTCATACCTTCTATAGCCTCTTTAGAAATCTTTTCATATCTTGTTACCTCACCTTGTTTATGTGCTGTATCAGGGTTTAATGATTTTGGATCTGGATAAGATACTTGAAGACATAGTATAGATTTTTCTTCAGCAGATAGCTTTAAGAAAGCTTTTGCTTCGATATAATCTAAGAAATCATTTGTATCAATTAGTTTACTATAGAAATCTTTCATATTATCATCAGTATTTATTCTATCTGGTGATAAGTTAGTTGAAATCAATGCATTTTTATCATAATTATACGTTAAATTAAAGTTAATTACATTATCGCCAAAAGATTGTGCTATATTTGCATCTGGTATATCTTCTCCTGCTACTCTTGGTTTTAGTCCGCCACCAACAAATAAATCAATAGTAGGACCTAAATGTGCACTTTCATGACTCCAAGTAGAGTATGAGTGTAATGCATAATTTAAAATGTAGTATAGTCCTCCTTTTCCAGCATAAGCTCCAAATCCTGATAGTGCTGGCCATTTATTTAATACTTCATCAAAGTTCTTATGGAATGGCTCTTGTGTTGTTAGTGGATTTTGTGCTATTCTTGAACCATTTCCTCCATCTATAAATGTAAATCTTGTATCTAAGTGTACTGCCATCGTTTTATTCATTTTTTCAGCAGGTGCGAATGTTGCAACTGATGAGTAGAAGTTTCCTATACTATTAGCATAATTCTGTACAGTTGCTTGTAATTGTGCTCTTTGCTCTGGGTCATTTGGATTTTGTATATATGTTCTTTGAGCTCCTATTAGTATAGATGTAGGATTTGAAATTATATATGCAGCATCATCTGGAAGAGTTAAAAGTACTACTACATAACTTGGAAGCTGTCCCCAAGCACCTTTAACTTTCAAATTGTGCCATAATGTATATTCTACTTCTTTTACTTTACATGGTACTTCTACTACTATTCCTGGAACATTATCTCTATACCAAGTCTCTATATTATTATCTTTTGCATATTTTGATACATAATATTCCATAAATTCGTATATATCATTTTTTCCTGTATATTGTGCAAGTTTTGTTTTATAGAAAGAATCTGTTGCATAAGTTTTTAGGTTTCCATTTAGAACATCTTCAGTTATACTCTCTAGTGTTGATTGCTTTTTAGTAAATAAGTTTCCTTTGAACATAAATGCATCACTCATCTTTAATCCATCTATGTCAAATGAATACCAACGATACATATAATTATAAGCATATATCCATTTCATTAAATCACTATCTTTTACTATGTTTTGTTCAATTAGTTTATTGTAAGTATCATTTTCTGTAACTACACTGAAGTTTTTACTAATAAGTATTTTTCTAATGAAATCATCTAATTCTTTCTTTACTATTGTATCTTCATAATATTCTCTATAAATTCTACTATCTTCTTCTGGGGTTAATATATCTAAATCTGTTCTATAGTTATATTTCATTATTCTATCTTTTATATTATTTACAACTCTTGCATCTGCTTTTATAACATAATTATTGTAATTATACTCAATTCCTAAATCAGTAATTATATATGAAGCAATTCCACTATAGTATTCATTAAACTTAACATCATAATTTACAAGTTCATCATCTTCAAATATTACTTTAATACTTGTTATATCTTTGTAGTTATTTGTTGTAACTGCAATCTGTGCATTTCCATCTTTATCTACAGCAATTACATCTTTTATAAGTTTTTTATTTAACTTATCTTCTTTATCTATCTTTGTTCCATCTCTTACTAAATATTTAGTATCAAAGAATGGCATTAACTTATTTAAGTTATGATATAGTGTAAGTTTTCCTTCATCAAATCCATTTAATTCTTTAATTCTATCATAGTCTGGAATATAAAGGTTATCTTTAACATTATTACTATTTGCTGAATATTGATTTGATTTTGTAGCTTTATCTCCATCTACTGTTCCATAAATTACTTCGCAGTTCTTAGAAGCTTCTTCTCCATTATATATAATTATATTTTCATTTTTTAATGTTAAGTATAATTTACCATTTTCATTTCTATATTTGTCTATTTTTCCATAGTATGATGGTAGCTCTTTCATGTCTATTTTTACTATATAGTTTTCTATGTTGCTATTTATTTCTTTTAAGTTTATAGTTTCTGCTTCTCCAACATTTCCATCTTCTTTAAATTCATATAATGTAACATCTGTAATATCTTTTAGTTCATACTTACGTTCACTTATATTTATGTTTTCAGAAGCAATTTCGTCATTCTCTAGCACATTAGATTCTGTATCAAATACATTTGTGTCTCTATCATAAGATGCTGTAATTTTTATTAAGTATCTATTACTGTTATTTTTATCAAATGAAATTGTATTTTTTCCTACATTTAATGTACTATCTAATACTTTTATATTGTTTTCGTCAGTAACTTCAATTGCAATTTTATCACTTTCTTTAAATGCCTTATCATTGTCTACTATGTTGATGTCTAATGATACTTGATTATCGCCATCATCAAAGTTAAATGTATCCATATATAGTTTATCTTTTAATATTTCTACAGATAACACATTATCTTTATTTTTATCATCTTCAAGTGAGATTTCTTTACCATTGCTTAGCTTAATTTTTTGTAGTTCTATTTCATGTTTTCCAGCCTCTTGTAATTTATCTAAAACAACAGTATATGTTTCTTCATCTTTATAAGCTTCATATTCTTTTCCATTTACAGTTGCTTTTTCTACAAATGTATCATCTACCCAAATAAATTTAAATCTAAGTCTTATTTCATCATCCTTTTCAAAGTAAGTTGCTATTTTATTATTCTTTAAAGTTTCTATATTTGTTACTTTATATAGGCTGTCATTTTCGCTAAATAAGAATTGTCTTGTAAAGATTTTTGCATTTGTATATTTGTTATCATCTTTATTTGTAATGCCATTTAATGTATCTGTATCTAAATCATAAGTACCAATTATATTAAATTCAATATTTGTGTTAGGAACAAGTTTTTGAAATTCCATAGAATTTTCGCCAATCTTTAATTCTCTATTTTGTCCGTTAATACTTCCCTTAAATGTTCCTATTTCTTCTATTACTCCGTCAGGATCTTCTATATTAAATGTAATTTTTGCTGATTTTTCACTGAAATTATCTTCTATTGCAAAGTTTGTAACTATTGGTAATTCCTTCTTTACATCTACTTTTCCTGTTACTTGATAATCTGCTGTTGTTCCATCTTCAAATTCTATAGAAGATGTTGTAAATTCCATAATTCCTGCTTTATTTTTAGCTTGAAGATAGATTCTGTATGTATTTGCTGCATAGTCGCTTGTTTCATATCTTTCGCCATCTATAAATAATGCAACTATTTTCTCTTCTTTCATTTTTAGTATCTTATAATCTACAGAGAATATTTGACCTTTACTTGGATAATATGTTTCAGGTTTAATTTCTGTAATAACTGTACTATTTTTAGCTTCAACAGTTTGAGAAACTAGAACTCCCTCTGGGTCTTCCATTGGAGGAAATATTTCTTCCAAAAATACAACTTTTGCATTAATTTTTATTGTATACTTTGATGTTAATTTTGTATCAAATTGTACTGATGTATCATCTTTATTAATAGATTTAATATCGTATGGTTTCTTTGAAGTAGCATCATATATAGAAATTGTTAGATTACTATTTTCATTTAATAAATCATCTTCATCTCGTATTTCAAATTCTACATTTAATTTATTATTTTCTGTATCTTCTTCTACTGAAAGAATACTTGCTTTTGGAATATCTCTATATACTTCATAACTTGCAGTTTTTTCTTTATCTTTTATGTCAAAAGCTTTTCCATTACTTAATATAAGCATTTCAGCTTTTAAATGATGCAATCCTTTTTTCTCTTTAACTAGATAATCTGTTACTTTATATAATCCTGTTGTTTCATCTTCAAGTCGTACGCTGTATCCTATTCCATCAATTACAATAGTGTCTACTTTATAGCCCAATTTATTAGTACTATTAAACTCTAAGTCTAGCATTTGTCCATAATATCCAACTGGGAAATATGAATAACTATGTTGGAAATTATCAAAAGTTAATCCATAGTCTTGTTCTGTTTCAGCTTTTATTGTTTTTTCAATAAGTTTTTCATTATAATGTTCATTATCATTTCCAGAAACATTACCATCTAAATCATAATCAGCTATAACTTCTAATTTATAATCAGTATTTAGACTTAAACCTTCTATTACTTTACTATATTGTTTTGAGCTGTCAAAGGTTATATTAGTTTCTTCAAATACTTGTGTCCCTTCTGTACTTAGTATCTTAATATCTACTGAATTCGTAACTAATGCCTCATCATCATCTTTCATCTTAACAGATAATTTGAATTTACCATTTTCTTCTGATGTAATTACTTGAGAAACCTCTGGTTTTGTTCTTAATACTTCTATACTAGTTTCAAATTGTTCATCGTCTTTTAATTGATACATTGATTTTTCAAATTTTAGTTGTTGTACTTTTAATGCTAAATTACCACCTTTGTTTCCAACATCATCAAATAAAATCTTATATTTATTATCATCTAGTTTTTCTGTGAAATATACTATTCCATTTATTCTAATACTCTTTAATGGTTCATCTATATTTGTATTTATTTCAAATTCTATTTCTACTTCGCCATTTTTAACTACTGATTTATTTTTTAATTCACATTTTGCAATATTCGCAAAAGGTTCTACTATCTTTTCTGCACTTCCAATTACTACTTTCTCATATTTTGTTCCATCTGCTCTATCGTAATCTGCTAAAATATCAACACTATACTTGTAAGCTTTTGGTAATGAGAATGTAACCTCTCTTGCATCTTTATCAAGTGCTATTTCTTCCATTTGAACGCCACTGCTATTATTAATTCTTGCATATAATCTTTCAGTAGCATTATCTTTATCATTAAGTTCAAATGTAACTTTTACTATAGAATCTTCACGAAATTCTTCTATATTAATATTTTCTGCTTGTGGTTTTGCATTTTCATATAAGTATTTCAAGTTTCTATTTACATCAAATTCAGAATTATTTGATAATTTTACTTTTTCAAATTTTAGCTTGTTTTCTCCTTTTTCTCCTTTTTTAAGAATTACTTTATATACATTATCTACTTTTTGTACCTCATGAGGAGTTTCATTTATAGTAGCTTCTGTAACATTATAAATTGATTGATATCCATTTTCAAAACTAAGTTCTACATTTTCATCTTCATCTTTTACTATTTCTGGAACTGTTACATGAATTGCAGAGAATTTTGCTGTGTCTTCTATTTTTAGAGTTTTTCTTGTATATTCTACTTCATATACATTTTGATTTTCCTCTTCTTTATCTAATTCATGTGAATCTAAATCATAACCATTTATTACTCTAATTAAATATTCTTTATTTAATTCTGCCATAAATTCAAACTGATTTCTTCCATTAATAATATTTCTATTAAATTTTTCTTTACTCTTTTCATCATTTTCTTCTTCATCAGTAATTATAACTTTTGCCACATCTGTTAGAGCATCTTCTGGGTCAGATACATCTACTGTTATATTTACTTTTGTTCCTTCATTATTTACATCAAAAGAAGTTATAGTTGGTATATCTTTTAATATTTCATATTTTACTGTCTTATCTGTAAATGGTATTTCTTTTCCATCTGTTAGAGTAACAGAATTAATTGTTAGTTCTTTGACTCCTTTTGTATCCTCTGCCTCAATTTCTGCAAAATATCCTTCTATTTCATCAATATTGCCTTCGCTATATATCTTTTGTGCAGTATAGTTTACATCATTTATTTTAACACGAGATACTTTTAGTCCTGAATCTGTATATGGTGTAAAGTTAAGTCTAAACTTTTCTCCTTTGTTAAAGTACTTTGTTTTAGTCTCTTGCAGAGTTTCACTATTTACTTTACTTGTATAAATGTTATTTATGTCAAAGTGCATATCTTCTTTTAAGTTAAATTTCTTTGTAATAGAAAATGTTTCAACATTTTTGTCTTCTGTTTCTTCTATTTGGTCCGTGTCTCTATCATATTTTATTTGTATATTTAATTCTAATAATTCATTTTTATTTACATTAAAGCTTACTGTAGTAGGACATGATGTAAATGTTCTAGAATCTTCTCCTACTGTAGCGGTTCCATCTAATATTGCATTATCTGGGTTTATTACATCAAATGTAAATGCAATAGTTGAATTTTCTAAATCTTCCATAGATTTAAATGTTTCATCATTAAATGTTATTCTATTTTTTAGTACATCTATCTTATCACCTTCATGAGATAAATTAGATACATCTACTATTTTATCTCCATAGTGTATTTTTGTAACTTTAAGTGTACTTACACCTGCACTAGCTGTGAACTCTTGCCCTAGTACTGCTTTATAATTATTATCAATTTCTTCAACAGTATTTGTTATATGTGCTGACTCATATTCTATAGCTGTTATCTTTTCATCAGTATTATCTTTAATATCATAAGTTATCTCTAACATTTCATTTTTTTCAGGATACTTCTTCGAAATATCAATTGTTTTTATCTCTGTAACTTCTATATTAATTTCAAAAGTATCTATTACATCATTTTCTTTATTAAGTTTTTCTTGTTTATGTTCTTTTCCATCTACTGCATCAAAATCTGCCAATACTTCAATCTTATATGTTCCGGCTTTAGTTAAATTGTCAAAACTTATTTCTCCAGATTTTTCATTTAATGTGATTTTTTTAGTTTCATCTGTTTCATCAGGAGATACAAGTTTAATATATGCATTTGAAACAATATTATCATTATCTTTTAAATTAACATTTATGTTTACACTTTTTTCTTCTTTATTGTAATTCGTAACAATGTTTTGTACTGTAGGCTTTTCTTTAAATATTTCTATACTAGCTTTATTTGTTGGTTCTGTTGTATCTTGTCTTTCATTATCAAGTGTAACTTTTTCAATCGTTATTGTCTTTTTATTTTCATTACTAATTGGTAAAACTAAAGTATATATACTACTTTCTTCATTATATGATACCTCATATAAATCATCTGATCCTGCTAATTTAACTTTTGATATATGATGTTTAGATGCATTTGTACTTGTAAATTCCAATGTAATCGTTCCAGTATCAAGACTTATTTCTTTTATTTTAAATTCATTTATTTCAAGATTATATTGTCCTATTACTTCAACATTTTCAACTTTTTCAATTACTCCTATATTATGATTTCCTTCTTCACTATATAAATCATAATTTACTTGTAATTTTATTTCATATTCTTTAAATATTTCTAATTCTAATTCATATTCTTTTACAATTTCTGTATCATTTTTTTGTAATTCAATTTCTTTAGTTGAATTGTCTTCTTTGTTTTTAATAATTATTTTTCCATCTGTAAAAGCATTATCATTATCAGTTAAATTAAATGTTGCTTTTGGCTTTTCACCTTCTGTATTAACTTTAAAATCAGAAACTATTGGAACATCTTTTAATACATAAATTTCTGCTTCTGGACTATTTTTTATATTAACTGTTTTTGTACCATAAGTAAGTTCAGTTATTTTATATGATGTTAAACCTGAATTGTTTGGAACTTTTACTATAATTGTATATATTCCGTTTTCGCCTTTTTCAAAACTTACCAAAGTTTCTTTATCTAATTTAATATTTGTAATATCTTGATTTGTATTGGCTTTTATTTTAAATGTAATTTTAGCTGTTTTTCCCTTTTCTGCATAAACTTTTTCTGATGTCTCTGTTATTTCTGCATTTATGTTAATAGTAACATTTTTTTCTCCTTCAGAAATTATTTCATCTTTATGTATTTTTCCATCTCTTGCATCATAATCTGCAATTACCTCAATTTTATAAGTTCCTGCTTTATACATTTCTTTATCAATAGATGAAAATGTAATTTCTGTTTGATTATCCAATTTTATTGTATCAATTATTAAATCATCTAATTTTAATACAATAGATTTATTAGTTATTGTATTATCAGAATCTTCAATATTGATATCTTTTACAGTTAGTTCTGTTTGTTCTTCATTTACAGTAATATCTCCTATTGTTGCTTTAGGTTTATTTTTAAATACTACTGGTTTTTCTAAGTTTTCAAACAATTCTTGTTCTGTTTCACTATTAAATTCTTTTAAATTATTTAAAATAATTTCTTCTAATTTTAATTCTGTTCTTGTGTTATTCATATCAGCTAATGGAATTTCTACTGTATATTTATTTCCATCTTTTGCAACTTTATATTCATGTGTCACTCCATTTAAAGATATCTCTACTTCTTCAACATCATAGTTTGGCTTATTGCTACTTGTAAATTGTAAAATTGCTTTTTCATTTTCAATTTTCACAAATTCAAACTCACTTAAAGTAAACTCATAATCTTTAACAATTTTAAATTCATGAGACTTAATAATTTTAATTTCTTGGTTATCACTATTTGTTTTATCAGTATCTAAATCGTATTTTATTTCTATTGATAAATTATATTTTGTAAATTGTTCAATATTTTCTAAAGCATATTTTTGAACACCATCTTCTATTGTAGATAAATCCATTTGTATTTCTTCAACTGTATTTCCATTTTCATTAGTAATAATTACTTTACCACTTATAAATGTATCTTCTGTATCAATTAATTTAAAATGTATTTCAGGTTTTTCTGCTGAATCATTTATAAATAAATCTTCAATAGTTGGTTCAGATTTTAATATTTCAATATCAAAATCAGCATTTACTATTACAGGTTCTGTTTCATCTTGATAGTATAATTCTGATACTATTATTGTAGCTTTTCCATTTTGAGGTCTTTCATCTGGTGCATTAAATACTATTTTATATTTTCCATCACTTAATTTTGTTACAGGTATCTTAACACCATTTACTAATATATGTGTTACATTTTTATCAGTATTATCATTTATTGTAAAAGTAGCTTCTACAATTCCTTTTCTATGAGTATATTTATTCATACTAGATTCTTCTTTTACAATAGTAGCTTTTATAGGCTCTGTAATTTTCTTATCATAAGTTTTATTTTCTTTGATTTCTTTTCCATTACCTAAGTCATAAGTTATTTCCACTTCTACTGTATATGTACCTGATGAATCTATTTGTATATCTTTTTGGTATGTTTCATTATCTGAATTTTTATCTAATATTTCTGTTTTAATTACATTGCCACTTTGATCTTTTATTTTAGCTTCCACACTTTTTATTGTATTGTCTAAATCTTTTATAGAAACATTTAATTTTACATTGTTTTCTTCTAATTTAGCTTCTATATCTCCAATTATTGGCTTATCTTTTAAGTATATATATTTTAAAGTTTTATTAACTATGAAACTGTGTCCATTTTCTAATTTGACTGATTCTACTGTTATTTCATTATTTCCTTTATTGCCTTTTTGTAATTTTACTATATATTTTCCATCTTTGTTTTCAACTTTATATTCTTCTCCATTTATTGTTACATAGGTAACATCATAGTATGACTCTGTTCCATTTTCAAATGAAAGTACTAATTCATCATTAGCTGATACTTCTGCAGTTAAAGTCATATTTTTAGCAGAAAAGTCGTATTTTCTTGTAAACTCTAAATTTCCTTCGTCATTTTCAATAACATTATCCATAAAGTCAATGTTGTCTTCATGATTTTGTGTAATGCTATCATCAAAATAATCATGATCCAAGTCGTATTTAGCTTCTAAATCATAGTGATAAGTTTTTCCATCTTCTAAGTTTACTCTAAATGTGTTATTGCCTACTTTTATATCTTCTGATGTGAAAACAATACCTCCAGTTTCATCAGTAATTATAAATTTTGCATTTTTTAATGCACCATCTGGATCTTCAAGATTAAAGCTTATTTCTGGTGTTTCTGCTTTATCATTAATATAAAAATCTTTTACTTTAGGAACATCTTTTAATACATCTACTTTAATTCTATAATCTACACTAATCTTTTTTCCATTATCTAGTTCTACTTTTGTAATATGTATATCTTGAACTCCTGCATTTGTTGGTGCTGGTATTGTTACACTGTAGTGATTATTTTTTTCTTCGTTTATATTTGTTGCTATTGTTTTTAGTTTTACAGGTACAATACTTGCTATTTTTTGAACAGGATTTTCAATCTTTGTTACCTTATATAATTTTCCTTCAATTTCAACAGCAGCAATTTCAGTATATGGTGTTACATCTATGTATAAATCTAATGTTATCTCTTCACCTTTTTTTGGTGTTAGATTACTTACTTTTGTGTTTCCTATTGCTGAAGAATATTGTTCTTCTGGTTTTGTTGGTTCTGGTTGATTTGGATTATTTGGGTTGTTTGGTGTGCTTGGATTACTTGGTTGATTTGAATTATTAGGGTTGTTTGATGTACTTGGATTATTAGTATTTCCTCCATTATTACTATTACCATTTGTTCCATTTACACTAGCATAATAATTTTGATTTGTTGCTTGGCTTGTAGATGCTGCAACATCTCCTATTGTAATCTGTCCATCTTTATTTATATCTTTGTCGCTTAAATTTTCATCTTCTTCTGGCTTTTTTATCTCTAATAAATATTCTACTATATCTTTTGTATCATCATAATCTATTTGACCATCTTTATTAACATCTGATCGTTTATTTATTAATAAAGATATAGTAATAATTACTAATAAAATTAATATAATAATAGATATTCCTATAATTGTCATTCTCTTATTTTGAGAAACATTTTTTTCTTTACTACTTATATAATAATAAATTGTGAATATGAATATAACGATTATTAAGGCTATAAATATATAAGCAATCCATGAATAGTCTTTTCCTACTTTAATATTAGTTGTATCTTCTTCAAACTCATTTGTCTTATTTAAAGGAATACTTTCACCTTCTGCTAATCCATCTTTTATTACCATAACATCTATTGCTTTGCCTTCAATGTTTATATCTTTTTTTCCATCTGATGCAGTAATACTATTCACAGCAATAGTAGTATTTCCAGGAGTAGCATTTTCTTTAACCTTTAGTCTTATTTGCAAAAGGTTTCTATTTGCTTCTCCTTTTTTATTAATCAAAGCAAATTTGTTATTGTTTTTATTATAAGTAATATCAGACCAATTCTCACTTTCTTCAAAATTAGATTCATCTTGAGTTTCTTCTTTTTTTAAAGTTTTATTATAATCTAAAGCAACAATTTCAGCATTTTCAAAATCAATATTATCATTTATGCCAAGCATTAATCCTAAAGACATTAATTTTTTAATAATATCTGTACTATTAACTGCTAATTCTTTAGCAAGTTCTCCAACAGTCATTCCATGTTTATATAAAACAATATCTTCATTAACGGTATTACTCATTAATTTTTCTTTA
>CANPZT010000004.1 GCA_947589135.1 uncultured Clostridia bacterium | reverse complement strand
CGGTACGCTATAAACGCACGCCAATTTTCAAGACTGGTGCCATAAACCAACTCGACCACCTCTCCATTTATCACTAAGCACTTATTTTTTATAAACAATTAGTGACAATATTTATATTAGCATTTTTATAATTTTTTGTCAATAGTAATTTCATTTTTTATAATAAATATAAAATTCTTCTATTTCTCCTATTTTTTCCATATTGTTAATAATATACTCTCTTGCAAGCTTTGATTCTTGCCATTGCATCTCTTCTTCTTTTTTACAAATCAAAATTTCCGTATTTTGAAGTTTTTTAATTTTTTCTATTAAACCTTTTTCTCCATCTTTCCCTAAATTTCCTTTAAATGGTAAATCAAAAATTCCATTATTTCTTTTTAACGGAACCATATATAGTGCTGCCTGATCTGATAGTATTATAACATTATTAGAATTGTTTTGAATATATTTTGTTATATTATCCATAGATAGTTTACTGTCATTTGTTATTATTCCACCATAAAATGGTTCTGTTTTACTAAAAAAATAGTCCTCATCACATATATATAATATCCACTTGACAAAAAAATAAGTAGAAATACTAATTGCTAATATGCTAAATAATAATATTATTAAATATGTAAATTTTGGTTTTGGTTTTATATTAATACCAATTTGTTTTAATATCACAATAATTTGATATATATATAGAATAATTAATAAATATATTCCTATACATACATGTCCTGTATTAAAAATAGGTATACTAATTAGTGTTAATGGAATAGAAAAAGAATTTAATATTATTAATCTTTCCTTCATTATTCTATTAGTGTTCTTGTTTTTTAATAAAATTATTGTCATAAATATATTAAATATTATAAAAATTAATATCACTATAATATTAAAAATATTTATAGAAATATTCTTACTTGCAAATTCTCCTATACTTAAAATAGTAAAATTAAAGAAATCATATAAAATATTGTTCTTATAAAAATATAATAACAATATAATAATATACACTAAAAAAGTTCCAAATTGAATAATAATGTTTTTTAATTTTTTTTTGATTTCATTTTTACTTAGAAATTCACAACTAAATAATCCTATTGCATAATATATTCCTATATTTTGTTTTGTAATAAATATTAAAAATAAAACTATTCCTTGTATAATTGGATTATATCTATATTTTTTAAGATAAATTAATACTCCTATTAAGCAATATAATAATGCCATTGTGTTATAATTTGCTTGTAACAATAAAAAATAATACCCACTAATAATCATTAAAAATAAAATAAGACTTATAGACATTTTTTTACTTAATTTTAATTCTTTTAATAATAAATATGTAATAAAATATATTGCTACTATTATTATTATGTTATATATTCTAAATGTCAAAAAATTAGCTCCTAAAATTTCAAATAATATTTTGCCTATTACAAAAAATAATGGAGTTGTTATAACATTTATTTCTTTGTATAATTGAAAACCATTATATAATTTATAAACATTTTGGAAATTCCATAATTCATCATTAATACGTATCATAGAATTTGTAGCAATACCATAAAATGAAAAAAAAATTAAAATAATAACAAATATATTATCATGTTTTTTCACAAATTTTATTACTTCTTTCAACTTCTCCATAAAATTTTACCCTTCTTTTATTTTAGCTTTTTCAAGTGCTTTCTTTTCTTCCTCAGATAATGTGTATGATGATGTTCCTTTTTCAATTGGTTTTGCATAAATATTAGACATTTCTCTAGAATATATTCCATTCAATACTATTCCATTATTTTCATTATCTAATAATGCAAGTGCAAAGCTTAAATCACTTCCTGTATCTTGGAATGCACTATATCTAACCATTCCTACTTTTTGAATACACTTTGCTATATTATTTTCAATTTCTTTTATATCTCCAGCATTTTTTGCATTTTGCTCTTCTACTTTTTTTACTTTATACATATAATTTTCTAAGTCTTCTTCTATATTCTTGCCATTTCCTACTTTTTTTATGAAATTTTCATATTTTTTATTTAATTTTGAAAATTTTATAATGTTAATTATAAAAGCTATTAATAATATAATATTTATACAAAACAAAGTTACTAAAAATATATCTGTTCTTAATATTTGTAAAAAACTCTCCATTATATCACTCTCTTTCGCTTTAATTTTTATTCATTATTTTTAATTATAATTATTTAATTAAACCCAAAATTCTTTCTAAATCATCATTAGAAGTATATTCTATAATAATTTTTCCTCTACGTTTTCCTGCATCTAATTTAACTTTTGTTCCGAAAAAACTTTGAAAATTATCTTCTATACTCTTATATAAAATATGATTTCTTTTTTGTTCTTCTTTTGTTTCTTTTCTTTTTGCTTTTTTTTCTATCTGCCTAACGGTTTCTCCTCTTTCTAGCATTTGTATTGCAGTCTGATATTGTTTTTCTGGATCTGTAATAGCAAGCAATGCTTTACAATGTCCTTCCGTTAGCTTTCCATTTTTAGCCATTTCTAAAACTCGTTCTTCTAGGTTTAATACTCTTACCCAGTTTGCTATTGTACTTCTTCCTTTCCCTAGCTTTTTAGCAACTTCTTCTTGTGATAACCCATAATTGTCTATCAAAGTTCTTATTCCTAAAGCTTTTTCATAAGGGTTTAAATCTTCTCTTTGCATATTTTCTATTAAAGATATTTCTGAATTTATTTTTTCATCATCTTCTCTAATAATTGCTGGAATTTCTTTTAGTCCAGCCATTTTAGATGCTCTCCATCTTCTCTCTCCGGCAATAATACTATAATATCCATCTTTTTTTGTAACAACAATTGGTTGAATTAATCCATATTCTTTTATTGATTCTGATAATTCTTCTAATGCTTCTTGATCAAAGTTTTTTCTTGGTTGTTCTCTATTTGGTTCTACCTCTGTAATTTTTAAATTCCTTAATGTATCATTTTCTTTTGCTTGTTCCTCTTCTGGAGCTGGTCCAAATAAAGCATCTAACCCTTTTCCTAATCCTGTCATTTTAGCCATTTTCTATAACTCTCCCTTCTACACTATTTTATGTACAGAATGTTTATCCTTTTGATAACACTATACTTTTATATTTTATTACATTTATTTAAAAATAATTTTTTATTGAATCATATGTTTTGCTTTTTTTTCCTCATTCATCAATAGGAACTCTTTTGCAAATTTTGCATAACTCTTTGCACCTTTTGATTTTGCATCATACTCAATAATTGGCATTCCATAACTTGGTGCTTCACTTAGTCTTACATTTCTTGGTATAACTGTTTTATAAACTTTGTTGTTAAAATATTTCTTTACTTCTTTTACTACTTGGTTTGAAAGGTTTGTTCTAATATCATACATTGTAAGTAATGCACCTTCTATTTGAATATCTCTATTTAGGTGTTTTTTTACTAAATTAATTGTATTTAATAGTTGTCCTAATCCTTCTAATGCAAAATATTCACATTGTACAGGTATTAATACACTATCTGATGCTGTAAATGCATTTAATGTGATTAATCCTAGTGATGGAGGACAATCTATAAAAATGTAATCAAATTCGTCTTTAATAATATCTAACTTTTCTTTTAATCTCTGCTCTCTTGACATCATAGATACTAATTCTACCTCTGCTCCAGCTAAATTCATATTTGCTGGACATACTTTTAAATTTTTAAGCATTGTATCTTGGATTACATCTTTTATTTCTATATCATTTACTAGAATGTCATAAGTAGAAAATTGATTTTCTTTTTCTACTCCTAATCCACTTGTTGCATTTCCTTGTGGGTCTGCATCTATTAAAAGTACTTTCTTATTTTTCTTTGCTAATATACTGCTTAAATTTACTGTTGTTGTTGTTTTTCCAACTCCACCTTTTTGATTTGCTACTGATATTACTTTTCCCAATTTTATTGCCTCCATTTTAAGTTAATTTTTACTTATTAGTTTGTTTGTTTTTTATATTCATATAATATAAAAATATTAGTAAAAAGTCAATGAATTTTCAAAAGTTTGCAATTTTTTTCATCAATTTTATTATAAAAATAAAAATTGTTTATATTTATATAATCTATTATTCAGTAATCTTATAAAAATATGGTCTATTATCTTCTTCATGGAACAAAAAATAATCTAAATTAATAAACAGAGTTAATAAATAAAAAACAGATAAGATGTTATTTTGTCAAGCTATTTCTAATAGTAACTGTAATGAAATATTTTAGGCACCTCTCAAAGCAAGTTTGAGATTCTCCTAAAATATTTCTTAACATTTACTAATTACGAAATACTTTTCATCATAACATCTTATCTGTTTTTTATTTATTAACTCTAATATAATCTACTTAATTGGCTCTTTAGCTGGCATTCCAGGTTTTCTAGGATATTTAGATGGAGTAGCTTTTTCTTTAGAAACAATAATAATATTTCTATTTATATCATCATCTATTAATTTAAATTCCTTTCTTTCTATAATTTTTCCTCCTAATATTTGAATAGCATTTTTTGCATCTTCTAATTCTTTTTCTATCTCTTTTCCCTTCATATAAATACACTTTCCATTTACTTTAACTAAAGGTATCATATATTCTGATAGAGTAGACATATTGGCTACTGCCCTTGATGTTGATATATCAAAAGTTTCTCTGTATTTTTTGTTCTTTCCAAACTCCTCTGCTCTTGCATGAATTGCTTCTATCTCATTTAATCCTAATTTTCTAATTACCTCTTTTAGAAATTGTACTCTTTTATTCAAAGAATCTACTAAAACTACTTTTATGTCTTTTCTTACAATTTTTAATGGTATTCCAGGAAATCCTGCTCCTGTTCCAATATCAACTAAATAACTTCCTTTTTCAATATTATTTTCAATTGTTAAAGAGTCTATAAAATGTTTTAGTATTATCTCTTTATAATCTGTAATAGCTGTTAAATTCATCTTTTGATTCCACTCTAATAAAAGATTCATATATTGATAAAAATTTTCTATTTGCTCATTATTAATTTCTATATTTAAATTCTTAGCATATTCTTTAAATATCTTTTCAAATTCTTTTTTATCCATTATTCTTCCTTTCACCATTTAATTGTTGTAAGTAAACTAAAAGTACTGATATATCGGCTGGAGAAACTCCTGATATTCTAGAAGCTTGTCCTATTGAACGAGGTTTATATTTATTTAATTTTTGTCTTGCTTCTAAACTAATTCCTTTAATTTTTTCATAATCAAGTTCCTCTGGTAACAATTTTGTTTCAAGTTTTTTAAATTTTTCCACTTGTGCTTCCTGCATTTTGATATATCCTTCATATTTAATTTGAATTTCTACTTCTTCTCTCTCTTGCCTTGTAAGTGCAGGCCTCTCTGAATCTATTTTTTCTAATGTTTCATAATCTAATTCTGTTCTTTTTAATAATTCTGCCATTTTAGTTCCTGTTGTTAGTTCTGAAGTACCTTTTAATTTTAATAGCTTGTTTACTTTTTCTGTTGGTTTTACTGTTAATTCTTTTAACCTTTTTACTTCATTTTCTATATTTTGTCTTTTTTGCTTGAATTTTTGATATCTTTCTTCTGAAATTAAACCTATTTCGTGTCCTATTTCTGTTAGTCTTAAATCTGCATTGTCTTGTCTTAAAAGAAGTCTATATTCTGCTCTAGATGTCATCATTCTATATGGCTCGTTTGTTCCTTTTGTAACAATATCATCAATTAATACTCCTATATATCCTTGAGTTCTATCTAAAATAACAGGTTCTTTTCCTTTTATTTTTTGAGCTGCATTAATACCAGCAATAAGTCCTTGACATGCAGCTTCTTCATATCCAGAAGTTCCGATTAATTTGTCCTGCCATAAATAGCCCTTCTATTCCTCTATATTCTAAAGATAATTTTAAATTAGATGGATCTATGCAATCATATTCTATTGCATAAGCAGGTCTTGTAAATTCTGCTTTTTCTAATCCTGGAATGGTATGATACAAAGCTATTTGTACATCTTCTGGCAAAGAAGAACTCATTCCTTGTATGTACATTTCTTCTGTATCTAATCCAATTGGCTCTACAAACGCTTGATGTCTTGGTTTGTCACTAAATCTTACTACTTTATCTTCTATTGAAGGGCAATATCTAGGTCCTGTGCCTTCAATCATTCCAGCATATAAAGGGGACCTATGCAAATTTTCTCTTATAATTTTATGAGTTTCTTCATTTGTATAAGTTAAATAACAATCTACTTGTTCAAAATCTTTTGATTCATTCTCAAAAGAAAAAGCTTCTATTCCTTTATCCCCTTTTTGTATTTCCATTTTACTAAAATCAATACTTCTTCTATTAATTCTAGCTGGTGTGCCTGTTTTAAATCTTACTAAATCAATTCCTATTTTCTTCAAACATTCTGATAATTTATTTGCAGCAGCTACACCATCTGGTCCACTTTCTTTTGAATATTCACCAATAAATATTTTTCCCTTTAAATAAGTACCTGTTGCCAATATTATTGTTTTTACCTTATAAATTGCTCCTACATCTGTTTCTAGTGAAACAACTTTACCATCTTTAATTTCTATATTAACAATTTCTCCCTGTTTTACTTCAAGATTTTCTTGTTTTTCTAAGACGTGTTTCATTTCAGCTTGATATTTTTTTCTATCGGCCTGTGCCCTTAAAGAATGAACAGCTGGTCCTTTTGATGTATTTAACATTTTTATTTGTATCATTGTTTTATCAATATTTTTTGCCATTTCTCCACCTAATGCATCTATTTCTCTTACAAGATGGCCTTTTGAGCTTCCTCCTATGTGTGGATTACAAGGCATATTTGCAATAGCTTCTAAACTAATTGAAAATATTAGTGTTTTCATTCCTAATCTTGCAGCTGCTAATGCTGCTTCACATCCAGCATGTCCTGCCCCTACCACAGCTACATCGTATTCTCCTGCTATATAACTCATTTTTTATTCCTTTCTTTTTTTATTTGTTTCTTCTTTTTCTTGTTTTTCCTTGTGAAACAAGAATAGTCGTTTTTTGTAACAAATATTTATATATTTACTTTTAAGTTTTAGTATATTTATAATTATATTTTTATCTTTATCTTTACATTATCATATATTTTATCTATTATTTTTAATTTTTAAAGTCTTTAAATAAATTTTTACTTATATGTTTTTGATGTTATGTAGATTTATCTTTTGTTTGTTATCAATTTATAGTTTTTTATTTTATCTCATTATATTTCATACTAAAAATATGTTACTTTAAATTTTATTATTTTTTTAATTATTATATAAAAACTAGCATCAATTTATTTTTTTCAAAATCCTTTTATTTTGATTTTTATTTTATTTCTATTAGTTATATTGTCTTAATATTAAATCGCTTTATTTTGGATTTTCGTTGTTTTTATTTACTTTCCTAAACAGAACTTAGCAAATATTTCATTAATAATATCTTCAGTTACTATTTCTCCTGTTATATTAGCCAAATCTTCTAAAATATCTTTAATAGAAATAGCAATAATATCTAATGGCATATTGTTTTGAATTGACTCTTTTGTTTTTTCAACATTTTCAATTGATTTTGAAATTAAATTTTTATGTCTTACATTGGTAATTATTAAATCATTATCAAAATTAATTTCATTTAAATTAAACATTTTAGATATTTCTTCGTATAAATCTTCTATTCCGATATGATTTAATGCTGAAATTTTTATAATCGATTTAGTTGCCTTTTTCAATAATTCATTATTTTCATCTATTTTGCTTTGTAAATCTATCTTATTTAATAAAATGATTGTATTTTTATTTTTTGCAATTTCTAATATTTCTTTATCTTCTTTTGATAATTCTTTTGTACTATCAAAAATTGCAATTACTAAATCAGCTTCGCTTGCAATTTCCTTTGATTTATTAATTCCTATTTTTTCAACTTCATCTTTTGCATCCCTTATTCCCGCTGTGTCTACTAGCTTTAGAGGTATTCCATTAATATTTACAAATTCCTCTATTGTATCTCTTGTTGTTCCCTCATATTCCGTAACAATTGCTCTTTCTTGTTTTAAAATAGCATTTAAAAGTGATGATTTCCCTACGTTCGGTTTCCCTATAATAGCTGTTTTAATTCCTTCTTTTATAATCTTACCACTATCAAAACTTCTTTCTAATTTCAACAATCTATCTTCTACATTATTTAGCATATCTGTTATTTGATTTATTGTAACATCATCTACATCATATTCTGGATAATCTATTGCAACTTCTATATTTACCATGACATCCATAATTTCTTTTTTTATTTGTCCTACTTCTTTCGATAGCCAACCCTCTAATTGTTTTATTCCTGTATTAGCTTCTTTTTCAGATTTTGCGTGTATAACATCAATTACAGATTCTGCCTGAATCAAGTCTATTCTTCCATTTAAGAATGCCCTTTTTGTAAATTCTCCTGGTTCCGCAAGTTCTGCACCATTTCTTAAACATAGTTCTAAAATTTGTTTCACTATAATATTTCCACCATGAGAATTAATTTCACACATATTTTCCGTTGTATAGCTTTTAGGCTTTTTAAAATAGGATACTAATACTTCATCAATTATTTTATCTCCATTTTTTATTATTCCATATTTTATAGTATATCCTTTTATATCTTCTATTTTTTGATTATTTTTGGGTTCGAATATTTTATCTAAGATTTTAAAACAGTCTTCTCCACTCATTCTTATAATACCTATTCCACCTATTCCGTGGTGCCGTAGATATTGACGCGATTGTACTCATATACACACCTTTCTTTCTATTTTATATTATATAAAATTATATATTTTTATTTTATTAATAATAAAAACTAATAAAAAAGACCAAAGTAGACATTACAATAATAGTAAAATCCGACCTTTGACCTCTGATTTTATTTTAAATATTTATTTTTTTAAAGAAATTATAATTCTTCTATGTGGTTCTTCCCCAACGCTATTTGTTTCAACTTTATCATTTTCTTGAAGCTTACTATGAATAATCTTTCTTTCATAAGCTCTCATTGGTTCTAATTTAATAGATTTTCCTGTTCTTATAACAGTTTTTGCAACTTTTAATGCTAGTTCTTCAAGTGCTTTTTCTCTCTTTTCTTTATATCCTTCTATATCTAGAATTACTCTAACTCTATTTTCAATACCTCTACCTGCAATTGCTGATAATATGTTTTGCATTGCATATAGTGTCTCTCCCCTATATCCTATTAAATATCCTATATTATCACTATTTAAGTTTACCCTTAATCCTTCTTTTTCTTTTTCTATGTTATAATTAATTTTTCCTGATGATTTTTCAATAAACTCTTTTATGAATTTTTCTACATTTTCAAAAGCTTTTTCCTGTTCTTCCGGTGTTAATTCTATTTCTTTTCTTATTTTTACTTCTTTTCCTTCATTATTCTCTTCTTTTAGAGTTAATTCAACTTTTACTACTCTTGGTGCTAAAATACTGAAAAAACTTCTTTTATCTTCATTTTCTAAAACTTTAATGTTTACCTTATTTTTTGAAACTTTCAAAATTTTTAATCCGTTTTCTATTGCTTCATTTGTTGTTTTACCTTCAGCAATAATTTTATTTTCCATTTAATATCCTCCTCTAGTCTTTAATTAACTTATCCATTATTAATCTTTCAATTATCATTAATATATTATTTACTAACCAATATAAAGCTAATCCTAAAGGTGCTACGAAGGCAATTGATATAGACATAATTGGCATCATCCAAGACATCATTTTATTTGTTTGCATTACTGCATCTAATTCATTGTCTTCTTTTACTTCTTCTCCTGTTTCTCCATCTATTACAGTTTTTTTAGTTTCTTGATTCATTTTTTGTTGATTTATTGTTGTAATTTTTATAGATATAAATGAAGATATAATATATAAAATTGGTATAATATAAACTGTATAATCTGTTATATTTTGTTGTGGTATCTTACTTAAATCTAAACCAAAAAAGTTCATTTTTAAATCTATTTTATCTACATTATTATCTTCTGGATTTTTTTCTTTTAATAAACTATACTCTCTAATTAAATCTATTTCAGGATATACATTACTAATTGTTTTTCCTTCTTCTTGAAGCTGTTCTACATAATGATTAAGACTTTCACTTGGTACTTTTTGCATAAAAGTTAATGGGCTTCTTACTAAATAAAATATTGATAATAATAATAACATTTGTATAATAGCTGTTAAACATCCACTAAATGGGCTCATATTTTCAGTTTTATATAAACTCATAATTTCTTGATTCATTTTTTCTGGATCATTTTTGTATTTAAATTGTATTGTTTTCATTTTTTCTTGAAGTTTCGAACTTTTTTTCATTGTTCTTTGTTGTTTTATTGATAATGGTAATAATATTAGTTTTATAACTATTGTAAATATAATAATTGCAAGTCCATAGTTTTTTACTAAATTATATAAAATTTGTAGTAAGTATCCAAAAATATTCGCAAAAAATTGAAACATATATTCATTCCTCCAAGTTTATTTTAGAGGATCATATCCTCCTTTTGAAAAAGGATTACATTTTAAAATTCTTATAATTCCTTTTTTTGTACCCTTTATTACTCCATACTTTTGAATTGCTTGTTTAGTATATTCAGAACAAGTTGGGTAATATTTGCAATGTATATTTTTACTTTCAAACCATGATGAAATATACTTTTGATACAAGTTTATTAATAATATCAAAAATGATTTCATTTATTATCCTCTGTCAAAATTTCTGCTTTATCAAAAATTTTTATAAAATCATCTTTTATGTTTTTAAAATTTGCATCTTTTATATCTGATTTCTTTTTCCATAAAAGAACTATACTATATCCTGTATATATATAATCTTCAACATCTCGATAAGCTTCTCTTATTAATCTTTTTATATTGTTTCTTCTCACAGCTTTAGCTGTTTTTACTCCTATTGCAATTCCCAATAAATTTATATTTTTATTATTTTTCTTTATAAAAGCTTCTATATATTTACCTGAATAATATTTTCCTTTTGATAAAACATTTTTATATTCATAATTTTTTTTTAACATATTTGTTTTTTTCATTATTGAGTTCTCCCTTAAAGATAGCTTGATTTAATGAAAAATTTTATTTTAAATTATGTATAAAAGGCTCGCTTTTGCGGCCTTTACTTTATATTAGTTAATACACAATTTAATATTTAAACTTAAGCACTTAATTTACTTCTACCTTTTGCTCTTCTTGCTTTTAATATATTTCTTCCTGCTCTAGTTTTCATTCTTTTCATAAAACCATGTTCTCTTTTTTCTTGTCTGTTTTTTGGTTGAAATGTTCTTTTCATTATACTAGCACCTCCTAAATTGCTTTTATTTTTAAAAATCTATTATCATAAATAACAAGTATATCGATTATACAGCAAAACCTTATAAAATGTCAATATAATTTTCTATTTTTTTCAAAAAACCTTAAGGATTTAAGGTTTTTGTTATAATTTTATATCTCATTTTTATTAACATTTAATTATTTTATGTAATCTTTTTTTATTTTTTATATTACTTTTTTTATTAAAATTTTTCTATTTTTCCACAAGCTTTTCTTATTTATTCCACATTTTTTAAAATTTTTTCCACTATTTTGTTGACTTATATTATAAAAATCTGTTATTATATGGAAAGTATAAAATATATAAGATTTTATTTTCTAAAAATTGAATTTTTGTTCGTAATAATTTTATGTATTTTTACAGAAATATTACAAAGTTATTAACAGATGTGGATAATTTTGTGGATAAATTTTAAGAAAGGACGATTTTAATGGCTTTAGAAAAAGAAGAATTAATAAAAAAAATAAAAGAACTACTAAAACCTGAAGTAACTCCAATATCTTATGATACATGGATTGTTCCACTAGATATTAGAAGTATAGAAGGAAATAATATTGTTTTTACAACAAATTCTGAATTTCAAAAAGATTTTATTGAAAATAAATATAAAAGTCTAATTTTTAATACTTTAAGATATATAACAAATAAAGATTGGACTTTTTCTGTAATAGATTTATCAACTGAAGATACAAATAAAGATATAATAACAGATGAAAAAGTCAATATATCTTCTGCTGAAGTAGAATCAAATAAATCTACTCTAAATAATAAATATACTTTTGAAACTTTTGTAGTTGGAAATAATAACAGATTTGCTTATGCAGCAGCACTAGCTGTAGGAAATGAACCTTCAAAATCATACAATCCTTTATTTTTATATGGGGGAGTAGGATTAGGAAAAACTCATTTAATGAATGCAATTGGAAATAGAATACTTGAAAATAATCCAAGAACAAATGTATTATATGTTACATCTGAAAAATTCACAAATCAATTAATAAATGCAATTAAAGATAATAAAAATGAAATTTTTAGAAATAAATACAGAAATATAGATGTTTTATTAATTGATGATATCCAATTTATAGCTGGAAAAGAAAGAATTCAAGAAGAATTTTTTCATACTTTTAATACATTATATGAAAATGGAAAACAAATCATTATTTCTAGTGATAAACCTCCTAGAGATATTCCTTTTTTAGAAGATAGACTAAAATCAAGATTCGAATGGGGACTTTTAGCTGATATTTCTTGTCCTGATTATGAAACTAGGCTAGCTATTTTAAGAAAAAAAGCCCAAGATGAAAATTTAATTATTGAAGATTATATTCTTTCAAATATTGCAAATAAAATTGACTCTAACATTAGAGAACTAGAAGGTGTTTTTAATAAAGTTGTTGCTATAGCTTCTCTTACACATAGTCCTATTACAATTGAATTAGCAGAAAAAACTATTAATGAATTTAAATATGAAAGTGAAAAAGTAATATCTTCTGATTTTATAAAAGAAACCGTTGCAAAATATTTTAGTATAGAAAAAGATGATTTATCAGGAAATAAAAGATCAAATGATATTGCTTTTCCAAGACAAATAGCTATGTATTTATGCAGAACAATTGCAAATATGTCTTATCCTCAAATAGGAATAGACTTTGGTGGCAGAGATCATTCAACAGTAATGCATGCATGTAAAAAAATAGAAAAAGAAATAAAAGAAAAAAATAATACAAAGCTAATTGTGGATAGTGTGAAAAATATAATTATAGATGGAAAAATGTAATAATAAAAATAAAATTCGAAATTTCTTAAAATTTGTGTTTGGAAAAATAATTGTTTGGAAAATATTATTAATTATCTTTCTACGGAACCAATACATTCGATATCCACACATATGTGTTAACAAACTGTTAAAAAGTTGTGGACACATAAAAATATTAACAATAAAAATTTTAATTGTGGATTAATAAATAACTTTTCCACTAATTTATAAACAACAATTTTTTTAGGGATTCTAAATATAAACATACTTTTCCACATTTTCCACAGTACCTAATACTATTACTACTAAAAATATTATTTATTATATAAGGAGGAAAGAAAAATGAAAATTATTTGTTACAAAGACAATATACTAAAAGCTATTAATTCCGTAGTTAAAGGTGTTGCATCAAAAACAACAATGCCTATTTTAGAAGGAATACTAATTCAAACAAATGATAATGAAGTAAAATTAACTACATATGATTTAGAAATTGGAATTGAATATGTAATGGAATGTGAAGTAAAACAACAAGGAAATACAGTTGTAAATGCAATAATGTTTAGTGAAATCATTAGAAAATTACCTGATACAGAAATAAGTATCACATTAAATGATAAAAATTTATTAGAAATAGAATGTGAAGGTTCATTATATAAATTAGCAACAATGAATCCAGAAGAATTTCCAGAATTACCTAAAATAGAGATAGAAAAATCAATAGAATTAGAACAAAATCTTTTAAAAAATATGATAAGAAAAACAATATTTGCTGTAAGTACAGAAGAAAGTAGACCAATTTTTACAGGTTGTTTATTTGAAGTTGAAAATAATAAATTAAATTTAGTAGCAGTTGATGGATTTAGATTAGCTTTAAGAAGTATTTATCTAAATAAACAAACAAATGATTTTAGTGCAGTTATTCCAGGAAAAACTTTAAATGAAGTAAATAAGATAATATTAGATAATTTTGAACCAATAAAAATAGGAATTTCAAAAAATCAAGCTTTATTTGAAATGGACAATTGTAAAATAGTTACTAGAATTTTAGATGGTGAATTTTTAAATTATAAAAATGTTATACCAAATAATTGGGAAACAAGAATAAAAGTAGATAAAAATAGTATTCAAAATAGTTTTGAAAGAATTAGTTTAATTTCTTCTTCAACAATAGAAAAAGAAAAAAAATATCCTGTAAAAGTAAAAGTTGATATAGGAAAAGTAACAATATCATGTACAAATCAAACAGGAGATGCAAAAGAAGAATTATATGTATCAACAGAAGGAAAAAATTTAGAAGCAGGATTTAATCCAAAATATTTCTTAGACAGCTTAAAAGTAATAGAAGATGAGGAAGTTTATATTGAATTTGGTTCAAGTATTTCACCATGTTTAATTAAATCAATAGAAAATAATGATTATATATATATGATTTTACCAATTAGATTAAAAGAAGATTAAATAAAAGGTAGAAGAAATTCTGCCTTTATAATTTTTATAAACAGTTTTATCCACAAAATGCTAATTAATTGTGGATAACTTTTATAAAATTAATATTTATTTATTTTATAAAAATTAATAAAAAATAGAAATAAATAGAAAAAATTAGAAAAAAATAGATTTTAAATATTTTTTGAAATAAAATGAATAAATACAATTAATAAATACTTAAAATAAATAAAATATTAAAGATTTTAATAAAATTATTATAAATAAAAAGTATGTTAAAAAACAAAAATGAAGAAAAAAATAGAAAAAAATAGAAAAAATTAAAAATTTAATGAAAATATATAAAAAATGCAAAAAAAAATTATAAACAAAATGGAGAAAATATATGTGGATAAATAAAATAAAAATAAATAATTTTAGAAATTATAAAAATGAAGAAATAAATTTAAATAAAAATATTAATATTTTTTATGGAGAAAATGCACAAGGAAAAACTAATATAATAGAATCCATTTTTTTAAGTAGTATGGGAAAATCTTTTAGAACAAAAAAAGATAAAGAAATGATTCATTTAAATGAGGAAAGAGCAAGTGTAGAAATTTTTTTTAATAAATTAGATAGAGATGGAAAAATAAAAATAGATTTAGAAAATAAAAAAAGTATATATTTAAATGGAATAAAATTAAAAAAATTAAGTGAATTATTAGGAAATATTAATATAGTAATTTTTACTCCAGATGATATTAATATTTTAAAAGGTGGTCCACAAAATAGAAGAAAATTTTTAGATATTATGATTAGTCAATTAAAACCAAATTATATGTATAATTTAAATTTATATTTAAAAACATTAGAACAGAGAAATAATTATTTAAGACAAATAAAAGAAGAAAATAAAGATGAAAATTTATTAGAAATATGGGATGAAAAATTAGCAGAATATGCTAATAATATTTATAAATATAGAAATGAATTTATTAATAAAATAAAAAATAAAATAAAAATAATTCATGAAGAAATTACAGATAAAAAAGAAAATATAAAGATAGAATATATAACAGAATGTGATAATAAAGAAAAATATTTAGAATTATTAAAACAAAGAAGAAAATTGGATATTATAAAAGGATATACTACAAAGGGTATTCATAGAGATGATTTTATGATATATATTAATGATAGAGAATTGAGTATATATGGTTCTCAAGGACAACATAGAACAGCAATACTTTCATTAAAATTGTCAGAATTAAATATTATATTAGAAGAAACAGGAGAATATCCAATATTATTATTAGATGATTTTATGTCAGAATTAGATGAAAAAAGAAGAAAACATTTTTTAGAAAATATAAAAAATACTCAAGTAATTATAACATGTACAGAAAAATTTGATATTGAAAATAAAAATATTTTAATATATAATGTAAAAGATGGAAAAGTTTTTAAAGAAAATTAAAATAAGAGAAGGAAATAAATCTGAATCTCTAAAGGAGGAAATTATAAATGGAAAAGTACAATCATAAATATGGAGCAGAACAAATCCAAGTATTAGAAGGATTAGAAGCTGTTAGAAAAAGACCTGGTATGTATATAGGTAGTACATCTGTTAGAGGATTACATCATTGTGTATATGAAATAGTAGATAATGGTGTAGATGAAGCTTTAGCAGGTTATTGTACAGAAATTAATGTAACAATAGAACCAGGAAATATTATTTGTGTAGAGGATAATGGAAGAGGAATACCTGTAGAAATTCATCCAAAAACAAAGATTTCAACAGCAGAAACAGTATATACAGTTTTACATGCAGGTGGAAAATTTGGTGGAGATAGTGGTTATAAAGTTTCTGGAGGACTTCATGGAGTAGGTGCTTCTGTTGTAAATGCATTATCTAGTTGGACAGAGGTAACTATTAAAAGAGATGGAATTTTATATCAAATGAAATTTGAAAAAGGAAAAACTGTTCAAAAATTAGAAAAAATAGGAGAAGCAAAAGGAACAGGAACGAAAGTAAGATTTTTAGCAGATGATACTATTTTTGAAAGTTTAGAATATGAATATGAAGTTTTAGAAAAAAGATTTAGAGAAATTGCATTTTTAACAAAAGGTTTAAAAATAACAATTGAAGATTTAAGAGAAGAAACTCCTAAAAAAGCAGAATTTTGTTATGAAGGAGGATTAATTTCATTTGTAGAATACTTAAATAAAAATAAAGATAAATTAAATAAAACACCTATTTATATAGAAAAAGATGGTGAGGTTCCAGTAGAGATAGCAATTCAATATACATCAAGTTATTCAGAAAATATATATACATTTGTTAATAATATTAATACAATTGAAGGAGGAACACATTTAGAGGGATTTAAAAGATCTCTTACAAAAGTATTTAATGATTATGCAAGAAATCATAATATATTAAAAGAAAAAGACTCAAATTTACAAGGTGAAGATATAAGAGAGGGAATTACAGCTGTTGTATCAGTAAAAGTAAAAGAGCCTCAATTTGAAGGACAAACAAAAACAAAATTAGGAAACAGTGAAGTAACAGGAATAGTACAAAGTATGGTAAATGAAGCTTTAGCTACATTTTTAGAGGAAAATCCTAATGTTGCAAAAGCAATTTTAGAAAAATGTATTAGTGCGGCAAGAGCAAGAGAGGCAGCAAGAAAAGCTAGAGAATTAGTAAGAAAAAAGAATTCTTTAGAAACATCAACATTACCAGGAAAACTAGCAGATTGTAGTAGTAAGATACCAGACGAATGTGAAGTATATATAGTTGAGGGAGATTCAGCAGGTGGAAGTGCAAAACAAGGAAGAGATAGAAAATTTCAAGCAATATTACCTTTATGGGGAAAAATGTTAAATGTAGAAAAAGCAAGAGCTGATAAAATATATGGAAATGATAAATTAAATCCAGTTATAGTAGCAGTAGGAGCAGGAATAGGTAGTGATTTTGATATTACAAAAATAAGATACGGAAAAGTAATTATAATGGCAGATGCAGATGTTGATGGTGCACATATTAGAACATTATTATTAACATTTTTCTTTAGATATATGAGACCTTTAATAGAAAATGGAAATGTATATTTAGCACAACCACCATTATATAAATTATCTAAAAAAGGAATGGAAGATATTTATTGCTATACAGATGAAGATTTAGATAAAGCATATAAAGAATTAGAGGAAAAAGGAATAAGCAGAGACCAATTAGGATTACAGAGATATAAAGGTTTAGGAGAAATGAATCCAGAACAATTATGGGAAACAACTATGGATCCTGAAAAAAGAATTTTAATTAAAGTAACTATGGAAGATGCAATAAAGGCAGACGAAATATTTACATTATTAATGGGTGATGAAGTAGAACCAAGAAGAGAGTTTATACAAAAAAATGCAAAATATGTAAAGAATTTAGATATTTAATATGTATAATAAATAAAAGCATTATAAAAATAATAAAAAATTTAATGGCAGATAAAAATTAATTTTATCTGCCATTAATCTATAAAGCTAATAATAATCTTAGCTAAGACCAATATACCAAGTAGTTGAACCTAATATATATTACTATATAAATAAGCCCTATACCTAATATATTAATCAGTTGCTCGACTATTAGTACACTCAAAATAACTGCATTCATCCTAAAAGGACTACTAACAACCACTTAAAAAATATAAAAATAATCTTAGCTCGAATATATTACCTATTATTTGACCATATATAAGAAAAGAATAAAAAATATAGCCTACAAACAAATAATATATTCTTCTCGCCGACAGATTATAATATATGAAAATACACTATAATATATCTTTGTCCGAATATGAATAAACAAATAAATATCTATTCATACTCTTGGCTCAACTATTATTAACCTTATATTTATATTATGTATAAAAATAAAAAAAATATACAGAACAAAAAAATAAAATAAAAATAAATAAAATAAAAATAAATAAAAATGACTTTATAAATAGAAAAAATGTCGAAAAAAGAAGATGAAAAATAGTTGACATTAAATGGAAAATATTGTAAAATATTAATATAAAATTTTAATGGAGGTGAATTATATAAAAAACAAAACAATACAAGAATGGCTAATAATAGATAATATTTTTGATAATGGAATTATAAAATTAAGAAATAATAAATATATAAAAATATTAAAAATAATTCCAATTAATTATAATTTAAAATCAGATTTAGAAAAAGAGGCTATTTTAAATTCATATAAAATATTTTTAAAAACCTGTAATTTTGATATTCAAATTTTAATTCAAAGTAATAGAATAGATTTAAATTCACATATTTCTCAAATTAAAAAAAATATAAATAAAAAACAAAATAAATATTTAGAAGAAATTTCAAAAAATTATATTGAATATATTAACAAAATAAATTTTTCAAAAAAAGCTTCTTCAAAAAATTTTTATATTATTTTATCAAATAAAATAAATAAAAAAAATAAATTTAATAATTCAGAAGAAATTATAAAAAATGATTTAAAAGAAAAATATTTTAAAGTCAAAGAATGTTTATCTCGTTGTGAAAATTTTGTTGTAGAAATATCCAATAAAAAAGAGGTAGAAAAGTTATTATATTCATTCTTAAATACAAGAAAAAATTTAAATGAAAAATCGTAAGATAGTATCAAAGAAAAAAACTAGGCATATAAGGAATTAGAAGAATTTTTACAAATAAGGAAAAATGGCAAAAAAAGTAAATGTTAAGTTTACATATTGTGAAAAAATAGCTATTGTTAGATAGAAATTTTAATCTTAAAATAAAGGTAAAAAAAGAAAAAATAAATAATAAATCAGAATAAAAATAAAAAATTAATAATAAATTCATTATAAAAAAATAATATAAAAGGAGGAAAAATAATAGATAAAAAAAATAGTTTATTAAAAAAAATAATTAATAAAAATAAAAAAGAAAAAAATAATAAAAATAAATTATTTGGTGGGATGATAAAAGAAAAAGATATAATAAGTCCATCATATATTAATTTACAAAATTCAAAATATATAGAAATAGATAATTTATATTATGCAGGATTAATTGTAACAAATTATTATCATGAGCAATCAGATATTTTATTAAAAACTTTAATTGAAACAAATATTAATATGAATATATCAATTTTTTATGAAAAACAAGATCCATATAAAACAATAAAAGATTTAACTTACCATATAGGAAATGTAGGAGTGGAATTAAAGGAAAGCAATCAAAATAGACAAGACATAGACATAGCAGCTTCTACATATAATGATGCTAAATATATAAGAAGAGAAATTCAAGTAAATAATGAAGATATTTATTTTTTATATATTTATATCAACTTGTATTCAGAAGAAATAAAAGAATTAGAATATTTTTTAAATAAAATAGAAGGAATAACTCAAAGTAAAGGAATGCAAACAATTAGAGCAAATTTTAGACAAGAAGAATTATTTATTTCATGTTTACCATTAATGGAAAATATGAAATTAATAAAAGATGCAGCAAAAAGAAATATATTAACTTCTGGTTTGTTAGCTACATATCCATTTATATCATCAACTATTTTTGACGAAGAAGGGATTTTTATAGGAACTAATATTTATAATAATTCACTTGTATTTATAGATAGATATAATACAAAAAAATATAAAAATGCTAATATGTGCATTTTTGGGACAAGCGGAGCAGGAAAATCTTTTTATACAAAATTACTTATTTTAAGATATAAATTATTAGGAATAAAACAATATATTATAGATCCAGATAGAGAATATGGAAATTTATGCAAAGAATTACATGGAATTCAAATAAAAATAGGTCCAACTTCAAATACATATATTAATATCTTAGAAATTAGAAAAGAAAGTATAGAAGAAGGTGAAACTGGATATTTAGCAACAAAAATAGCAAAATTAATAGGTTTTTTTAATTTAATTTTTGGAGAATTAAATGAAGAAGAAAAAGCTTTAATAGAAGAAAAGTTAATTGAAACATATAAAAGAAAAAAAATAACATTTGATGATAAAAGTTTATATAAACAAATAACAAAAAATAATAAGAAAAAATATGTTTTTAAAGATTCAAAAGATATGCCTATTTTAGAAGATTTATATGAAGTATTAGGACAAGATAAAAGAACAAAAAAATTTGAAATAAAATTAATTCCATTTGTAAAAGGCTCAATGAAATTTTTTAATAATTATACTAGTGTAAAATTAAATAATGATTTAATTATTGCAGATGTGTATGATTTAGGAGAAGACAATCTAAAATATGGAATGTATTTATTTACAGATATTTTTTGGGATAAAATTAAAGAGTGTAGAGAAGAAAAAAAGGCAATTTATTTTGACGAAATATGGAGACTAATAGGTGTAACATCAAATAAATATGTAGCTAGTTTTATTTATAAAATATTCAAAACAATAAGAAAATATGGAGGAAGTGGAGTTGCAATAACACAGGATATATCTGATATATTTAGTTTAGAAGAAGGAACATATGGAAAAAGTATATTAAATAATTCAAGTATAAAAACTTTTTTTTCATTAGAAGAAGAAAATATAAAAATATTATCACAATTTACAAGTTTATCAGAAAAAGAAAAAATAGAAGTCAAATCTTTAAAAAGAGGAGAATGTTTAATGTTTGTAAGTGATGATCATATATTAACAAAAATAGAATGCTCTGAAATGGAAAAGAAAATAGTTGAAGGAGAAAAAACTCAATGATAAATATTTTTTGTAAAAAATATTTAGTTTATAACTAAAATTATACTTTGAGAGGAATGATAATAAAAATGAAAACAATTACAGCATTAGATAATCCTAAAGTTATAAAAGAATTGAAAGAAGCAAATTATGAATTAATAGGAAAAGATATACAATATAAAGAAGCAATAATAGAAGTAGTAGAAAAAATAAGAAATATAGATTTAATTATAATAAATGAAAAAATACCAGGAGAAATTAATATAAAAGATTTAATAAAACAAATTAATAAAATAAATAAAAAAATAAAAATAATAATTTTATTAAAAAATAAAAATGTATCTCAAATAGAAGATATAAATAATAAAAACATTATTTTTTTAAGCGAAGAAAAATTTAAAGTAGAAAAAATAAATATAATAATAAATAATAGAAAAACAAAAAATAGTAATTTACCTATTAATAAAAATATAAAAATTATTAATATTTTTGGTAATAAAAAAGTAGGAAAAACGACAATTTCAATTTTATTAGCAAATTATTTAATAAATAAAAATAAAAAAGTATTATTAATTAATTTAAATGAAAAAAATAATAAAAAAATCTTTTATGATAAAAAAATAAAAAATAATTATTTAAAAATATTAGAAGAAAAATTTTTAAATAAAAAAATATTAAAAAATTTAGAACTAAAAGTTAATAAAAATTCAAAAAAAATTAATAATTTAAAAATTGATTTACTAAAAAATAAAATAATTAATAAATTTCAAATAAAAGATTTTTTAAATAATTTAATTTTATATTATAAAAATAAATATGATTATATTATCTTTGACATAGAATTTATCAAAGATAATAATTGGATTAATGAAATTTTAAAAATAAGTACAAATAGTATAGGAATTATAAGAGGAAATTTAATAGGGATAAAAGGGATAAAGAGTTTTTTTGAAAAAAGTGAAAGTAAGTACTTATTAAGAAAAAATGGTTTACATATTATAGAAAACAAACATAATATATTATCAATTCATGCTAAAATAATAAGCAATATATTAGGTGATTTTTTTAAAATTTATAAAATAAATAAAAGAAAAAATTATAAATTTGTAATAGAAAATTTTAAATTAAATAAAAAAATAAAAACAGATAAAAAAATAGAAAAAATATTTTCAAAAATTATTAGTGAATAAAAATATAATATAAGAAAAATAAAAATAAATAAAAATTATAGAAAATAAAATCAAGGAGGAAAAATATATATGGAAATAAATGAATTAGAAAAAAATAATAATTTAAATATAAATAAAAATTTAGAAAAAAATCAAAATACTTTTTTAGAATCAGTTTTAGGAAAAACTATTAATACAGCAATAGATATTGGAATAAGAGCACTTCTACCAGAATTTGTTGAAGATCAAGTTATTAATATAAAAGATAATTTAATGGAATTAGGATTAAAAGATGGAATAACTAAAACAATTGATGATGCTATAGACTTAGGAAAAAGTGCAGTTGGAATGATTACTGGAAATTTTGAAGATTTATCACAAATGCAAAATGTAGTAAAAAATGGAGGATTGATAGATGGTATATCTTCTTTATTAGATATAGTAGTAGATAAAACTAGGCAGGCAGGATTAATAGATAATAATATAGCAAGAACAATAAAACAAGGAAAAAATATAATATTAAATAATATAGAAAATAATATAGAAAGTACATTTAATAAGCAATATGAAGCAATAGAATATACAAATAAATATATAAAGAATTGGAAAGAAGCATTTAATAATAAAGATTTTGTCAATATGGAAAAAGAGTATAGCAAAATAAAAAATGAATTAAAAGAGTTAGCACCAATACAGAAAACATTAGATGAAGCAAATAATATTGAAATTTTACACAATTTAATAAAAAATAATGGACAAGATTTTAATTTAAGCAAAGAACAATTAGAATTAGTAGAAAAATTAAAATAAGTGCTATTTCCCTAATTTTTTTACCATTTTTTACTTGCATAATTTTTATGATTTTAGTATAATACAAATGTAGAAAAATAAAGAAAAGAGGGAATAAAATGGAAGATAGACCAGAAGGAAGAAATGACGGAAAAATAGTTGAAAGAGACATTGAAAAAGAAATGAGAACAGCATATATTGATTATGCGATGAGTGTTATAGTATCTCGTGCTCTTCCAGATGTAAGAGATGGTTTAAAACCTGTACATAGAAGAATTTTATATTCAATGCATGAAGATGGAATAACATCAGACAAGCCATATAGAAAATGTGCAAATACAGTTGGTTCTGTTTTAGGTAGATATCATCCACATGGAGATAGTTCAGTATATGATGCAATGGTAAGACTTGCTCAGGACTTTTCAATGAGATATATGTTAATTGATGGCCATGGAAATTTTGGTTCAGTTGATGGTGATGGTGCAGCTGCTATGAGGTATACTGAAGCAAGAATGGCAAAAATTTCTGAATATATGTTAACAGATATTGAAAAAAATACAGTAGATTTTATGCCTAACTATGATGATAGATTACAAGAGCCTACTGTTTTACCCGCAAGAATACCAGCTCTTTTAATTAATGGATCATCTGGAATAGCTGTTGGAATGGCAACAAATATACCACCACATAACTTAAAAGAGGTTATTGATGGAATTATAAAAATTATTGATGAAGATGAAGTCACAGATGAAGACTTAATGTCTGTAATAAAAGGACCAGATTTCCCAACAGAAGGAATTATTCTTGGAATGGAAGGAATTAAACAAGCATATACAACAGGAAAGGGAAAAATAACATTAAGAGCAGAAACAGAGATTGAAGAAATGAGTGGAAACAGACAAAGAATTATTGTTTCTTCTTTACCATATCAAGTAAATAAAGCAAATCTTATAAAAACAATATCAGATCTTTCAAAAGAAAAGAGAATTGAGGGAATTTCTGAATGTAGAGATGAATCTGATAGAAAAGATAGAGTAAGAGTTGTAATTGAATTAAAAAGAGATGCCAATGCGCAAGTAGTTCTAAACCAATTATTTAAACATACTCAAATGCAAACAACATTTGGAATTATAATGCTTGCATTAGTAAACGGCGAGCCAAAAATTCTAACTCTAAGGCAATGTCTAGATTGTTATATAGATCACAGAAAAGATGTTATTTTAAGAAGAACACAATTTGATTTAGATAAAGCTTTAGCAAGAGCACATATTTTAGAAGGATTAAAAATAGCTTTAGATAATATTGATGAAATAATAAATATAATTCGTTCATCATATGATGATGCAAAGGAAAGATTAATGGAAAGATTTGGTCTATCTGATATACAAGCACAAGCTATATTAGATATGAGATTAAAAACATTATCTGGATTGCAAAGAGAAAAAATAGAAAATGAATATGAAGAATTAATGGCATTGATTGCGCATTTAAGAGAAATCTTAAGTAGCGAAAGATTAGTATTTGATATCATTAAAGAAGAATTAATTGAAATTAAAGATAAATTTGGAGATGAAAGAAAAACAAAAATAGTTGCGGCAGAGGGCGAAATTGATATAGAAGATTTAGTAAAAGAAGAGCAAACTGTAATAACATTAACACATTTTGGTTACATTAAAAGATTACCAATTGATACATATAGAAGTCAAAAAAGAGGTGGAAAGGGAATTACAGGAGTTACTACAAGAGAAGAAGATTTTGTAAAACAAATCTTTACTGCTTCAACGCATGATACAATATTATTCTTTACAAATAAGGGAAAACTATATAAATTAAAAGGATATGAAATACCTGAGGCTGGTAGAACAGCTAAAGGAACAGCAATTGTAAATTTATTAAGCCTAGATCCAGGAGAAAAAGTGTCTGCGGTTATTCCAATTCAAAATTTTGCAGAAGGAAAATATTTATTAATGGCTACTAAAAATGGATTAATAAAGAAAACAGCATTAGGTGAATATAATTCAGCAAGAAAAACAGGACTTCAAGGAATTACTTTAAAAGAAAATGATGAATTAATAGAGGTAAGATTAACTGATGGTGAGGATAATGTAGTATTAGTAACAAGAAATGGTATGTGTATAACATTTGCTGAAAAAGATGTAAGACCAATAGGAAGAGTATCACAAGGAGTTATTGGAATAAGATTAGATGAAGACGACGAAGTAATTGGTATGGAATCAGTATTAGCAGGAGAAAAAGCAACTTTACTTGCAATAACAGAAAATGGATTTGGTAAAAGAACAGAATTAGATGAATATAGAGTACAAATAAGAGGTGGAAAAGGTGTTATAACATATAAAATAACTCCAAAGACAGGAAAAATAGTAGGAATAAGAGTTGCAACAGAAGAAGAAGATGTTATGCTAGTAACTGATACAGGTACAATTATAAGAATAAATGTAAAAGATATTAGTGTTTTAGGAAGATCTACACAAGGTGTTACATTAATGAGAACTAATGATGGAGGAAAAGTAGTTAGTATAGAAACTTTAAAACCAGATATCGAATAAAATAAAAAAATATCAGAAAAATATAAATTTTCTGATATTTTTTTGTGATAAAATCATATAAATAATTAAATAAAATATTATATAAAATTATTATTTTCTTAATCTTAAATCATCGCCGAAAAAATAATAAATATCATAATAACCGGCTATTCGTGAACCTATACGTTCTTCATAATTTTTAAATATATCATTAATATTTAAATTAGTAGAAATTATTGTTTTAGTTATTTTATTATTTAAATTTAAAATTCTAGAATTTAAAATAGTAAATAATTCACTTAATTTCATACTATTTAAACTTTCTGTACCAAGATCATCAATAATTAGTAAATCTGTTTCTAAAATAGATTTATATATATTATCAGTAACATTTTTATTATGGTCCATTTTATAATCTATTACGCTTTCAAGGAGTATAGGAGCTGTTTGATAAAGTACAGTTTTACCTTTTTTTAATATTTCTTGAGCAATACAATTTGACATAAATGTCTTACCGTAAACCAGTATTGCCAGAAAATAATAAATTTTTATTATCAGCATCTTCGAAATTTTTAATAAAATCTTTACATCTATTTTTTATATTAATAATATTATCTCTAGGTGAAATATTTTTTTTATATTTTTCAAAGTCGACTTTATCTGAAAATATTAACTCATTAAATTTATCAAAATTTTCATTATTTAAATTAGTCATATTTGATTTATTAAAAGCATAATCAAGTAGTTTTTGTTTTAAGCAACTACACATTTGAGATTGTGAATAATTATTTTTTATATATCCGGTATCTTGACATAATTGACAATCATATAATGGATTTAAATAATTAATATCTATATTTTTAGATTTTAACAGATTTTCTTTTTGTTTTTTTAAAGTATTAATTTTTTGTTGAAGAGAAATGTTTAGAGAGTAATTTCCGTTATTTAAAATTTGTTTTGATATTTCAATAGCAGAGTGATTTATTTCATCTTCAATCTCTTTGAGTTTTGGTATTTCCTTATATAGTTCTTCTTTTCTTTTTTCTAAATCAATTTCAGCTTTTAATTTTTTTTGTTCATATTCTTTTAATAAAGAATTTAATATTTCATTAGCCATTTAGGCCTCCTTTTTATCAGAGTTAGCATATAAAAAATCTAGATTGTCATAATTTCTTTGATCGTAATTTGCTTTAGATATTTGCTGTTTTAAAGTTTTAGTATTTTTTTCTTGTTTTTTTCTTTGTTCAATAAAAGCATTTATTTCATCTGGAGTTTTTAGATTTCTTTCATGCCAATCTGTAATAATATTATTAATATATTCAAAAGTAGGATTTTGTTTAAAAGTAGTTCTTTTTAAAGCTATTTCTATAATGCTCATATCATATCCGAAGTTTAAAACCCAATTTTCTATATAAGCTTCTTCATATTGTGTAAGACCATTATATTTTCCAAGTTTTTTTGCAATAGTCTTTTTAAATTTAGATAGATTTTGTTGTTTTTCAGAATATTTATCTAAATCGTTCCATGTTTTCACTTTATTTGAAGCCCATGCTTCTGCAACAGTTTGAACATAATTTGTATGTAGAGCACTTCTTTTATAACAATAGTCGAATAGAGCAATCATAACTTGTTCATCAAATCCAAATTTTGTAAACCATAAGTCAATATCATTATACCAAGAAGGTCCCATAATTCCTTGAAAATACATATTATTAATATGTTCTATTGCTTTTACTCTTGATTTATTTTTTGAATTTTGTTCTAATTTATCTTTTGTTAAAGTTAAATTAGGAGAATATAATTTATGAAGAGTAAGTTCTTGTAAATCTGTAACAATATATCCATTTGTTTTTTTTGTAATTAATTTGTGTTCCTCTAAAAATTTAAAACCATCATTAATAGATTTTAAAGGAATGTTTAATTTTTTTGATAAATCGTTTAATTTTATATCTTTTTTATATTTTGATAAAAACAGTATGTATAAATATATTTTTAAATAATCACTAGGTAATTCTGACAAATATTCAGAGAAAAAAATGTCAGGAATTGTAGTTTCAGAAAATAATAATGTTTTATCATTTTGCTCTAATTTCATTTTGATTCTCTCCAATCATAAAATTTAGTTTATTATATCTTTTTTAGACAAAAAATTCAAGTTAAAAATAAACAATTAATATTAAAGTTTTTTATTAATGGAAACTTAAAAAGTATATCTTAAAATAATGTAAATTACTTTTTTTGATATAAAAATAATTTTTGCTTAAATATAAAATGAAACAAATAAAAAAGAACATAAATAATATTTTCACCATTTATTCCAGAAATACTAAATAAAAATAAGGGAAAACAAGTAGCAATAAATATAAATACTTTAACATTTAAATTAGTAAAAAAAGTTGAGACAATAAATAATATAAAGGCACACCAAACAATATTAAGAATAATAGTATGATAATCGAATATACCAAATAATTTATTTTTAAAATTATAATTTTGAGGGAAAATAAATTTCATAATGCTCGATAAACACTCCTTTCTAAAAAATTTTATATATAATTTTAAATTAAAAACCTTATTTTTTTAACATATTTATATTTTTTATAGATTCTGTTATAGTTGTAGAAACACTGCCTATAAATTCACGAACAAATGAATTTGCTTGAATTAATGAATATATTCCACCAATATAAATAAATTTAGAAAATAAATTATCATTAGAATAATTAATAGAAAACAAAATTAATAATATAAGTGAAATAATAATTTGAATAAATAACAAAGCAAATAAATTTTTAGCCCAAGTTTTAAAGAACCAACTAGTAGAATTCAAACTTAAAGATAGAATTGCAAAAGGAGAAAGAAGAATAAATACTTTTATCATAATATATCTTAAAGAATATGAAAATACTAAATTTAATAATGAAAAGCTTAGAGTTCCTTTAATAAGACCATCTAATGAAAAAATGTTAAGAGAAGTAGTATTTATAGACATTTGAGAATTAATAGAAGTAATTAATTCAGAAAAACATATTGATTTTCCAAATAAGTTCTCTCCAATACTTCTAATTGCTAATGAAATGTTAAAATTTAAATCTAAAATAAAAGAAATAATAAAAAACGAACAATTCATTGAAATACCATACAAAATAAGTTTTATAATAAAACTACCAGGAGACTCGGTTTGATGATATGTTAAATGAGATAATAAATAACGAAAAGAATAATATAAAATAAATGCCAACAAAAGAGAATTAGAAATTAATAGAATACCATTTGTTGTAGATGTTCCAAATATATTTTCAAAATTTTTGTCATTTAAAATATTAGAATTAATAAAAGTAATATTATCTAACACAGAATATAAATTATTATCAATGGAACTAAATAGATTTTCAAAAATATGATTTATAGTGTCAATAATAATTTGTGTTATATCGTTTGTATTTTCCAAATAATCCTCCTTATCCAATTAGTGATTTTATAGCAGATAGAATTAAGTCAATTGCTAAAATAAAAGCGTAAGAAAACAAAGCACTTTTTATTAATTTTTTTCCAGTTCTTATTCTTTCTTCATCTCCAAAGCTAAATTTTTTCATAAACACACCTGTACCAACTGCTACAGCAGCTGCTGGTGTGGAAATTTTTAAAATCCATTGTTCAATACTTTCAAAAGCATCATTAATTTTTGTAACTATTTTAGGGTCACCTAATGCAAAAGATGAAAAAGATAAAGTGAATAGAAAAATTAAGAAAAGTAATGTAATTAAAAATAGATAAAAAATTTTTTTATTCAATATAAAACCTCCTTTTTATAGAATAAAATACTGTTTTATTAATTTTTGAAATAAGGAAATAGCTTAAGCTTTTTGGGACTTAAAATATTATTTCCATTAGACAAAAAAGTAAGAGCGGTGAAAGTTTCTAGATTTTGAGAAAAGAAATTTGTATCATAGATGTAATCTTTTTGTGTATAAGTACTATATGTTTCAGAAATATTTGAATCTTTAGAATGAAAAGAGTTTGTAATATAATTAAATTTACTTTCTTTTGCACCTTCAGAAATACTCTTTGAAATGCGTTTCTGTTCTTCTTTTCCTATTTGTTTTTGTGCTTCTTCAATTGTAAATATATCGTCTGTTCGAAACCAAATTTTATTAATTAAATTTTGAACTAATACTTTTACTTGTGCGTCATCTTTTAAAGCTAACTTTAGAGAAGAATAACTTTGTGTGCTAATTATATTTATACATTTTGCTTCTCGACTTAATGAAAAAAATTCACTATCAGTTTTGCTAGCATACTTATCATATTCATCGCAAATAAATGCAGATATTTTACACTTATCATTTGATAGATTTGTCATTATTTCGGTTTGAAAATCTAATTTAAGATAAGTTGCGATAATTTTTGAAAGTAAGCTATATTCTGATATATTCATATTTAACACAACAATTCTTCCATTTTTTATAACTGAATCAAAACCTGTAAAAGTGAGTTTCTCAATTGGAGCACAAAATGTAGACATAACATCAAAATCTGATACAAAGGTACTTGTGATTCTTGTTATTTCAGATATTAAAATTCCTTTAGTTCTATCATCTAATTGTTCAAATTCTTTTTGAAAAAATTCTAAACATTCATTTAATTCATAAATTTGTTGATTATTCAATTTTGAATGAATAAACAAATTTTTTAGTATATATATTTTTTCCTTATAATAGTTTGGAATTGTAATTAATTTGTGTAACTCTAGAAAAGTTACATAACCTTTATTATATAAACGACATAATTTTATACTTTCAGCAATTATTTGTGTTGCTTTATCAATCCAATAAGACTCTGTATTATTCTCAGAAAATAACAATAATATTGTTCGTAATCTGTCTGCTAATATTTGTGGCTTTAAATTGGGTTTATGCAAAGGATTATAAAAAATATTTGAATTTAATTCAAGAACAATTAAATCTTTTTCAAGATTATAATGCTGTGAGAATTTTTTTACTTGTTTATAATAGTTCCCTTTTACATCTAAAATGAGCATACCTATTTTTTCTTTAGGATGTTTGTGATTAAATTCCATTAATTGTTCTGTTAATGGATACATAGCACTAGATGTTTTTCCAGATCCAATTGTTCCTGTTATTAAGAAATTTTGAAATAATCCAGATTCTGGTATATAAACTAAGTTATTTGTCTTTTCGTCTAACCCTATAAGCAAATTTAAATTATCGTCTGAAGTTTTAGAGTGAGTTTTTGTTTTTTTATTAGTAAAAGGTGGAGTTTTTCGAAATTTTATTTTTGAGAAAGTAGAATGATACAAAAAATTGCTTATAATTAGATTAGAAATTATAAAAGTAATTATATAAATAATTTTTATGTAGTTCCAAAGTTGCAGATTTTTAGAACAAATATCAAAAGGATGAATTCCATAAGGAATAATAATTTCATCAGAAACGTAAATGGGGTAAAACAATTTTATTGTAAAATATGCTGAAATACATAAAAATAATGTAGAGAATAAAAATTGATTTTTATGTTTTGTAATAAAAAGACCTCCTTAATTAAAATATTTTTTTTTGATTTCTAATTTAGAACCTTGTTGATTATGAAAAAATTTGATATCAAAGTAAGTATAAATTGAATATAAAGTAATAAAAAGATATATAATAAAAGTTATAAAGTATAAATTAATTAAAGTTGAAATAAAATCACCGCCTTACAATTTTTTCCATAATACAATATTTTTTTTAATTTGTCTATACTTTTTTTAAAATTCATGTTAAAATATTATTATTATATAAAAATATACTATCCTTAAAAGCAAAATAAGTTTATAGTATATTAATTATATATTATAGTTTAAATAGGAATAAGGAGGATTTATTATGAAATTTAATAAAGATACAAAAATAGGAGAAATATTAGAGACTGCACCTGAAAAAGCTGATATTTTATTAGAAATAGGAATGCATTGTTTAGGATGCCCTGCATCACAAATGGAAACTTTAGAAGAAGCATGTGGAGTTCATGGAATTGATGTAGAAGAGGTTTTAGAAAAATTAAATGCATAAATTTTAATACAGAGTTAAATATGAATTTTAACAATTTGATATAAAAGCTAAATTTTTAATTTTAAATGGAATAAAAAAAATTCACAAAAAAGACAAAAAAATTTCATAAATGTATTGACATTTCACAAAAAATATAGTAAGATATAAAGGCATTGTGAAATGCTATATTTATGTGGGCTATTAGCTCAGGTGGTAGAGCACTTGACTTTTAATCAAGTTGTCCCGCGTTCGAGTCGCGGATAG
>CANPZT010000003.1 GCA_947589135.1 uncultured Clostridia bacterium | reverse complement strand
AAATTTTTATTTTTTATAGAAAAAAATAAAATATGAAGAAAACCCTAGAAAAAAATCTAGGGTTTGTCAACAGTCTGGGAAGACCGACTGTATTACAGTCGGTCTTCCTTTTTAGGATCTATTGCACCAATGTCATCTTGCTATCTTTTTCGGTTGAGCGTTTTTTACGCCCTTTACCTTTGACTTACCATCAGTTACCCTGATGCTAAGTCCTTTTTGGTTCTCTTTTACTTTCTTCCATTTTCCTTTAAGTACTTTTGCGGTATAAGTCTTTCCGACTTTACCTTTTGCTCTAGGAATAATCTTGACTTTTCCCTTTTTGGTAAGCAAAATTATTTGCCTACTTATTGAGGTATATCCCACATATTTAATGCCCTTATAGGATATATTGTCAAAGACTGCTATTCCCTTCTTTTTATTGAATTTCACAATACAAATAGTACCTGTCAATCCATTAACAGTTCTGGTAAGTTTTACTTTGTTACCTTTCCTCTTAACGTTGAAAGACACAATATCTTTTTTTGCATTGCCATCACCTGTAACTACAGGATTAATGATGTGGATATCTGTCTTAGTATCTGCAGCTCCAGAAACTTCACCTTTTCCATCCTTCTTATCTTCGTACTCAACTTTACCTTCATTTTTCTCGGTTACATCTACTTTGCCACTTCCAGTTTCCGTAGAGTTCGAATTACTTACAGTAGTCTTATCCTCAGAGAGAAGATTACCGTTTTCATCGTAGGAATAGTCTGTGTGCTCGTGAGTCACAGTCTGACTTTCCTTGTCAATAATCCAACCGAATGAAGCAGCTAATTCCATAAACTGCTCCCAGGTAATATTACCTTTTCTTACTTCCTCATACCAGAATGTAAAGTCAAATTCGGTATGAGAATTTACCTGTACATCTGGCGTACGAGTCGGAAGAGTAGTAACTGATTCTGTTGGAGCTTCTGTCGGTGCTTCCGTCGGCGTTGCTGTCGGTGTTGCTGTCGGTGCTTCCGTCGGCGTTGCTGTCGGTGTTGCTGTCGGTGTTGCTGTCGGTGCTTCCGTCGGCGTTGCTGTTGGTGTTGCTGTTGGTGTTGCTGTCGGTGTTGCCGTCGGTGTTGATGTTGGCTTTGAATCATCCTCAGAAGGATCTTTTCCCTGTGAGATCATATCAAACTCGGCTCTTGTTATGAGCTTATTCTGCATTACTGCACCAATAGCTAAGCGTTCATAAAAGTCTTCCGTGTTGATTATCGATGATCCAAACACCTCGTATCCAGAGGCATTAGTTTTCAAACAATACTTGCCATTTTTGGTATTCCGATATGCTTCTATCACTACACCAGATCTAAGATCCATGCAGTAATATTTGCCACTAAGTACAAATATGTGAAGCAAATCATGCGTACCATTAGTTACCACCATCCCAACAATGTGTAGCATTGACTCTGTTGCATTTTTAGACGGCTTGAAAGTATAATTCGTAAAACCAACTTTCACCGTTAGCTTACAGTCAGTAACTGTAACTGTAGCTTTCTCGCCATTGGATAAAGTAATCGAATGACTACCTTCTCCACTGGTTATAATTCCCTGACTACTTACTGCTGCCTGTACCTTTGTTGTAGGTACAATACCAGCAAAGCTGGTAATGTTCATTGCCAATACCAATGCAACAACGATTACTAACCGCATTTTTTTGTTGATTTTTCTGTTCATGATAGAACCCTCCTTTTTTTAATTTCAATGTGCGTGCTAGATCCTAATGATACCTTTACCTAAGATATCATATATGAGTTGCGTTCTCATATTTATATTATAGCACTATTTACATAAAAAGTCAATATTTATATTATTTTACAATTCATCATTATATCACTTTTTTCAACTATTTTCTCAGTTATTATAAATCTGTATTTTTTATATAACAATCCACGGATAGAATTCGTGGTTTACACTTAAAGTTACGTTAAAAAAATGCCACGATTTCTCGTGACATTTTACTTATTATATTGATTATTTTATTTTTCTATATTTTCTGTATGAAATTCCTGCTGATGCTCCTGCTATTGTAATTAATCCTAATATTGCACTGTTTACACCTGTTTTTGGTAATACTTTTCCACTATTAGAAGCATCTGTTGGATCTTCTTTTTTAGGACTTTCTTGTTTTGGTTCTTCTTGTTTTGGTTCTTCTTGCTTTGGTTCTTCTTGCTTTGGTTCTTCTTGCTTTGGTTCTTCTTGCTTTGGTTCTTCTTGTTTTGGATCATCTGGTGTTGGGTCATCTGGTGTTGGATCAGTTGGTGTTGGATCATCTGGTGTTGGATCAGTTGGTGTTGGATCATCTGGTGTTGGATCAGTTGGTGTTGGATCATCTTTCTTCGTTCCTGTAACTACATAAGCTTCTGCATCAAGTGTATCACCTATTTTAACCCAAGCTATATAATATTTTGTTCCTGTAAATGTTGTTAAGTCTAATGTTATTTTGCTATCAGTAGAATTTTTCCAATTACTTTCGTTATAATCTGTTAATTCATAAATCCATAAAGATCTTACTGTAGCTATACTATTGCTGTCAATAGATGTATATTGAGTATATAAGTCTGATATTTTTTCATTATATGTAGATTCATATTTAGAAACTAAATCTTCGTATTCTGCATTTGCTTGACTATCTTCCCAACTTGCAGCTTCTCCTTTTATATATGCTTGCATTAATTCTAATTGAGCTTCATATTTTTTTAATGTATCATATTTTTCTTTGTTGATTTCAACAAATTGGTATTTCATGTCTTCTGACACTGGCGCATTTACAGTACCTGTTCCATTTGTTAAACTATCCGGCATTGAAATTTCATATTTTGTATCTACATCCAATCCTGTATATGCATATACTCCTGTAAATATTGTTACTATTATTGCAAATATTATTGCAGTTAAAGAAATTTTTAAATTTTTCATTTTTACCTCCTAAATTTTTTATATTTACATAATTGCTTATTCTATTATAAATGTTATTTTTGGAAAAGTCAAGCATTTATGTAAATTTTTTTATTTTTTATTACTTATTTTGAAATTTAAGTTTTTTATATAAATTATATCTTTATAAATATATTACTAATATTAATTAATATGTCTTTCCATTTTTTATATTAGTAATTTTCAACACTAAGTTCTGGATAATTATATAGTTTTCCTCCTTCTGTAAATCTTCCCGTTGCTTGGTGATCTATATTCATATCATTAGAACCTTTTAAAAAATATTTATATCTTGTAACTTGACTAAACCATCCTTCATTATATCCCACAGGGTCATCCCATGTACTATCAACTGCATACCAAGTATCTGATAATTGTACATAATTCCATGCGTGATTTTCTGTATTTCCTTGAGAATTTTTTCCTTTTCCTATTACTAATGTACAAGGAATATCCAAGTTGTCCATAAGATATTTAAAAGCTCTTGCATATCCTTCACATACAGCTTCTCCATTAACTAATGCACCATAAATATTATAAATATTATCTTTTGATATTGTTGTATCATATTCAATATTTTTTACTAAATAATCATGTACCATTTTTATATTATCATATGTGTCACCTGTAGCATTTTCTACAATACTATTTTTTACTTGTTGAATTTTTTCAAGTGCTTCGTTAATTTGTTCTTTGGATGAAAATTCATCTATTAAATAATTTGTTTCATTTCCATTATTAACATATACATAGTATGTGTTATTTCTTCCTTTTGTTGTAGTTTCTATATTTAAATACATTTTGTTTGGACTTAAATAAAATACATCTGGATTATCATATGTATATGCTTCAACTGCTGATTGATAATATTCTCCTAATTTATCTTGACCATTTTCTGTATCTAATATTTCTGAAAATGAATTTCCTAGTTCTACTTTATATGTTCCAGTTTTCATATTTTCTTTATTTTGCTCAAATGCTTGATAAATTGTTTTAGAGTAATCGTCTAGTTGGCTATAAAAATATTTATTTATACTAATATTACTATAATTTTCCTCTTGTTGTGTATATCCATTATTAATATCATCTAATACATTATTTTCATCTTGTGGTATCTCTATATTTTTGTTTGTTGTATTTTCATTTACAGATATTGTGGTTTTAAATTCTTCTGGTTCTACTATTGTTTGCATACTTTTAAATTCTTGCAAAATAATATTTACAAAAATCCCACATACTCCAATAATTAAAATCATTACCAAAAACATAATGATACTTGGAATTCTATTTTTCATTAGTTTCTCCTTCTTGATTTTTAATTTGTACCTATTTTATTATATCATTTTTTAATTGTAAAAACTAGTATATTTTATATAATTTTACAAATACTAATTAAAATCAGTTACAACTCATAGTTTGTAAAATTTAAATAATATAATAACTCTTAAGTTGTACAATAGGTTATAAAAAATAGGAGACAATTATGGATTTTAAAAAAATATTTGATACTTATTTTAAGTACCATCCGCAAGAACACTATAAATTTACAATTCCAGATACAGAAGATGCTGACTTTCAAAATGATTTTCCTGAAGAGCCTGAAAAAAAAGTCAATATTTTTCCAAGTTTATCTGTTAATTTAGAATATATAAAAACTAAATATAATTTCTTAATAAATAGTGATATTAATATTAGACAATTCACATTAAATGCAAGAGGTAAGCAATATGATGCATTTTTGGCATATATTGATGGAATGGTAGATTCCAAAACTATAAATGATTTTATATTAGAACCATTAATGATGAGAAATAAAAATAACTTATTTGATAGCTCTCAAACAAAAATTATTTCAGAAGCTGTTACAAATAATATTACTGTGAGAAAAGTTAAAAAATTTGACTTAAGTAATTACTTAATTGGATGTTTAATGCCTCAAAATTCTCTATCAACTTCTGAAGATTTTGATGAAATTATTTCTCGGTATAAATGCTGGTAATTGTGCTTTGTTTGTAGAAACTCTTCCAATTGCTTTTGATATTGAAGTAAAGGGCTTTAAACAAAGGAGTGTTGATACTCCAAATAATGAAATAGTTATAAAAGGTCCTCATGAAGCTTTTGTTGAAAATATTAGAACTAATACCTCTTTAATTCGCCGTATTGTTAATAACGAAAATTTAATTATTGAAAATTTGGAAGTAGGTAATGTTACAAAAACAAAATGTGCAGTTTGTTATATTAAGAATATAGCAAATGATGACCTAGTAGGTGAAGTAAAATATAGATTAAATAACTTAGAAGTAGATTCTTTGCTTTCTGCTGGTGAATTAGAACAATTAATTGCTGATTCTAATATTTTAGGAATTCCTGAAATGATTTCTACTGAAAGGCCTGACAAAGTTTCTAAATATCTATTAAATGGTCGTGTTGTAATTATTGTAAATGGAACTCCTTATGGAGTTATTGTACCAGCAGTTTTAATAGATTTTTTAGCTTCTCCGGAAGATACTAATTTAAAAGTTAATTTTGCTAATTTTTTGCGAGGACTTAGAGTGTTAGCTACTTTTATTACATTGTTACTACCTGGTATTTATGTTGCAATTACAAGCTTTCACCAAGAAATTCTTCCTACAGGACTACTCTATTCTATTTTAGCTTCTCGTGAAAATGTACCATTTCCAATTATAGTTGAAATTTTAATTATGGAGATTTCCTTTGAGTTAATTCGTGAAGCTGGTTTAAGAGTTCCGTCTCCTATTGGACCAACTATTGGTATTGTTGGTGCTTTGGTTTTAGGACAAGCAGCAGTTTCAGCAGGTATAGTTAGTCCAATTCTAATTATTATAGTTGCTATTACAGGTATCGCTTCTTTTGCTATTCCAGATTTTTCATTTGGATTTCATATACGATATTTCAGATTTGTTTTTGTATTACTTGGATTTATGGCAGGATTTTTAGGAATTTCATTAGGATTATTTATTTATATCTCTGTTCTTTGTAGCTTAAGATCTTTTGGTGTATCTTATATGACACCTTTAGCACCTAGTAGCAATGTAGATGGAAATGGATATTTCTTACCACCTATATGGAAAAGAGAATATCGTGCTTCTTATGTAGCACCAAAAAAAGCTCAAAAACAAGAAAAATTTTCAATGAAATGGAAATTTAACTCTAATCTGTACCACAAATAAGCTAATCATTATTAATTTTAAAACTATAAATATAACAAGGTTTATAGGTAAAGCCTCTATTAAAAACCTAAATATAACATGCAAGGATTGATTACTATATGAGTTCTTCTAAAATAAGCACTCTTGATGCTATTATGCTTGTTTTAACAATTGTTGTAACACATACTATTTTATCTCTTCCAAGAAACATATTAGTTTCTACTGACTCTGCTTCTATTTTAAATATAATTTATGTTGGTATCATTGTTATTTTTATTGGATACTTCATTTATCGTTTATTAAAAACTTTTCCAAGTGCTGACATTATTGATATTTCAGAATATTTAGGTGGAGGATTATTAAAAACAATTATCGGAATTATCTTTATTGCTTATTTTATAATTACATCAAGTATTTTACTTAGGAACTTTTGCGAAAGCATTAAAATTATTTATTATCCAATGACAAATATTATTTATATTGTTTTGCTATTTGTAGTTGCTATATGTGCAGCTAATAGACTTGATTTTAGTGCTAGCTTAAAAACAAATGCTTTAATTATACCATTAGTTCTAGGAAGCATTATATTTTTATTTTTTTCAAATATGAATCAGTTTACTCCACAAAGGATGTTTCCTATTTTTGGTAAAGGATTATTGGATACTTTTATTTTAGGATTGACAAATTTGGCTTCTTTTGGTGGGATAGTTTTTTTATATTTTTTGCCACCATTACTAAATAAACCTGAAGATATGAAAAAAATAACATTTATATCAATTGGTATTTCTGCTATCTATCTTGTTTTATGTGTTGCTACTTTACTTTTTATGTTTTCTTTTTTCTTAGATACAAACGAAATTACACCTTTATACAATGCAACTCGTTATATAGAATTTGGTAATTTCTTTCAAAGATTAGAATCTGTATTTTTACTAATATGGATTTTAGCCTTTGCCTGTTACCTAAGCATTATTAGTAAATTTAGCATGCGTATTTTTCAAAAAATAACAAATATAGAAAATAAAAAAGCTTTAATTGATATTTTTGGTTTATTAATTTTCGGAATTAGTATATTTCCTAAAAATTATGCAGTTTCTAATATGTTCGAAACTAAAATATATCCTAATTTAGTTATAGGAATTGTATTTGTCTTAAGCATTAGTATTCTAATACTTGCAAATTTACGAAAAAAGAAACAAAATAACAATGGAAAGGAGAATTCAAATGCCTAAGTTTCTAAGGAATTTATTTGTTTTTATTTTAATTATAATATTTGTAGTTGCATTCTCTAGTTCATATGCATCACTTAATATTGATAATTTAGCTTATGTATTAGCAATTGGTATTGATACTTCTGATGAAAATGAACTAGAAGTAACTTTTGAATTTTCTACTACAACAGCTGCTAGTGAGTCTGGTTCAACTGAAAAAGCAAAGCCTGTAATAAATTCTGTAAAAGCTTCTTCTTTGACAAATGCTATTAATTTAATGAATAGTTATATGGGAAAAGAAATCAACATGTCACATTGTAAGGTAATTATTTTTTCTGAAGAATTTGCTTATCAAGGAATTACAGATGAAATCTATACTTTGACAAATGATACACAAGTTAGACCTTCTGCAAAAATTATTGTTTCAAAATGTGATGCAAAATATTATATTGAACAAACACAGGCAGAATTAGAAAATTCAATTTATAAATACTATGAAGTTTTAACAAAATCAAGTAAATATACTGGATACATCCCTAATTCTACCATTGGTAATTTTTTTAATAGTTCAAATTGTAAAAGTTGTCAGCCCTTTGCAATTTTAGGAGGTATTAATCAGTCTAACTCTCAATCTGATTCATCTCCTACTGCTGAACAAGATTATTCAATTAAGGCAAATGAGTCTTCTATTGAAGGAAAAAACGGAACTGAAAATATTGGAGTTGCTGTATTTAAAAATGATCAACTTGTAGGAGAATTAAATGCATTGGAAACAATTTGTTTTTTAACAATTGAAAATCAATTAGATAGATTTTTAATTTCAGTTCCAGACCCTGTTAATAGTGGAAAATATTTAGATATTTATTTGGCACCTTACAACTATTCTCAAATTAAAGTTGATACTTCTACATCTTCTCCATATATTAAAGTAAAACTAACATTCTCTGGAAGAATTGCTTCAATGTCTGAAGATTCTAGCTATTTAACGCCAAAAGTTTTGGATTCTATTTCGGAAAGTTGTAATCATTATTTAGAATCAGCTTTATCTAGTTTTTTATATAAAACTTCAAGGGAATACAACTCTGATATAAATGGGTTTGGATTAGATGCTCTTTCTAATTTTTTTACAGTAGATGATGTGTATAATTATCATTGGTTAGATAATTATAGAAATGCTTTTTTTGATGTAGATATTGATACTAAGGTAAGATCAAGTATGCTTGTTACTGAAACATAATTATTGTTAAAATATAATTAATATAATTGTCGTCAAGACATAATTATTATAAAAAATAAATAGGAGGTTTTGCTTTGACTCATACTATTTTTGATATTATTTTTTTACTAATTAGCCTTTATATTTTACTTAAAACTATTGGCTATGGTTTATATGAACTAAAAGAAAAACAAAATAAATCTGGTGGTATTACTGTTATTGTTTTTTCTATATTAGTTGTTATTTTCTTTAATACTATGATGTTTATGTATTAATCTGTAACTAAAATGTAACATAAAAATCGTTTACAAATAAGAATTGCAATGTTATAATTTAGTTGTAATAACAGCTAGACATAAATTTCTTTAATAAAAAATGAACAATAAAAAAAATGTTATTAAATTAATTCAAAAAGTAAAAGGAAAATTAAGATATCACTAGATAATCTAATCATTTATAGTAAGAGGAGAAAAAACAAATGAAAAATAAGGTAAAATGCATAACCTTAATAACTCTGGTAATAGCAATTATAATATTGCTTGTTTTGTCAGGAATAACTATAAAAAATATAACAGAAAAAAATGGTTTATTTTCTAAAGCATTTGGTGAGCAAGAACAAAATATACAAGAAGAACATAAGATAGATACAGTATATGTTGTCAATTCAATAAGTGAAAATAATATTTATATTACAATAATGATAGAAAGTAATGACGAAATAGAACAAGTACAAACTCCAGATGACAATATAATAAATGTAAATAAAAATAAATTAGCAATAGATTATAATGTTGAATCAGGTAATGAATATACTTTTAAAATCAAGCGTAAAAGTGATGATGATTTTAAAAATTATGTTCTGAAGGCAAATGTTGATGCAAAACCTGTAATTTCACAAAATGAATCAAGTATTTATCCTATATTAACATCATATGGTATAAAATTAAATAAAAAAGTTACAATAGATTATGGAGAAGAAACAAATAATTATTATAGTATAGATAATGGTAATACATGGATAACATATGAAGGTGAGTTCGTAGTAGAAAAAGAATGTACTATTTTAGCAAAAAGTATAAAACAACAGGAAATAACAAAATTAGATAAAGAAGCAATTAAAATGAATTTAGCTCCTGATGCTTTAGGTCTTGCTGCATATGATGGTAATGATAATACTAGTGTTGGAGGTTATCGCAATACCTATTATATAGAAATAGAACCTTCTATGATTGGTAAAAAGGTTCAAGTTTATGAACACGTAGAGTCTTTTGATTTATATATATGTGATGAAAATAAACAAAGCATACAGAGAATAAGTATATATGGTTGGTCTAGTAACAGACAAACTTTTACAATTCCAGAAAATGCTAAATTTCTAATGTTTTATAATGTAACTGTCAATGAAGTTAGACTTATAAATGAACCATCACTTAATATAGTAAAATATTATCCTAAAATAACTCCAACTGGTATACAACAATCTTTTAGTTCTATAACAATAAATTATTTTGATACTAGTGAAACTAAATTATATAGTACAGATGATAAAACAACGTGGAATGAATATCATGATGGCGATACAATATCATTGGATTTAGGAAAAACTATATATGCAAAAGGAATAGATAGATATGGTGTAGAGTCGACAATGTCAACTTACACAGCTGTTTTACCTTCTGATGCTTTGGGTGTTGCTGCATATGATGGTAATGATAATACCTATTTTAATGTAAATGATAATCTCTATATAGAAATAGATCCTTCTATGATTGGAAAAAATGTTCAAGTATCTGAAAAACAAGAATCTTTTGCATTGTATATATGTAATAGTAGTAAACAAACAATACAAACAATAACTAAATATGGTTGGTCTAATGGTACACAAACATTTAAAATTCCAGAAAATGCTAAATTTTTGAAATTTAATTATGGTAAAAGAGTTTATGAAATTAGACCTATAACTTAAATCTTAAAAGTGTGTTAAAAGAACCCGTCTTTTTGACACACTTTTTTTATATTTTTTTAATCAAATTTAATTATTACAAACTATATATATATCAAAAATCTTCATTACTTTTGACATTAACTAATTCAAAATCAATTTGCCTTAATAATTTACTTGCTTTATCAACCCTAATTTTTACTTTATCTCCAATTTTGTATATTTTGTTTGTTCTTTCTCCAATTAATCTTTTTCTGTCTTCATCGTAAATAAAATATTCATCTCCCATTTTATCAAAACGAATAAGACCTTCTACAGTATTTTCTAATTCTACAAACATTCCAAACGATGTAATAGATGAAACAATCCCTTCATACTCTTGTCCAATTCTAGATTCCATATATTCAGCTTTTTTAATATCTTCTGATTCTCTTTCTACTTGTGTTGCAACTTTTTCTCTTTCTGATGATTGTTTTGCTCTTTCTTCTGCTTCTACTCTATATTTTTCAATTGCTTTTTCTTGTACATCATAATTTTCTTTTAAATACATAGAAATAATCCTATGTATAAATAGATCTGGATATCTTCTAATTGGTGAAGTAAAATGACAATAATATTTACTTGCAATACCAAAGTGTCCTTTATTTTCTGCTTCATATCTTGCTACTTTTAAAGTTCTTAATATTAAATTTGATACTACCTTTTCTTCTTCTCTTCCTTTTATTTCTTCTAAGATTTTAGCAAATTCTTTTGGATATATATTATCTTTATTTGCTTTAATTTTCAAACCAAAATTAAATAGAAATTTGTTTAATTCTTGTATTTTTTCTATGTCTGGTTCTTCGTGTACACGATAAATAAATGGTGCTTCTAACCAGAAAAATTTTTCAGCAATAGTTTCATTTGCTATTAGCATAAATTGTTCAATTATTTCATGTGCAAAAGTAGTTTCATATTTTGAAATATTACTAACTTTTCCATCAATATCTAAATCAATTTTGCTTTCTGGTATATCTAAATTTAAATACCCTTGCTCCATTCTTTTATCTTTCAAAATATGTGCTAGTTCTGCCATTAACTTAAAATCTGAAATGTATGGTTCATATCTTTTTAGTACTTCTTGGTCTGATTCATCTATTATTTTTTGTACATCCGTATAACTCATTCTTTCAGTTACATTTATAATTGCTTTATATACCTCAGAAGATACTACATTTCCATCTTTATCTATTTCCATACTACATGATAATGTAAATCTATCTTCTCCTGCATTTAAACTGCATATTCCATTTGATAATTCTCTTGGAAGCATTGGTATAACTCTTCCTAGCATGTAAATACTAGTTCCTCTAATTAAAGCTTCTTGATCTAATAAGCTATCTTCTTTTACATAGTAACTAACATCTGCAATATGAACATCTAGCTTATAATTTCCGTTTTCTAATTTTTCAACCCTAACTGCATCATCTAAATCTTTTGCATCTTCTCCATCAATAGTAAATATTATTTTATCTCGTGCATCTACTCTATTTGGAATATCTTTTTTATCTATATAATTTCCACATCTTTTTGCTTCTTCTATAACTGGTTCTGGAAACACTGATGGCAGATTATGCTCTTTAATTAGAGAAAGCATATCAACCCCTGCTTCATTTACATTTCCTAGAACCTCGATTATTTTTCCTTCTGCCTTTTTACCCTTTTCAGGATATTTAGTAATTTTTACTAGAACCTTATGATTACTCCTAGCTTTTCCAATATCTTTTTTAGAAATATAAATATCTGTACCAAAGTTTTTATCATCTGGAATTACAAATCCAAATGTCTTATTATTTTGAAAAATTCCAACTATCGTATCTTTTTCATGTTTTAATATTTTAACGACTTTTCCTTCTGCACTTTTTATTTTATTTTTTTCTTCTATAATTTCAATTAAAACTCTATCTCCATTTAAAGCATTTAAAGAATTTTCTTTAGTAATATATATTTCATCCTCTTGGTCTTCCATACGTACAAAACCAAACCCTTTTTGATTTTTACGATAAATTCCATCATAATATTTTTTATCAACAATTCGATATCTATTTTTTCTATTCTTTTGAATTTTGAAATCTAATTCTAACTCTCCTAATAATTCTAAAAACTCTCTATATTCATTTTTAGGTACTCTCATAATCATAGCAATTTCTTTTGCCTTCATCGGCACATAGTCGTCATCTTTCATTAATTCTAAAATTTTTTCTTTTCTTTCTTTCATATCTTTTCCTTTCCATCATGGATTATGTTACAAAATACTAAAGCATCTCTATTCTAAAAAAGAGCGTGTTTTTATATAAAAACCGCCCTTCTTATTACATCTATGCCATATATAATATTCCTAAACTTATTGTCAATATTGCAAATACTACTGATAAAATTATAGTCCATCTTTTTTGTTTTCCTTCTTTTGTTCTTCCTTTATTTTTTTCATAAAAATTACTTGTTGATGAACCTGTTATTGTTGAAGATAACCCTGCATCTTCTTTTGTTTGAATTAATGCTAATATAATTAATATAAATGCTACTAAGAAATAAATTACTATTAATATTCTTTTTGCTATTTCCATTTATGAATTCCTCCTAACAGTTTTTCTCTTTTTTTACTTAAGTATTGTAACATAGTTTTTTATAAAATGCAAACATTTTTGCTTAATTTGTGAAATTTGCATTAATGTAACATTTTTTTCTTATGATTCAATCATTTTTTAATATACACCAAGTTCCAATTGGTTCTGGTAAATCTTTAAATACCATTTCTTCCTTTGTAATTGGATGAATTATTGTAAGTTCATAAGCCCACAATGCAATTTGTTTTCCTTTTCCTCTTGTACCATATTTTTGGTCTCCAAAAATGCTATGTCCACTATTTGCAAGTTGCACTCTAATCTGATGATGTCTTCCTGTATGTAAATTTACCTTTACCAAGCTTAAATCTTTTATTTCATTATATTTTTCTACCTCATAATCTAACTTTGCTAATTTAGCATTTTTCTTTTCCTTGTTTACAACTTTACTTATATTATTTCTTTCATCTTTATATAAGTAATCTTCTAAAACTCCGCTTCTTATTTTCAAATTTACCATCAACTACTGCTAGGTACTTTTTCTTAAATATCTTTTCTCTTACCTGATTGCTTAATCTAGAAGCAGCCTTAGAAGTTTTAGCAAATATCATTACTCCACCCACTGGTCTATCTAATCTATGAACTAATCCTAAATATACATTACCAGGCTTATTGTACTTTTCTTTTATATACTGTTTTACGATTGTTAACATATCAATATCACCAGTTTTATCTGCCTGTGACGGAATATTAGGCTTTTTTTCTACAACAATAATATGATTATCTTCATAAATAACTTTTAAATCTTGCATTATTTTTCCCACCTACCATAAATTCCGCATGGTAGCACTAATTTAGATTCTTCCATTGGTATTCCTATTTCTCCTGCTTCTAATTTTCCTTTGTATTTTTTGCCTACTGTTAGGTTTAAAATATTTTTTAGTACAGTACTTGATATTCCTGTTGTATATGAATTAATTAGGAAAAATAATGGATTGTCTGATAATACTTTTGTGCATAATTCTACTAAATCATATATGTTATTTTCAAATTGCCATACTTCTCCTTTTGCTCCTCTTCCATATGATGGTGGATCCATTATGATTGCATCATACTTATTCCCTCTTCTAATTTCTCTGTTTACAAATTTTATTACATCGTCTACTATAAATCTTACTGGTTTGTCTTGTAATTTTGATGCTTCAACATTTTCTTTTGCCCATGTTGTCATTCCTTTTGAGCTATCTACATGACATACTGATGCTCCTGCTGATAAGCATGCTACTGTTGCTCCTCCTGTATATGCAAATAAATTTAATACTTTAATTTCTCTTTTTTCTGTCTTTATTTTATTAATCATCCAATCCCAGTTTACGGCTTGTTCTGGAAATAGTCCTGTATGCTTAAAACCCATTGGCTTGATATTAAAAGTTAAATTTTTATAGTGAATTTGCCATCTATCCGGTATTTTTTTATTAAATTCCCATGAACCTCCTCCTGTTTTGCTTCTGTGATATGTTGCATTTATTTCTTTCCATTTATTTGGAAAACTTTTATCTTTCCATACAATTTGTGGGTCTGGTCTTGATAATATTACATTTCCCCATTTTTCTAATTTTTGCCCATCTGCCATATCTAATATTTTATATTCTTTCCACTCATCTGCAAGTTTCATCATAACTTTTTTTATCTCCTATTTTTTATATTTTATCTATTTTTCCAATAAGTATCCTTGAATAGAATAGCCTTTTACTAATTTTGAATCTTCTTCATAATTTAAATAGAAAGATTTTATAATAAGTTTTTTGCTATCTTCTATCTGTATTTCATTATGACTTTCGAAATAGTCATCTAATTCTTCTCCTCCTAAATCAAAATAAATATCAATATATTTTTCAAATTCCTTTTTTAGATTAACTTTTATATTATCTTTGGAATCCATATATTCATATTCTAATTTAAGTTCGCTGAATGCTTTTTCTATGCTATTACTATTATAATCAGAAACACTAATTTGATATAAAGTTTTATATCCTTCTACCTCAACTTTTTGATTATTAGCATTTACGTTTATATATGTTGTGCCAGAATACCTAGTATTTTTATTTACTTTGCTGAAGCTTTTTATTTTATCAATATCTTCACTATTTAATATTTTATTAATATATTTTTTTCCATCTTCAGAATCTTTTAGATATGTGTATGCTCCATATATTCTTTCTTTTTCTTCATCTGTATAGTCAGATTGATTTTTTAATGTTTTTAGTGCATGTGCTTGACTCATATTTGAAATGCTGAACATATTAATACCTGGGATAATTAATGAAATAATAGCTATTGCATCAATTATTAATAGCAAAATTTCTAACTTTTCTCTTTTTAAAAGATATATTAAAATATACACAATTTCAAATAAAACTAATGCAACACAAATATATCTTAATGGTGTAAATCCATTGTCTGCAATTCTAATTCCTATCGTATATATTTGTAAAAATACAAATGGAATAAACGCAATTGGTAATTTTGAACTTATTTTGTCCCAAATACTTTTATCTTGAAAGTGTTGCATCATTGTCCAAATAGGTATTCCTATTATGAATAGTGCTGATAAAATTCTGAATATTTGATTTTTTGGCATATCTCTTAAAATAAGTATTTTAAGAATATATACATATATAATAGCAAAAGATATTATAACTAATGTAGTTAAAACATATTTTATCAATCCTTTGAAAAATCCATTCACTTCTCCATCTACATCTACTAAACTATATATTAATTTTGGAATATAATAAAATCCTAATAAAAGGATTTCTAACCTAAGAACTAATGTGTATCCTATTTTTTCCCATATTAAATATACAAAAATTGCTGAAACAATTGATATTCCTATTGATAAAACTATATATATAGCACTGGTTTTTGTCATATTAATAAATACCTTTAATAGATATTCTTTAAAATCTTTTTTTGATTTTTTGAAAATAGTGTATATTGATAAAATTCCTAGTGTTAAAACATAACAAAATGAAATTTTCCATATTAAATTTTCTATATTTTCTCTACTAAATTCTATATTATGAATTATAACTAATATAACTGAAATAATAGCAGATGCTATATATGATAAATTTCTTTTAGTATTATTTTTTTCAAATAATGCTTCTGCCAAAAAACTTCCTGATACAAAATATAAAATGAAAAACATGATATTTTCTATCGTTTTTGGCTTTATAAAATTAGTATCTAAAGTAATTGCAATAAAAGTTGTACTTAGCAAAATTGCAATCATTGTTATTGGAAATTTTTCAAAAATTCTTTTTAATAATTGTGGAATAGATTTGAATTTTTCTTTGATTTGCATACTTTATCTCCTCTTATAAAATTTTTTTTATTTTATCATATTTCTATATTATTGTAAATTTTAATTTGGAATAAAGTATATCTTAAAAAATTGATTTATTATAAATATTTTAAATTTTTTTGAATTTTTAATTAGATAAAAATTATATTCATGAATTAATAAATTTGATTATAGGTGGTAATATAGGATATTTTGAACTCATATTGCCACCTCCATATCATACTTCATTTTTTCCTTAATTTCAAATATTTTGTAGAATTTTCATAAAACTATAAATCATAGCAATGTTTAAGGTAGAAAACATCGCAAATGCAATAACTATAGTTGTTAATAATTTATGATTTTTAATCTTTTTGATTAGTTTGCTTGTCCAACTTTCCTCTGTTATTTCTAATCTGTTTAAATCTGTATTATAATTAACTTTGAAAAAAACATCTTTTGTATATTCCATAAAAAATCCCCCTTATTTTTTGTTTCTATATGTATATTCACTTAATTTAATTTTATTCCTAATTTTAATAAAAATCGTTCGCAAAATTTTACATTTTTCTATTTCTTCATAAAATTTTATTGAAGATTTACAATTCTTGAATTTTTTTATATTTCTGTTATAATATAAACAACTATTAATTGGGATTTTCCCGTTTTGCTTTTATTATGGAGGTGTATCCTTATGAAAAAAGCAGCTTTAGTAGTGTTGTTTGGGTATCTTTTGATAATTTTATATTATCTTAAGGTTACTAAACCAATTAAGGACAGCTTTCCCGCTGGACTTAAAGTTAATGCATCGATTCGAAAGAATAATAAAACTTTCGAACGATATAATGACAAACACAGCTAAGACTTTGTCTTAGCTGTGTTTAATTATTTATTACATTTATATTATTTCATTCATTTTTTATTATTCTATTAATTTCTATTTAAGTTTTCTATTATCCTTTTTGCTAATTCTTCTGTAATTCCTTTTACATTTATCAATTCTTCTATAGTCGCTTTTTTTATTTGTTCTAGGCTTCCGAACTTTTTTAATAATGCTTGTTTCTTAACTTTTCCAATTCCATCAATATCATCTAATTCTGATTTTGTAATTTGTTTATCTCTTACTTTTCTATGATATGTAATTGCAGTATCATGAACTGTATCTTGAAATCTAGTAATTAAGTTCATTAGATTTTCTGATATTTCTAACTCTTTTCTATCTTCATCCATTAAAGCTCTTGTTTGGTGCTTATCATTTTTTACCATTCCAAATACAGGAATATTTAATTTATATTTTTCAATTGCATTTTTAGTTGCCCTTATTTGTGTAATTCCACCATCTGCAAAAATTACATCAGGTAATTTTCCAAATCCCCCATTTGGATTTTCAATAGAATGTTTTAATCTTCTTGTAATTACCTCTTCCATACATTTTGGATCATCTTGTGAGTAAACTGTTTTTATTTTAAATCTTCTTGACAAATTCTTTTTTATAATTCCATCTTGCATAACACACATTGCTGCTACCATATATTCTCCTGAAATATTAGAAATGTCATATGTTTCAATTTTTCTTGGCATTTTTTCTAATTGTAGCACTTCTTTTAATTCTAGTAACACTTCACTTTTATCTTTTTCTCTATTTTCTAATGTAACTTTACTATTCATTTCTGCCATTTCTACAAAACGTAATTTTTCTCCTTTTTTTGGTGTCTTAATTTCCACTTTTCTTCCTAAAACTGTGGATAACCATTCTTCAATTGCTTTTTTATCGTCAATTTCTTCTCTTATCATAATTTTATTTGGAATATTTGGATTGTCTAAATAATATTGCTTTATAAATCCAGATAAGATTTCTTTATCTTCCATATCTTTTAATTCGCTATAAAAATAATGCTCTCTTCCTATCATTTTGCTGCCACGTACAAAAAATATTTCTATGCACACTTGTAATTCAGATTTTGCAATTCCAATTACATCAATGCTATTTTCTGAAATATTAGATACCTTTTGTTTAGCTGATACTCTGTCAATTGCTTGTATTCTATCTCGTATTTCTGCTGCTTTTTCGAAATTCATTTTTTCTGATTCTTCTTGCATTTGTGTTTCTAATTCTTTTAAAAGTTTGTCTGTTTTTCCTTCTAGCAAGTCCATAATTTCATGAATTTGTTTCATGTATTCTTCTTTTTTTACATATCCCATACATGGTGCTAAACATCTCTTTATGTGGTAATTTAAACATGGTCTTGTCCTTTCTTTTATTGATCTACATTGATGAATTTTGTATTTCTGTTTTATAAAATCTAGCATTTCTTTTGCGCTTCCTGGGTTTGCATATGGTCCAAAATATTTTGAACCATCATTTATTAGCCTTCTTGTAATATAAACGCCTGGAAATTCTGATTTTAAGTCTACTTTGATATAAGGGTATGTTTTGTCATCTTTTAATAAAACATTAAATTTAGGTCTATTTTTTTTGATTAAATTACACTCTAAAATTAATGCTTCTGCTTCATTATCTACAACAATATATTCAAAATGGTCAATTAAACTTACCATTTTTTCAATTCTTGCTGTTTTATTAGTTTTTCTGAAATATTGTCTTACTCTATTTTTTAAAGAAATTGCTTTTCCTACATAAATAATGTTGTCGTCTTTGTCTCGCATAATGTATACCCCTGGTTTACTAGGCAATTTCTTTAGTTCTTCTTCAATGATAAACATTTTTTCACCCTTAATATTTTAAATAATATTATTAAAATTTTATCATATTTTTTGTAATAAGTAAAATTTTGTTTATTTACTCAAAAATTATCTCCTTAATATTTTCTAAATTATCCATCATAGCATGATAACCATATTGATAGCAGTCATCTAGCTTATCTACTTCTAAAAGTCCTGTTTTATCTGTTTGAATTGTTAAAATAAAATCACTTTTTTGAAGACTTTCTTCAGATATTTTATTCCCCATTATATCAATTGTTCTCATTGCAATATCCATCATATTACTTTCATCATCAATATCATCTGCTTTAAAATTAATTGCAATTACTTTGTCTGCTCCCTGCTTTTTCACTTCTTCTACTGGTACATTATCTAATACCCCACCATCTAAAAATTTGTGTTTTTTGAAGTCACATGGAGAAAAAATACAAGGAAAACTACTACTTGCTCTTACTGCTTTTCCTATTGAAATATCTGTTATATAACGGCTCTTTTTTTTAGTTCCAATTGGAATTTGATTTGTAAAAATATATTTTTTTGAATCTACAACATCTACTGCTGGTATTACTAATGGCATTTTTGTAATGTCACTTATTTTTTTTACTCCTTTTCTTAGTGCTAGATTTTGATATGCATTTTCAATATTTTCTCCATTTTTAAACCCATTTATAGAAACTTTTTTATTAAACATAAAATCCCCTATTCCGGTTATAATAGGACCTGACTCAATTTCACTTAACTCACCAGCATATCTTTTAAATAATATGTAGATATAATAAGGTGAATAACCCATTGCATATAATGATGCTACTATTGCACCTGAGCTTGTTCCTCCAATAATATCTACTTTGATATTATTATCTTCTAATGCTTTTAAAGCTCCTGCATGTGCAATTCCTCTAATACCTCCACCTGATAGTGCCACTCCAAGTTTCAAATAAAAACACCTTCTTTTTTTATTTATAATAGTATTTACTTCTTTATATGAATTTAATCAAAAAAAGTTGCCAAGGGTTGCCAAAGGTTCCGGGTTTAAATGGCAAATTTAATTGCCATTTAAACCCGGAACCATTGGCAACCTTGGAACCCTTGGCAACCCCCTGCAACACTCGGCAACCTTTGGCATATATTCCTTAGTCATCTGTATAATAAAATTCTCCAAATCCATATGTTATTTTATAATATTTGCCTATAAATGATGGTTCTATCTGCTCTTTTAATTCATATGTTGGTTCTAGAACTTCCTTTCCTTGTGAATTAATAACTCCCCATTTATCATCTAATTTTACTGCTGCAAAACCATATTCATTAAATTCTGTTACTTTTTCGTATTTACAATCTACAACTACATTTCCATTTTTATCTGCAAATCCCCATTGTTCATTTTCTTTTTTTGCAAATAATTTATTATTTGGATAAACTTCTGTATTGGTTAATTCTTTTCCTTCTTTATCAAAATATTTTGTTTGTTCCCCGTTATATATTTTTATATAATTATCTTTTGTCTCTACTAATGCATTTTCTATATCACATATTTGGTTCATTTCATTAGAATATAATTGAGTTGTGTTTTCTTGTGTTAAAGTTGTTTGAATTATTTGTGTATTTTCTATCTTTTGTATAGAATCATATTTGATTTCTATTTTTACATTTTCTTTATCATCAATTACTCCTAATTTTGAATTCTCATTGCTTACGATAAAGTAGTTATCATACAAATATTCTATATAATTGTATTTTTCTTCTATAATTTGTTTTCCATCTTTTCCAATAACACCATATCCATTTTGTTTACTACTATTAATTCTTATTCTGTATTTTTCATTTTGTGTTTCTAATATTGCTATATCTGTATCAATATTTACCTGATTTCCTTGAGCACTATATACTGTAGTTCCTTGGTTGTTTTGAGCATATAAATAAATTCCTGTAATATCAATCTGTTGATATTCCACAGGTATTATCATTTTGCCATTTAAGTCTGCAACACCATATTTTTTGCTTTTTTCAATTGAAAAAAGTTTATTCGCTTCATCATAATGAATAGATTGATATTCGTTTGTTATTAACTCTTTTCCATTTTTCGTTACACCATATTGACCATTTTTTGCGCATATTATATAAACATTTTCATTATCTTCTATATGTGTTACTCTAGATAATTCATTATATTCTACCTCTTCAATCTTCTCTCCATTATAATTAATATATCCATATCTATATCCTTCTTCTGTAGTATTTGAAACAATGTATCCAGCATATTTATATTGATTGTCTTCTGTGTAATATCCATCCACTGAAATTTGATCATATTCAATATTTACTTTTTTGTTTCCCTTAATATTAATTACACCATATTTCCCATCTTGTTTTACAATTAATTCTCCCTCTTTATAAGGTAAACTATCTATTTCATCATAAATTGCCTTTGTTATCTTTTTTCCTTCAAAATTAATTAATCCATATTTTCCGTTTTCTTCATATTTTAATACGCTTTTTTCATACATTAAATCACTTGCAATATTTTTTAATCTAATTGCTTCTACTTTTTGATATTGTGTTAAAATTATTTCTTTTTTATCATTTAATATTTTGATATTTTCTCCTGTATAGCATACAAATACAGCCTTTTCTGGGTTAGGTATTTTCACATCATCATATTGAGTTTCTATAATTATATCCCCTTTTTTGTTTATAACTCCATATTTATCATCTTGTTTTAGCACAAAATAATTATATTCATTTATTTTTTCTATTTCATATTGTTTACTTCTGTTTTTTATTAGTTGATAAATACCTATTGCAAATACACAAATTACTATTATTGCTATTATTGTTATACGAATTCTAAATGTTTTCTTCATATTTAGTTCCATTCCTTTCATTAACATATCTTTTCTAATAATTGTTATATTGACTGTGTTTTTATTCTACTTAAAATAACTATCGATAATTAATATTGTTTTTATATATTTTCATCATCTTTTATTATTTCTTTTTCGTTATTCTTACAAGCTTTTACTTTTAAAATTCTTTTATCTTCGTATTCTTCTATCTTATAAGTTACTTCTTGCGTTTCAATAATTGGTGTTTCCTCATCTTCAGGAATTCTTCCTAATTTTTCTTGCAAAAATCCTGATATTGTATCATAATCTCCTTCTGGTATTTTAGCATCTAATACTTTATTAACATCATTTATTGTCATACTTCCACTTAAAATATATGTGTTTTTATCTAATTGCTCAAATTCTTTTTCTTCCTCATCATATTCATCATAAATGTCACCTACTAATTCTTCTAAAATGTCTTCCATTGTTACAATTCCTTCTGTTCCACCATATTCATCTACAATAATTGCCATTTGAATTTTATTTTTTTGTAACTCTTTAAAAACTTCGTTGATTAATCTATTTTGAGATACAAAATATGCTTCTTTCATGATGTTTTTAACTTTAAATGTTTTCTTATTAATATTTTTTAATACATCTTTTACATATAAAATTCCTTTAATTTCATCAATTGTTTCATCATATACAGGTATTCTACTATATCGATATTCTTCTTTTGAAAGCTCATTAATTAGTAATTCTGGAGTTGTACTTATATCAATTGCAAAAATGTCCTTTCTATGTGTCATAATTTCAGATACAGTAATATCGTTAAATTCAAATACATTGTTAATTAATTCTTTTTCTTCCTCTTCAATAGTTCCTTTTTCTTCACCTTGATCAACTAACATTTTTATTTCTTCTTCTGTTACTGATTCTTCTTCGTTCTCTTTTACGCCAAATAGTCTAGATACTGCATTTGTTACGATTGTTAGTAATTTAACAAATGGAGCTGTTATAATAGATAACCCTCTAATAATTCGAATTGTTCCAAAGGCTATTTTTTCATAATTTTTCATAGCTAGTCTCTTTGGCACTAATTCCCCAAAAACTAGTGTAAAGAAAGATAATATTATTGTAATAACAACTATTGATATGCTTTTCCATACACCTAAACTTATCATTGGAATTATTTTATATAAGATAGGTGCTAATCTTTCTGCAAATGTTTCTGATGCAAATGCACTTGATAAAAAACCTGCTAATGTGATTCCTATTTGTATTGTAGCTAAAAATTTGCTTGGTTCTTTTAACATCTTCCTTATTTGTTTCGCTTTTTTGTTACCTTCTTTTGCTTGTTTTTCTATTTTTGCATCATTTAATGTTATAAATGCAATTTCACTTGCTGCAAAAAATGCATTTAAAAATATTAGAATTAATAAAATTAAGATTTGCCAAAACATTTAGTATTTACTCCTTTTTTCTTTTATTATATTGTTCTCATTATATCTTTTTTTTATTTTTTTTTCAATTAATTTTATAAATTTGTATTAAAAAGGGTGTATTTTTTACAATATTAAAAAATTATTTTGATTATTATATAAATACATAATAATTATTATTAAATAAATTTCTTATCAGAAATGATTAACCCATAACATTTACCAACAAAAATTAGTAATTAATATTGCAAAAAACTCTCTTACACATAACAATGATATGTGTGAGAGAGTTTTATTTATATATTTTACATTCCTGTAACTGGTAATTTTTTTGTTTGTGTTATACTTTCTTTTTCAATTTTTGTTTCTTTTTCTTTATTCGGATTTACAACATCTTGTGTTACTTCTAATTCTTTTTTAGATGTTTCGATAATTGGTCTGTCTTCTTTATTATTATTAACTGTAATTGTTACTTGTTGGTTTAATGATATATCTATTTTTATAAGTTCATCATAGCCTAAATATCCATCTGTTGGATTAGTTTCTTTTAAATAATACGTTCCTGGTACAATATTATTTATTTCTATTTTTCCTTCTTTATTTGTTTTTAATCCTTGATATGCTATATTTTTATTTTCATCTAGAAGTTCAAATTCAACACCTTCTAACTTATCTTTTGTTTTTTCATCTTGTTTAATTATTGTAATTTTTGTTTCATTTTTAAAATATTCATCTTTAACATTTCCTGTACCATCTTCATATGCTGCACATGTTAATGCATAATCTTGTAGCCCACCATTAGGAGCTGTTCCATATAATATTGGTTTTGTTTCAATCTTTGTTTCTACTTTTAATGCAATTTTTCCTGCTTCTTTCATGTTTTTAAGTGGAACTAAAATTTTGAATTTCTCATTTGGACTAAATTCTGTTTTTTCTTTATTTTTTTCATCTGTTAGTTTTATTCCTCCTAAATCTTCTCCATTTTCTTTTGTTAAAGTGATTTTATAATTTTTAATGTTGGCTCCTGCTGTTACTTCATATGTTTTTGATAAATAATTTTTTTCTATAGTATCTTGTTTCCACTCTGTAAAGTTTTTATTAATTTTTATTGTGCTAGAAATTTTAGTTTCTGTTGAATTTTGTGCATTACTAATTATTTTACTCATTGCATTTAAAGTTCTTTGACCTGCTACTCCAATTGCAGCATAATCAGATAATTTATTACCATGAATGTAACAATAAATGGCTTGTTTTGTTGCTGTAAATGCTTCTTCCTTGTTTGCTACTCCCAATTCTTGAATAGATTTATATGGATATCCATTAATGACCATTCTCCATAACCCTACATCTTTAATTGAGTCTTGAACAGAAACAGTGTATCCATTAGTATCAGCACCTACTTTTGTTTTATCCATACAATAAGCTGGATAATGTTCTCCGTCTTTTATATATTCAACATAATTTGCTTTTACTACTACACCTTTATATGTTAATAATTCTCCACAATCACCTATGGAATGTATATATGCACTATTAATATCACTAGCATTAACAGAATTTAAAAAACTTATTGTATTAAATAATAATATTAAAAATACTAATAGAACTTTCTTTAAAATATTTTTTTTCAAATTGTTTCTCCCTTCTTTTATATGTAAATTTTTATTTGTTTTCTATTACTTATTTTATTGATATTTGCTATCCTTATATTCTCATTTGTCCTCTTCTCCTTGAATGCATCTTCTGTATTCTTTTTGATTTTCTACACATGTTATTAATGTAATTCTATTTTCTTTTGTATTTTCTAAATTAGTCCAATCTGTATCTTTGATAATATAATGTTTTGTAACACTATATTCTTTTATAAAGTTTTCATATCGATAAATAATCTTATCTCCTTCTTTCAGTTTTTTTAGATCTGCAAAATAATTTTTTTCATAACCTCTATTATGTGCTGCTAGCCCAACATTACCATACGTTTTTTGTGTTTCTTCAAAATGTCCTATATATTTGTCCATTACTTCTTTTGTTGTTCCTTCAGCAATTTCTGCTTTTAAGTTTATACTTGGTATTTCTATATACCAGTTAGTTTTATTTTCTTCTGCATTTTTCACTTGCGTTAAATCTTGATTTAAAATATTTTGATTTAAATTGTTTTGATTTAAATTATTTTTTGGGGTTGTTTCTGTATTTTGATTACTTATTGAAAATCCTGCTTTTAATGATGCTTTATGTGTGAATAAATCTAAATTTGAATGAATTTGGTTAATTAGAAAAAAAATACAAATTGATATAAAAAGACTAACAATATTTATATAGATTGCACTAAATCTAAATTTATATTTATATATACATATATCATCTCCTTTTATATATTGTTCTTATTATTTATGGGATAAATAAGACTATATTTTTTCGAAAAAATAAAAAAGAATAAAATTTTTAATAATTGAAATCAATTTCTTTTATTATAATAATACATTTTTTTCCATTTGTAAAGCATTTTTCATCGCAAAATTCGACAAACTTTAAAATAGGCTGTCAAGAATTCGGGGTTTCCAAGGGTTGTCAAGGGTTCCGGGGTTGTCAATGGTTCCGGGTTTAAATGGCAATAGAAATTGCCATTTAAACCCGGAACCATTGACAACCCCGGAACCCTTGGCAACTTTGAGCCCTTTACTCAATCGTTGGCAATTCAAAATAAAATTCCACACCATTCTCTTTATTAATTACACCATACTCATTGTTATAATTATTCATAACAGCTCTTACAAAAGATAAACCTATACCGCTTCCTCCTGAATTTCTATTTCTAGATTCATCTACCTTATAAAATCTTTTCCATATTCTATCTAAGTTTTCTTCTTTAATGTTATTACCTGTATTAAATACTTTGATGCGTACTTTATTTTCTTCAATATTGATATCATTTTGTATTTTAATATATTTTTGGCTATCAATTTCTTGTGTATTTTTAATTGCATTAGTAATATAATTACTAATAACTTGCTCTATATAAAAGTCATCTGCCAAGACATTGATTTCATCTTCTGTTTCAAATTTAATTTCTATTTGTTTTTCTTCTAACATTACTTTCGATTTTCTTACTACTTCTTTTTCTAATTCAACAATATTAAATTTCGTATCATTAAATTCCCTTTTTCCATACTCTAATTTCATTAATTCTAAAAGTTGTTTTACTAATCTATCCATTTTATTTGTTTCATCTAAGATTACTTCTGCATAGAACCTTCTACTTTCTTCATCTGAATTAACATTTTCTAATAAACCTTCGCTATATCCTTGTATTAGTGCTATTGGTGTTTTTAATTCATGAGATACATCAGAAATAAAACTTTTTCTCATTTCATCTAATTTTGACTTTTCTTCTATATCTTTCTCTAATTCTGTGTTTGTATTTCTTAGTTGTTTAATTGTCTTTTCTAATTTTTCTGACATAGCATTAATGCTTTTTCCTAGATTATTTATTTCATCATCTGCATCTGTAAGTTGATATCTATGGCTAAAATCTAAATTAGCCATTTTTTTGGCTATATCATTTAGTTCTAAAATTGGATCCGTAAATTTTCTTGTTACATAAGATACAATAACTGCTGCTATAAGAATTGCAAATCCTGCCATTAAGTACAAAAAGTTATTTGATATTTTTACGCTTTCTTGAATTGAGTTAATTGGTATTCTAATGTATAATAAATAACCATTATCCATAGTAGCTGACAATAAAATATAACTAATTCCATTTTTGTTGTCTTTCATTCTTTTTATAGTAAATTTATTATTTTCTTCTATAATTTCCCCTATATTATCAAATCTACTAGACATTTCATTCATTTGTCCTAGCGTTGAAAAGAAATCTTTATTAGAGGTATATATATTTACATTTTGGTCATTTTTTATTAAAATATCAAAATTATTTTTAATTGCTATTCTTTCTAATTCCATTTCTATATCAACACTTTGTGAATCGTTATAATAATTATTTATTGTTTCATAAACTGCTTTCAATGATTTTGTTTTGCTATATAAATAAAATTGTCCAAATACAAAAATATTTACAAGAATTAAAAATGTAATAATTAATAATATTACTAATGATAATGTTAAAAATAATTTGATTCTTACTGATTTAAATGCATTTTTTATCTTGTTCATCTCAATGTTATTCCTTATACAATATATTTAGATTTTTAATAAAGGATTTACCTATAAACCTATTATCACTATAAACACTTATGTGTATATGTAATCTTTCTATTTTGTTTCAAATTTATATCCTACACCTCTAATTGTTTTTATATATTTTCCTTTTTTTCCTAATTTATGTCTTATCTTTTTTATATGACTATCTATTGTTCTTGAATCTCCATAATAATCATAATTCCACACATTACTTAAGATTTTATCTCTTGATAATGCAATATTCTCATTATCAACTAAATATGTAAGCAATTCATATTCTCTTAAACTTAATTCTATTTGCTTATCATCAACTGATACTGTTCTTCCTTCTTTGTCTATTTTAATTCCGCCATATTCTTTTTTATTTTGTATATCTTGATTTGTTCTTTTAAGAATTGCTTGCACTCTAGCAACTAATATTTTAGGACTAAAAGGCTTTGAAATATACTCATCTACTCCTAGCTCAAATCCAAATAGTTCATCTTGTTCTTCTCCTCTTGCAGTTAACATTATAATAGGAACTTTAGATTCTTGTCTTATTTGTCTTAACACAGACCATCCATCCAATTTTGGCATCATTACATCTAATAATATCAAATTAATTTTATTTTTATTTTTTTCATATATCTTCAATGCTTCTTCCCCATCTTGCGCTTCTAAAATATCATATCCTTTTACTGTTAGGAAATCTCTTATTAATTTTCTCATTCTTTGTTCATCATCAACAATTAATATACAATTATTTATCATTCTTATCTCTCCTTATATAAGTTTATTATATATTATAAATTATAATTATGTCTATATTGTGAACAAAAGTTAACTATCCAAATGTTTTAAATAGTGTCAGATGAAGCTATTCCTTTTGACACTATTTTAATAAGAAAATGACCAAGGTTTCTTTTTTCCCTTGGTCACCTGATTATTGATGTATTTCAAACATATCTTTTCCTTCTCCACATACTGGGCATACCCAATTATCTGGTAAATCTTCAAATGATGTGCCCGGATTAATTCCTGCTTTTTCGTTTCCATATTTGGGATTATAAATATATTTGCATTCAATACATTCATACATTTGAGTATCTGATTTTTCTCCTTGAAAATTTTTATATCCTAATCCTAATGCTACAATTACCATTAATAAGAATGATAAAGCTTTCCATATTCCACTATCTAATAGTATAACAGCAAAAATTCCAAATGTAGCACTAATTCCATATAATATTAATACAGCTTGCTTTTGACTAAATCCTCTAGCAACTATTTTATGATGTAGATGTCCTTTATCTGCTTTAAATATTGCTTTGATTGATTTACCTTTTATAAGTCTTCTAACAATTGCCCATATTGTATCAAATATTGGTAATCCTAGTACAATTAGTGGTAATACAATAACTGCTGCAGTATATGTTTTTGCCATTCCTAGAATAGCAATAATTGATAAAGAAAATCCTAAAAAGTTTGAACCTGTATCTCCAATAAATGTTTTTGCTGGTGCAAAGTTAAAAGGTAAAAATCCTACTAGCGCTCCTGCTAATGCAGTTACTAAAATAATTGATATTAATGGTGAACCATTCAAAACAAATATAATTAATAATGATATTGCAGATATAACAGATATTCCAGATGATAGCCCATCTAATCCATCTATTAGGTTAATAGCATTAGTAACACCTACTATCCATCCTATTGTTAAGATAATAGATATAATTTCATTCATTTCTGGTACATTTAAAAATGGGATTGTTACAGCATCAATTCTAATTCCAAAGCTTACTGCTATAACCGCTGCAAGAATTTGTCCAAGTAATTTTGTTATAGGTTTTATTGTTTTAATATCATCAATTATACATATTATGGACATAACAATAATTCCTAATAAATTTATTGTACCTTCCATACTCATTACAATTAATAAATATATTGTAGATATCAAAAAACCTAAAATTACTGCTGGACCTCCAAATTTTGGCATTTCCTTTTTATGCATTCTTCTCTTATCTTTTGGAATATCTACAGCTCCTATTTTTTTTGCTATTTTTATTGTATATGGTGTTGCCATAATTGTTACAATAAATGCTAACAAAAATGCGATTGCTACATCTCCCCACATATAATGTGCCTCCTATTTCATGTTTTCATTTTCTATTTCTTCAATCATTTTTAGTCTTTCTTGATATCTTCCGCCTTTAAATTCTGATGATATCCAATTTCTTATAATACAAATTGCTTTATTTATATCTAAGTAATCTCCTCCTAAAGTTATTACATTAATATTATCATCAGATTTTGCAAATTTTGCTGATTCTTCATCCATAATTGAGGCTGCTCTTATTCCTTTAAATTTATTTGCTGCTATTGTCATTCCAAATCCAGATCTACATACGAGTATTCCACATTTGCATTCTCCGTTTTTGTATTGATTCAGCTACTTTCCTAGCATATATTGGGTAATCTGTTCTTTCTTCACTATCTGTTCCAAAATCTTTATATTCTATATCTATTTCGTTAAAATATCTTTTTATTTCTTCTTTTAATTTATATCCTCCATGATCGCTTCCAATTGCTATCATAACTTTTTCCTCCGTTTTTTATTCTTATTTTCTTATTTCTTAATATTTGCTTTTTTATTAGCTATAAAAAAGAATGTTTCAGTTACTATTAATATTAATAATACTAGTAATATAATAGATTTTTCTTTTCCCGTATTAGCTAATATCTTATTTGCTGTTGTACTATCAGAACCTTTTAAAACAGTGTTATCTGTATTTAATTTGTTCTCTGTATTATTGTTTATATTATTGTTTATATTATTGTTTATATTATTATTTATATTATTATTTGTATTATCATTTTTATTTTTAACTTGTGTTGTTTTATTTTCACTTTGTTTTACATTTAACAGAATTTTAGGTGTATCTAACATTTGCTTTTGATTTTCTTTTCTGTTCATATCATTATAATTTAATTCTACTTTTTCATTTGTATTTAAATCTTTGTTTTCAATATTTTTATCATATCCATCTTTTAATTTTAAAACATATTCTAATACTGCATTTTCTCCACTTTGTAACATATCTATTTTCCAAGATATATTATTTCCATCTCTATTTGCTTCTCCTTTTGTCTTGTTTCTTATAACTATATTAAAATTATCAATAATTTCTTTTGGAAAATAATCTTTAATTTCAATATTTGTTACTACCCCTTGAAAACTATTTAATATCTTTCCATAAATATTGTTACTTATCGTTGTTTCAATGTCTTTATCTGATATATTATAAAATTTATCAGCAACTGGATTTTCTTCTGTTCCAAATATTGACTCTATAATAGCTTTTTCAGATTCACTTTCACTTTCTAATCCAACTAGAGTTGTTATAATATATGTATTTGGGTCAACTAAATTTTTAGACACTGCATTTTTATTATCTGTTGGTATTCCATCTGTTAATAAGATTAATACTTTATCGTTTGCAGTAGCACTAAAAGAATTTTTTGCAGCTGTAAGCCCTGCTACCATATTAGTTGCACCTTGGCATGTTAAATTACCAAATGTTTCACATGAATTAAGCAATTCTTCGCTGTTATTAGTTAATGTTTGTACACTTTCTCCTTTTACTGCAAATGATATTATTCCCATTTTTGCATTTGGATTATTTTTATTAATTTTCTTAATTAATTCTTTTGTAGATGCAACTACTTTTTGTTTTCTAGTTATATTTTCTCCTAACTTAGTTTGCATACTTTGTGAATTATCAATTAAAAATATAATTTCAGTATTATCTCTAATTGTTTTATCTTTAGTAATATCTAATTTTAATTGTATTGTTATCTCCTTGTTTTCTTGATCTACTTTTGTAATTTTTTTGCTTAAGTTTCCCTCTTCTATACTAATTGGTGTTGCTTCTTGTTTCTTTTGTTCAATTGTTAATGTACTAGCAAATACAATATTAGAGAAAAATATTATAACATTAAGTAGTACAATTAAAATAAATTTTTTACTAAATTTCTTCATAAAACCCCCCTATTATATAATATAAACCATATCTATTATACAATTTTTTCCTTATAAAGTCAATTTATATTGCATTTAACTTTTATTTTTTTTATTTTTAATGACGTTTTTTCATAATTTTGTTATAATCTATTGCCAAACTTTCTAAAATATGGTAAAATATTATATGTTATAGTTTAATATAGACTAAGAGGAGGTGCTTAATATGCCAAATATCAAATCAGCAAAAAAGAGAGTTAAAGTAATTGAGAAAAAAACTTTAAGAAATAATATGATAAAATCTGGATATAAATCAGCTGTTAAAAAATTTGAAGAAGCTGTAAACGCTGGAAATATTGATGAAGCTAAAGTTTTATTAGCTGAAGCTACAAAAAAAATAGATCAAGCATGTAGTAAAGGTGTTATTGTTAAAAACACAGCAGCTAGAAAAAAATCTAATTTATCAAAAAAATTAAATTCAGCAATAGCTTAAGAACATATAATAAAGATTATGCATAGTTTTTATTTCAAAAAGAATATTCTAATCAATTGGAATATTCTTTTTTATATTTTCTTTCCTACTTACTTATTTTATAAACTTTTTTCATTATAAACATTAACATTTAAATTAGAAAATCTTTAATTGTTACATATAGCAATTATTTCCATTGTCTTTACTTGCTTTTCATGTTACGATTATTATGTATAGATTAATTATAAAGAGGTGTATTATGATAAAAAAAATAATAGAAATTTATAAAAATTTTGATAAAATTACATATAAGATAATGAATAATGGATTGAAATTTTGTTTAATTATTTGTTTAGTTTCCGTTTTTATTTTACTTACATATAACTTTGCTTTTCAGTCTCCTTTTATTTATTACATAGGAATTTCATTATTTAGACTAAGTTTGATTTTTGGCATTGAATTTATTATATGTGGTTTTGTGGTAGAAGGAATAAAAAAACAATTTATATGAAAATATTATAAAATATAATTTCAATAAATTGTTTTAAGTTATTGTTATTTTATAAAATACATTAATTAAGTTATCAATTATAAATTTATAAAATGCTGAATTCGTTTATTATATAACATATCTGTAGCATTAGATAATTATAATTGATAACTAATTTTTTATTTGTTTAACTCTTCTAAGAACATCTTGTTTAACATTTGTGGATTTGCTTTTCCTTTAGTTTCTTTCATAGCTTGACCTACTAAAAATCCTAATGCTTTATCTTTACCACCTTTATAATCTGCAATAGATTGTGGATTTGCTTCTAATATTTTTTGTACAACTTCTTTAATTGCTCCCTCATCAGAAATTTGTATCCATCCTTTTTCTTTAATAATTTCTTCTGGATCTCTAGGATTTTCAAATAGTTCAGTAAGGACTTTCTTTCCAATGCTTGAACTAATTGTTCCTTTATCAATTAGAACAACTAATTTTCCAAGTTGTTTGCTATCAAAAGGTATTTCTATTGGGTCCATTTCTGTTTCATTTAAAATTCTTGAAATATCAGAAATAATCCAGTTATTAACTGCTTTTGGATTATTACATACTTTGCTTGCTTCTTCAAACAAATCAGATAAATATTTTGAAGATGTAATTAAGTTTGCATCTTTTTCAGATAATTTATATTCTTCTAAATATCTTTGTTTTCTACTTTCTGGTAATTCAGGTAAACTCTTTTTAATATTTTCGATGTATTCTTCTGAAAGCTTAATTGCAACTAAATCTGGATCTGGAAAATAACGATAATCTTGTGCATCTTCTTTATCTCTCATTGAAAAAGTTTTTCCTGATACATCATCCCATCTTAGAGTTTCTTGTTCTATAATTCCACCATCTTCAATTACATCAATTTGTCTATCTACTTCATATTCAATTGCTCTTACAATACTTCTAAATGAATTCATATTTTTCATTTCTGTACGAGTTCCAAGTTTAGTATCTCCTTTTTTTCTAACAGAAACATTAACATCTGC
>CANPZT010000002.1 GCA_947589135.1 uncultured Clostridia bacterium | reverse complement strand
CCATCCAGAAAGTTATGAAGTAGCAGAAACCTTATTAAGTAACTTAGGATTTGATAAAAAAGATTTAAAAGAAAAAGAAAAATTAGAAGAATTAAGAAATAAGTTAAAAAGTGTTAATGTAGCAAATATGTCAAAAGAGTTAAATGTAGGGGAAATGACATTAACAGATATTATTGAAGAACTTTCAAAACCAGGAAGAGATCCTCGTGAAGATATGCCTAAACCAATTTTACGAAGCGATGTCTTGAAATTAGAAGATTTAAAAGAGGGAATGGTATTAACAGGAACTGTACGAAATGTAATTGATTTTGGAGCTTTTGTAGATATTGGTGTAAAGCATGACGGATTAGTACATATTTCAGAAATGAGTGATAAATTTATTAAAAATCCATCTGAAGTAGTTTCTGTTGGAGATGTTGTTAAAGTTAAAGTAATTAAAATTGATAAAGAAAGACAAAAAGTAGGTCTTTCAATGAAAATATAAATTATTTAAATAATAATAAATAAAACAGCAAAAAATTGAAGTAATATAAAATAAAACAATAAAATTTTTAATAGTAAAATATTAAATAATAAAAATAAAAAATCATGTAGATATTAGAACAAATTAAAATCTAAATTATCTACATGATTTTGTTATTTTTTAATATTTCATTTAATTAATTTTTTACATAATGTATTTTTTTATAAACAATTATGTTAATATTTTTCTTGTATTTCTTTTATTTCTTCAAAATGATTTTCTAAAATATCTAAAAATACATCTGTAAGTTGTGGGTCAAATTGTGTTCCTTTACATTTTTTAAACTCTTCAATAACTTTATCTAAAGATAAAGAATCACGATAACTTCTTCTAGAAGTCATTGCATCAAATGTATCTGCTATTGCTGCTATTCTAGCAAAATAAGGAATATTTTCTCCTTTTAGCATAGAAGGATATCCATGACCATCAAATCTTTCATGATGATGTTTTACAATTGGTATAATATCTTTAAAAATACTTGCAGTAGATAAAATATGTGCTCCAATAGAAGGATGATTTTTTATTTCAGAATATTCATCGTCTGTAAGTTTTTCTGGCTTTTGTAAAATAGTATCTGGAACTCCAATTTTTCCAACATCATGGAATAATCCACCAATTTGTAATATTCTTAAATCATCATCAGGTAGTCCTACTTTTTTTCCAATTAAAACAGAGTATTCAGAGACTCTATCAGAGTGGCCTTTAGTATATGTATCTTTTGCTTCTACCGTATAGCGCAATGTTTCAATACTTTCTAAATAAGATTTTTCTAGTAAATCATAAGTACTTTTTAATTCACGATTTATTTTTTTGATTTCATTCATTTGAGCGATTGATTTTATTCCAGATTCAATTAGTAATAATAATTGGTCAAACTTATCACTTTTTTCACAATAACCTTGAATATCAAGTCTCCTAATTGTATCTAAAGGAGGAGCTAAGTCTTTATGCCCTGTTAGTAATAAGATATATAATTCTTTATTAAATTTTCTAATTTCTTCAACTACTTGGTCACCATGAAAAGGTGTCATAATAAAGTCTAATATCATTAAATCAAAATGTTCATTTTTTACTTTTTCAATTGCTTCTTCAGGGTTTGTTACACCTGTGAAATCATAACCAGATCTTTTTAAGAATATTGAAAGAGAATCAATAATTCCTTCTTCATCATCAACTGCTATGATTTTATAATTCTTATTTTCAGTATTTTCAATATTTTGTGAACCTATTCTCATATTAATACCTCGCATATTTCGTTTAAATTTGAATATATTATATTAATAAACATAATAAAAATCAAGTTTTTAAATGAATGTTGTAATTAGCTTAAAGGAATTGTGATAATAAAAGTAGTACCTTTATTTTGCTCTGATTCAACTTTGATATCACCATTAAAATGGGCTCTCACTGTTGAATAAGACATATATAGTCCAAGACCTGTACCATTTTTCCCCTTAGTTGTAACCATTTCTTTGAATAACTTGTCTTTTACTTTTTTAGACATACCACAACCATAATCTTTTAAAGATAAAATTAAATTATTATTTTGTTGTTCTACTATTAAATCTATTTTTTGTTCAGGCTTTCCATTATATGATTGAATAGAATTAGAAATCATATTATTAATTACTTGAACTAAACTATTAACATCACCTTTTAATGTTAAATTTTCATCAACTTTCATAGCAATATTTAAGTAAATAATAGCATTTTTTAATTCATGTTTCATTAGTATATCTACTCGTTTAATTAATTCTCCAACTGTAAAAGATATATCTTCTTCATTTGATAAATTGACAGCTTGTCCTTTAACAGCAGTAATAATATCTGACATATATTCTGTATGTGTTCTAATCTTTGAAATCCAATTTAGCATATCTTTTGCAATTTCGTGATGGTCTTCTTTAGTTACTTCTGGTGTATCTATAGAAATATCATATTCTTTTATTAAATCAGATAAGCCTTCTGCTGCACCAGAAATAGACATGATAGGTGTTTTTAAATTATGTGCTATTCCTCCAATTAATTGACCTAGTGAAGCCAAGCGTTCTCTTTCCATTAAAGTAGCTTGATTAGATTGCAATTGATTAATATTGTCTTTTGTAAAGCTTTGTGTAAGGTTAAAAGCAAGTGATAGGTCTGCAAGTTCATCTTCGGAGGTAATAACTAAATTATTATTTAAATTTATAGCATTTTTGTTATATGAAGCAATTTGTGTTAATTTTTTTGAAATTATTTTTAATTCTTTTGATAAAGAATATGAAACATAAAGTAAAATTAAAAATATAATAGTATATAATATAGCATCACAAATTAAAATGAATTTTAAGAAAGTCAGTTGTCTAGTAGAATATATAATTCCAGCATAGCAAAAATCACCATTTGTTAAATAACATTTCAAAGCAATTCCTTCAGAATCTAAACAAAAGTAATCATGAGAACGACCATTTTGAGCTTCAGATTTTTCTAATGTATATTTTATAAAAAATGGTTGTAATTCAGAATTATCTGATACTATATAATCTCCATTACTATCAATAATAAAATATCTATGTGAATCATCTAATAGTGAAACTTTTTTTAGTCTATTTTCAATAGCTTCTTTCGATTCAAAAGTAGCATTTGAAATGTCTGAAATTAGTGAAAAATATGAAGTATAATATATTTCACCTGCTTTTTTAGATATTTGTACATATCCTACTAAAGAAGTAAGAATAAGTGTTAATAAAACTAAAGGAGAAAATTGTAATAAAAGTTTTACAAATAGAGATTTAATTTTGTGTCTTTTCTTTTGTGAAAATTCTAATTCTATTTTATCCATTAAATTAGGATACATATCATGAAGAAGATTTAATATATATCCGAATTCATTTTTTGAAAATACAAAACTTATTACAGATGCAAGAGTAAAGCAAGATAAATACATTAAACATATTTCTATAATTGTTAATGTATAAGCATCTATTATTATAAATGTAATAGGTAAAAATATTAATGGTATTAAAATTTCTAAAAAATATAATAAATATGGTGTGTTATAACAATATGATCTTATTTTTACCAATATGGGAATGATTTGTTTTTCGGATAATTTTGAATTTTCATCAGTTAGTTTAGAAGAGTACTTATACATTTTATAAGATCTAATAAATAATATTACTAAACTACATAGCACAATTAAAAATATTAGTAAAATATATTGTTGAGTATATGTTAGCCCATCAAAATCAACCTGAAACTGATTATCTATACTTTCAGGAGGATAATTTAAAATGATGGGAAGAAAAAAGTATAATACAAATGCTATTAATGATGGAATTGCTAAATATAAAGTAACAATTTTACATAGACATGCCGTAAGTTTCTTTTTCATTATTAATAATCTCCTTTATTAAATATATTTTTCAAAAAAATTAGTTAAATAATTTTCATCTATTTTAGGCCAAGCTAAATTGAAATTTTTCATATAATTAATCGTAAAGTTATTTTTTATAGCAATATTTGAGTTATATTTTGAAATATTACTTGTTAAGTCATTTATAATACCTAAAATATCAGATTTATTTTTTATATATTTATAAAAATCTTCATCAGAAACAATAGATATTTCTTTATTGGCTTTTTTGATAGTTTTTATTAATTCTATTATAGGTATTTGTTTATTATTGTATATATGAAATACTTTTGAATAGCTACTTTTATAATAAATTGATGATGTTATTATAGATGCACATATATCAACAGGGCTTAAATCTACTTTAAAGTTTGAGAAAGATTCAGGAAGCTTATTTAGTTTTGAAAGAGTAATAACTCTATTTAAAAATGCATTTTTGTCATCATTTTCTTGAAATACTCCGTCTGAATATCTCGCCGTAATGTTTCCTAAACGATAAACAGAGATTTTCATACCAGAATTAATTGCTTCCCATATTTTATATTCTGCTGTAAATTTTGTTTTTATATAAATATTTTCTTCATAATTTTGACCAATATATAATGTATGTTCATCAAATTTTATTACTTTTTGTGCATCTGGAATAGAAGCTGAGATAGATGTTGTAGAAATATGATTAAGATATATAGAAAACTTTTTACAAAATTCTATAATATTAATAGTACCAGTTACATTAATCAACTCGAATAAATCACTATTTCCATAGTGGTCAACAATGGCAGCTGAATGAATTACTAAATCAATTTTTTTACCTAAATTTCTATACTCTCTATCATCTAATCCAAATTGATGTGTTGAAATGTCAGAAGATATTACATGAATTCTTTTATCTATAAATTGAATAATATCTTCATTAAAATAAAAACGTAATTTTTGTATCAATCTATCTTTTGGGCTTTGACCATTTTTACTACGAATTAAACAATAAATGTTAGAATTCGTTTTATTTATTAAATTATAAAGAATATGAATTCCCAAAAATCCAGTAGAACCAGTAAGAAGTATATTTTTTACATCAATTTTTGATTTTGAAAAACTCTCTTCAAAGTTATAATATAGATTATTATCAGAAATTGTTTTTTGATAAATACTAGATTTTTTTGGTAATGTGAAATTATCTGAAATACCTCTAATTGTTTTAAATTCGTATATATCTTGTATGTTAACAATATAATTTTTTTCTAATAATTTAATAGTAATCTTCATTAGAGTTAGAGAGTCTGCTCCAAGTTCCAAAATATTGTCATCTATTCCCACATTAGAAATATTTAATGAGCTTTCCAAAATTTTTAAAAATGTTTTCTCAAAATCATTTCTAGGAGCCATATATTTTGTATTAGATTCGGTTTTTATTTGCATATTTAAAAGTTTTTTTCTGTCTATTTTTCCATTGCTTGTAAGTGGCATTTTATTCAAAAATACAAAAAAGCTAGGAATCATATATTCAGGGACAAGTTTTGAAATATATAATTTTAAATCATTAGAAGATAATTCTTCATCAGCAACGATATATGCTACTAAATATGAATCTGTATCTCCATTTTTTTTAGGCAGAACAACACATTTTGATATATTTGGATGTTTTAATAATTTTGTTTCTATTTCTCCAATTTCAATACGAAATCCTCTTATTTTTACTTGATTATCAATTCTACCTAAATAATGTAAATCTCCATTTTTATCAAGAATAGCAGTATCAGCAGAATGGTATAAAATCTCATCTGGATTATATGGATTGACAACAAATTTTTCTTCATTTAATTCTGGTCTATTTAGATATCCTTTACATACTCCTAAACCACTTACACACATTTCTCCTTCTATTCCATATGGCAATATATGTAAGTATTTATCCATTACATATGCTTTCAAAGTAGGTATAGGTTTTCCAATATTAGAGTCAGATAATAGTAAGTCTTGCTCGTTTAGTTCTTTGAATGTTACATGCACAGTAGTTTCAGTAATTCCATACATATTAATAAGTTTTGTAGAAGGATATTTTTCTTTCCATGGCTTTATTAGATTTGGCTTTAAAGCCTCTCCACCAAATATAATATATCTAATACATAAAGTAGAATCTTCATTTAACAATTCTCTATCTAGTAAATTATAAAAATAAGTAGGAGTTTGATTTAAAATTGTTACTTTTTCATCTCTCAATAATTGCAAAAATTTCTTAGGATCTTTTGCAGTTGTTTCTGGTACTAAAATTAACTTTGAACCATATAATAAGCATGCATATAATTCCCAAACTGAAAAATCAAAAGCTACTGAATGGAACATTGTCCAAACATCATCTTCATTAAAATCAAATTGGAAATCTTTATTTTTTATTAGGCGTACAATATTTCTATGGCATAACATAACTCCTTTTGGAGTACCAGTTGATCCAGATGTATATATAATATAAATTAAATCTTCAGGTGAATTAATACATTCTAGGTTTTCCTCTGAATTAGAAGAATTTTCATTATCAAAAGAGTTATCTAATAAATAATAAGGAATGTTAATCTCTAAATCATCCTTATGCAATTCATTTGTAAGAAAAAGCTTTGCATTACTATCTTCTAACATAAAAGATACTCTTTCTTGAGGATAAGATAAGTCAATTGGTAAATAACATCCTCCAGCTTTTATAATTCCTAATATTCCTATTACCATTTCAAGAGATTTATTTAGTCTAATAGCAACAACATCATTTGCTTTAATTCCTAGGTTTCTTAAAAAATGTGCTACTTTATTTGATTTTCTATTTAATTCATCATATGTTAAAGATTTATTTTTGAATTTTACAGCAATATTATTTGGTGTAAGTTTTACTTGTTCTTCAAATAGTTGAGATATTGTTTTATCACTTGGATAGGCACAATCATTTTTACTAGAAAGTGATAAAATTTCTTGTAGTTCTTTAGGTGTTGTAATTGAGATTTCCCTAATGAAAACGCCAGGATTATTAATTACTTGAGAGATGATATGTAAAATTCTAAAATGCATATCTGTAATGTCTTCATCTGTATATTTTGAAGTTTTATAATCATATGCTATATTTATACTACCACAATCGTTCAAATCAAAGAAATGAATATCTATATCATCTGCAACATTTCCATTAAAATTCCACTCTGATGAATACTTCATGTCATCATCAGTTTTTATTTGAGTAATTTGGTAAGATAACAAAATCTGATATAAGTTAGGAATTTTTGGATCTTCTTTTCTTAAATCTTCTAATATATATTGGTAAGAATGTTTTTGATGCCTTAAAAGAGAAGTAAAATTCAAAGACAAGTTATTTAAAAGATATATAAAACTATAATCATCTTCTATTTTTACTCTGAAAGGAATTGTATTAATAAACATTCCCATCGTATTTTTTTGTATAGAATTTATTCTATTTAAAATTGGAGTTCCTAAAATAAAATCGGTAGAATTATTAACTTTTCCAATATAAATAGAATAAATACACATAAGAAAACTAAATAAAGAAGTATGATATATATCACAAAATTCTTTTATTTTCTTGATGTATTTATTATCTAATTTAAATATTTTCCTTTTTCCGATAGAAGAAAAGTCATTATTGAAATTTGATTTGTTAGGTATTGTGACAGGTTCTGGTAAATCTTTTAAATATTTTTGCCAGAATTCCTTGTCTTTTATGTATTTAGAACTTTCAATATAACTTTTTTCTGAATTTATATAATTTATATATGAATAATTTTTAGTTTGTATAGGTGTATTATTACAAAGTGCATAATATTTGTTTACAATTTCTTTTGCAATTAACCCTAAAGTCCAGGAATCAGAAATAATATGATGTATATGAACAATTACGCCCCCTGTTGAATCTGGATATTTGAATATGGTCATACTAAATAAGTCAGAGTTTAAAATATTAAAGATATGAGATATTATATTATTTTCAAGTTCATGTAATTCTTGTTCATTATTAATTTCTACAATATCTATATTTAAATTTATTTTATTATTAAAAGATTGAAATACTATTCCGTCTTTTAATACAAAATTTGTGTGAAAATTGTCATTTTCATCAACTATTAGTTGTAATGCTTTTTTCAAAATTTTCAAGTTTAGTGGTTCATATAAATTAATTGTGCCACAAATATTATTTATATTAGTACCATTGAAAAATAACTCTGTATTCCAAATACTTTTTTGAGGATTTGTTAAATTATATAATTCATTTTCCATAATATTCACCTTTATTAATTATCTAGTCAAATTATATATTTTTTTAAACAAAAATGTCAATAGAATAGCGATTTAATGTTATAATCTATAATTTATTTGGCTGTAGGGATTGCTATAAATAAAGAATATATTAATATTTTACTAATAGCGTATAATAAATTGCAATAATTTAATAGTAAAAATGTTTAAAAAAATAGCATTGGGAAAAACTATTTTTGAGGTGTCATATTTTGAGAAAAAATAAAAAACAAAATAAACAAAAAAGAATTTTAATTATTTTTGGAATTATAATGTTTTTATGGATATTAGGGTTTTATATGTATGCTACATACAACAGAATAGAAATAAGTGACAATTCATATGAAACACAAAGAATACAATCCACAATTAGAGAAGAAACTGTGGAAAAAGAAGAAGAAAATAGTAAAAAAGTTGCAGATATAATTGAAGAAACAACGGAAAAAGTAGTAGGAATTTCAAAATTAAAAAATACAGGAAGTACTATTTTAAGTAAAAGTACGGAAAATGAATTAGGAATAGGGACAGGTATTATTGTAAGTGATAATGGATATATTCTTAGTAATGAACATGTTACAGGTGAAAAATATAGTAAATGCTATATTACTTTAGAAAGTGGAAATAATTATGATGGAATAGTAATGTGGAGTGATTCAGATTTAGATTTATCAATTACAAAAATAAATGCAAAAAATTTAAAATATGTTGATTTAGGTGATTCTAGTAAGATACGAGTAGGAGAAACTGTATATGCAATAGGAAATCCAATTGGTTTTGAATTTAGAAGAACAGTAACATCAGGAATTATTAGCGCAAAAAATAGAACCATAAAAATAGAAGAAGAAAATAAATTATCATATATGACAGATTTAATTCAAACAGATGCAACAATTAATCCAGGAAATAGTGGTGGGCCACTAATTTATCCTAATGGTGAAGTAATAGGAATAAATACAGTAAAAATATCATCAGCAGAAGGAATAGGGTTTGCAATTCCAATAAATATTGTAAAACCAATTATAGAAAGCTTTAAAAATACAGGACAATATCAAGAAGCAACAATTGGAATTTATGCATATGATAAGGAAGTTATACCATATATGGATTCAACTTTTAATATTAATTTAGAAAAAGGAATATATGTGGCACAAATTACAAAAAATGGACCAGCTGACAATACAGAATTAAAAGAAGGAGATATTATTACAAATATAGACTCTAAAGAATTGAATACAATGAATGAATTAAGAGAATATATTCATACTAAAAATCCGGGGGAACAAGTAAAATTACAAATAAAAAGAGGAAAAATTAATAAAGAAATAACTTTAATATTAGGAAAAAAATAATGTTAAAAGGGATGGGAATTTTTAATACACTAATATTTTATAAAAATTCAAATGTAATTAATAAATTTATCTAATTCTTCGGCTACGCTACATTATAAACAAATTCTATAGTTAACAAATATGCCTCTCTCAAAGCAAGTTTGAGATTCTCCCATTTGTTAACTAAATAATTTGTAATATAATTTCACTAGCATTCATCATTAGATAAATTTATTAATTACATTTGAAATAAATCATATATAAAAGTGTATCAAAAAGACGTATCACTTTTGATTCCTTTAGAGCGATTTTTCTTTAAAAATTCAATAATATTATAAACATCAATCCATACTTCATTTGCACTATCTATTTGTGACTCATCAAAAACTAGTTGTATTCCAAAATGTAAATGAGGAACATTTATATTATTTACATTTTCTTTTATACTATATCCAGTCATTCCAAGATATCCAATTATTTCTCCTGCTTTTACAGTATACCCTTCTTCTAATCCTTCCGCATAAGGATGATTTTTTCTTAAATGTGCATAATAATAATATCTTTTTTTATCAAAGCTTCTAATTCCAATTCTCCAACCGCCATACTGATTCCAACCTAAGTGCTCTATTGTTCCTGATTCAACTGCTATAATTGGAGTTCCAATACTACCCATTAAATCATTTCCTAAATGAGTCCTTTTAAATCCATAAGATCTGCTATTTCCGAAATCATCATAATGGCTAAATGCATAGTTTTTAGCGATAGGCAAAAAAGCTTTTAATCCATATTTTTCTTCAGATGTTTTGGTTCCATCTTCTAATTCTGTTTCAACTGTATAGTTACCAATAAAACCACCTAAAGCAGCTGAATAACTTTCATAATAATAAGAGTAATATTTATTATTTTTTGTTAAATCTTCTATTGTTTTACCTTTTTGAAGTTCAGATAGTAATGTATCTAAATCTTTTTGTTTAAAATTTTTAAAGTTGCCACCATTCTTACAAGCTAAATAAGCTAGGAGTTCAATCCAATTATATTTTATATTAGAATTTTGAGTATGTGAATCAATATCTAATTTTGCTGTTTTATCTAATAACTCATATGTTACATTAAAATCGACCCATTTAATAAAATCATTTTTTTTATCGGAATTGTCATTTTCATCAGAATTATGAGAATTGGTAGAATTATCAGATATATTTAAATTGTTATCATTATTTGATGAATCAGTATTAGCAAAAGAATAAAATAAAATAATAGAGGCTAGTAAAAAAATTAAAATAGTTGTAAATATTATTATTTTTTTACTGATTTTTATAGTTTTAATAAACAACATAAACACCCCCTTACTAATATATGGAAAAGATAAGTCAATATGATAAAATATTAAATAAAGATTTTAAGTTATAAAATAGATATTATTAAAAAATAAAGAAAATCTAAATTGAAATTATAAAATATATATGATAAAATCAGCAAAAAGTAAAATATAGAAAGGAGAATATAAAATATTTAAGTTATTAAATATTTTATACAAAAAAAAATGTTATTAAATAAATTTTATTTAGATAAAGAAAAAGATATCATTGTGGAATTGTATAAAGAAAATCAAGATGAGATTAATTATATATTAAGAACGCCAAATCATAATACTGGAAATTTAATTACTAATTTAGCAAAATTGTGTAAAGTAGAGATAGTTAAAGATGAAAATGACATGAAAATAATTAAAGACGTAATACCTGCTAGTATTAATGCAGATAATGAAATAGTATACATATTTAGATTAGGTGGAATTAAAATTGCTAATATTTATGAAAATGGAAAAGTTGAAATAAAAGCTAAAATACCAGCTATTGCAAAAACATTAATGTCACAAACAAAAAACTATGAATTACCAATAGAAAAAACAATTATTAAATCTTATATATTAAAAAAATATAAATTCAAAACAGATTTACATACACATATGAATGCAAATCTTACTCCAGATGTATTAATTGCACTTGGAATTGTACATCAAATAAAATATCCTTTATATTACATTAAAAAATTAAATTTAAAAATGACAAAACAACAAGAAGAAAAGATATTTGAACAAAGAAAAATTGTAGAAAAACAATTTAAGTTTTCAGAATTAACAGGAAAATATTTAACAAGAAGAATTGATGACAATACTTTTATTAATTTTGCAGATTTTATTCTAAACAATTTGGAAAATGCAGACTATAATATAAAGAAAATAAGGACTAGTTTAGCAATTTTAAAAGATGGGCAAGCAGTATTTACAAACTTAGAAAAAGTATATTTATATAGATATATTTTTGCAAAAGGAATAGAGAGCGAAAACAAAATTAATCTTAATGATGAAGCTATTAATAAAATTCCTGAACAGGATATAATTAATTATATAAAACAAATGTTAAAAGATCATGAAAAAGGAAATCAATATGAAACAAATAATATAAGACAAGATAAATTACTATGGATTGCAAGAGAATATAAAAAACAAGGAATTGAATATGCTGAAATAGCAAATACAGATTTATTAAAACTAGGTTTACCTGCAATTGAATTTTTAGAAGAAGTTCATGAAGTAATGCCAAAAATAGAAAAAGAGACAGGAGTAGCATTAAGATTTCTAGCAGCAATTAGAAGGATTCCATTAACAATTATTAAAGACCAAAAAACAAGTGAAACATATTTGAGAGAAAATTTAGATGTATTGAAAGCAGTAGCAAAGAGCCCTTATGTTGTAGGAAGTGATTTTATAGGAGAGGAAATTAATGATATTAGTGAATTAAGTCCTGTTATAAAAGAACTTGTAGAATATGCAATTTTTGAAGATAATAATTTTACAATAAGAATTCATGCCGGAGAGAATGATAGCTTAAGAGACAATGTTTTAAAAGCAATTCAATGCGTGAAAGAAGCGGTACCAGAAGGATGTATTATTCCAAAAATAAGAATAGGTCATGGATTATATACTCCTAACTTAGATTCAGAAAAAGGAAGGATACTAATTAGTGAAATTAAATCATCAGGAACAGTTTTAGAATTTCAAATAACATCAAATGTAAGATTAAATAATTTAAATTCATTAGAACGTCATCCATTAAAAAAATATTTAGATTATGGTGTTAAATGTGTACAGGGAACAGATGGGTGTGGACTTTATGGAGTTGATACAATAGAAGAGCAACTAGCATTAAGCAACTTAATAGGATTAGAAGATAAAGATTTGGAAAAAATGACAAATGTTGAAAACGAAATTATACAAAATAGTAAGAAATATTTCCAGTCAAAACAAAAGAAATTTGAAAAATTTTTAAATGGAAGAAGCATAAGAGAAGCAATTTTAGAACTAGAAGAGGATAATACAAAAAAATCAAGTAAATTAACAACTGATTTAAGAATAAATTTAAAATTAGATTCAGAAAAAGTATTAAAAGATAAAATTAAGAAATTACCAGAAGATAAAATCCCTATTATTATTGCAGGAGGAAGTTTTAATTCAAAAGGTAAAACAACAAAGATGACGATGGAAGGAGAAAAAATATTAAAAGAATTAATAAGTAGTATAAATCCAAAAAAAGTATGCTTTATAATAGGTCATCAGATGGAGGGATATGAAAAGGCCTTAGTAGAAATAGTAAAAGAATATAATAAAAAAATAGAAATTGATGCAATTATTCCTAAAATGATTTCAGATGAAACAAGAGAGAAATTATTAGATAAGCAAGTGAAGGGAATTTGCATATCAACAGAAAGTGAAGAATTAGGTATATATAAAAGTTTTAACTATGAAATTTTTGAGCGTAGAAAGTCAATTGTAATTGCTTTTGATGGACATTCACCAGTAGCAAATTTAGTACAAGAGGCTAAAAACGGAAAGGGAAAGGCAAAAATATATGTTAATAAGGGATGTATGGCTTTAAGGGAAAAGGCAAAATCGTTGTATGGTTATGTAATTCCTTTTGATTTAAAACAAGATATTGTGAAAAGGATTTTAGAGGATAATCCTGATATTGTAGATGATTAAATGAAGCAAATTTTAAAAAATATAAAAATAAAAACCTTTGTGTCTTATAAGAACAAAGGTTTTTTGGTGCACCAGGAGGGATTCGAACCCCCGACCTTCCGGTTCGTAGTTCGCTATGATATGAATTTTTTTAAAATTTTCAACTTAAGAAACGATAAGGGATAGAGAAGCAATCCTTTGCAAATAAATGATTTGAAAAAAATAAGAAAAATTTAAAATAGTTTAAAATAGTTTAAAGAAAGTTAAATAAATTTATTATAAAACCTAAATTAAGGGGAAATAAGGGGAAAAATTTTTAAACTCGGGGGGAAATTCGGGGGAAAAAATAAAAAATATATTATAATTACAAAAAATGTTTATTTTAAGCACTTTTACATATAGCAAAAATTCCCCCAGAGCATAAAAAAAATTCCCCTTAAATATAAACATTATTTTTGGAGGTAAAAGAATGATACAATTTATTATAGGTTTAATTGTTGGGGCTAATATTAGCCTCTTTTTATATGCCTGCATTTTAGTAGGTGCAAAAGCAGATAAGCATATTGAAAATGAAGGAGGTAATAATGAATGAAGAAAATCAAATTAGTTATTATTCAGTCATTCCGGCTACTATTAGGTATGACAATAGATTAAAACCAGCAGAAAAATTAATTTATGGAGAAATTACATCCTTGACAAATCGAATGGGCTATTGTTTTGCGAAAAATAAATACTTTTCAAATTTATATAATGTTAATCCTCACACTGTGTCACAATGGATTTCTCATTTAGAAAAGTTGGGATATATATGTGTGGAACTCATAAAAACAGAGACAAAAGAAATAAAAGAAAGAAGAATTTATATTAATGATACCCCCTATGTACAAAAAAATACATACCCCTATGTATATAAAAGTACATACCCTATGTATAAAAATATACAGGATAATAATATAAAATATAATATTGATGAATTATTTGTTTTAATTATAAATAATAGCAAAAAAATTCCTAAAAAATTCTATGTTATCTTAAAACAATTGGATTTTCTTTATAAAAAAGAAATTTTATCAATTATGCAACCAGAGAAAATAAAGATGCTAAAAGACATTATTTATATATTATTTGATTTGTATAATAGTGAATTTAGGTATTTACTTTTACAAGTACAAAGAGAATCATTATTGAATTTATATATATTGGCCCAAGAACATTTGCCTGATGATTTACTGAATTATTATAAAAGATCAATAATTAACAAATATACAAATAATAGTACCTAAAAAGGAGAAAATCTATGTTAGATGATTATATGAATAACTTTGAAAATATCGTATCTTCCATCTTTTTTGTAAGTTTTAAAGTAATCATAACAATACTTGCAATAATGCTTATCATATCTTTAGTTATACTTGCAATAGGATGTTTGATAAAATCACAAAAGATAAAGTCAAAATTCTTAATTGTTATACCAAGTTTATTGATAGGAATTATACTTTTTTTAGCTCTACCATATATTTTTGTATATTTTAAGAATATGACATAAGTAAAGTGCTTTTCTATTACGATTTCCCTTCAAAAATAATCGTATAGGAGGATAATGTTATGAATTTAACAAAAAGTAACAAAAAGATAATTAAAAAATTATCTACAATAGGAACTGCAATTACTCTAGTTGCAATTAAATGCAATATGTGTCTTGCAGTTGATGCAGGAATAGGAACGGCTGAAGTACAAACTGCAACAGACAATATAAAGAGAGTTATTACAAGTATTGCAATGCCTTTACGGAGGTGTATTAATTTTTGCAAGTATTGTAATAGCAGCAATAAAGATGATTGCAAATGCAAATAACCCACAAAAAAGAGCCGAGAGTATTGGAAGCTTAGCTTGGATTTGTGGAGGAGGTGTAATACTTGGTGCATCTCTTATTATTGCAGGTATAATAATAAATATTGCAACTAATAATTCTGGTAACTTATTAGGCAGTTAGGAGGCGATAGCATGAGAGTTTTTAAAATTCCCTTTGATATTAAAAGAGAAGAAAAAATATTTGGAGGATATTTAAGTTTAAGACAAGTTTTATACCTAATGATTAGTGCATCATCTTTAATAGTTTTAACGATTCCAATAAATATAATTATTAAAGTTATATTTATTTCTATATTCTCAATATTTTTCTTATTGTGTGCATTTTTAAAAATTAATGAGCAGAACTTTGATAAGTTCTTTTTTTATGCAATTAAATATCTATTTCGTAAGAAAAATTTTGTATATGAGAGGTGTTGTAAATGATATTAATGATAGTATTTTTAGTACTAAGTGTTTTATTTATTATAGGAACTGCATTGTATCTAAATCGTAAAAAGAAAAATATCAATTATGAAATAAAACAAAACTATAAGCAAGAAGAAAAAGAAAAGAAGACTAAAAAAACTAAAAAGCAATTGTCAGATATTCTACAAATTAAAATTAAAGATAATATCATATGCCTTGGTAATAGATATTCAAGTATAATCAAATTAGGAAATATAGACTATAATATGTTATCAAATAGTGAACAAGATTCTATAGAAAATATCTTAATTCAAACAGCTCTAGCAATAGATTATCCAATTCAATTTTTTTCTACAACAGAGTATATAGATACAAGTAAAGCAATATCATTGATAAAGCAAAATAATTCAAAAAATTTTAAAATACAGAATTACAAAGAATATCTAATAAAATATTTAGAAAGTTTAATGGAAAATAGGACTATTTCTGTTGTAAAAAACTATGCAATTATAAGCTATGATGGATTATATAAAGATGCAATAGAAGAATTAAACCGAAGATCTACATCTTTTAGAGGTAGTCTAATAAGAGCAAAAATTGTGTGTGACATATTAGATGAAAATGAATTATATAACTTAATTTACAGAGAATTAAATAAAAATTCTAATTTAAATATTAGTTCATTAAAGGAAGGAGGAAAAAATTTATATGTTGGGAAAAAGCAAAAAGCGAAATAAAAAAAACATCAATATTTTTAATAATGTACCAAATATTATGGATTTACTTTTACCTGATACTTTACAAGAAAAAAGTGATTATCTATGTTTAGGATATAATAAATATTCTAGAATATTTGTAATGACAATATATCCAGAACAAACTTGGGTTAGTTGGTTAGATGATTTATTTAATATAGGAGATATAAATATTTCTGTAAAAATTGAACCTTCTATTAATGGTAATATTATTAATCAATTAACTAGAAAGTTAGTACAGAGCCAATCAGAGTATACAACATATTCAAGACAGGGTAATATATTGCATTTGCCAGAGTTAGAAAAGCAAATAGGAGACTTAGAAGAATTGCGAATGTTAATACAAACAAATCAAGATAAATTATTTTTTGCAACAATATTTATTACATTAAATGCTGAAAGTTTATCAGAATTAAATGAAAAAACAAAGATATTAGAAAGTGAATTAAACAAAAAAACAGCAATGATAAGAACATTAACATTCAGACAATTAGAAGGTTTAAAAACTATGTTACCTATTGGAGAAATTCCTATTAATAATTATGAACGTAATATGGTAGCTGGTGGAATTGCAACTTTAATTCCTATTTCTAATCCAAATCTTTCACATGATAAGGGAATTTTTATAGGTAGAAATATATACACAAATGCTCCTATATATATTGATACATTTATAGGACCTCCGGCTCTTCCAAATCCACATGTATTTATTTGTGGTACAAGTGGTGGTGGAAAAAGTGTAGCATTAAAAACATTGACGGCAAGAAATATTGCAACTACTGGATGTGGTGCTTTTTTTATAGATGTAGAACGGAGAATACACAAACCTTACAAAAATGCTTGGAGGAAAAGTAATAAAAATTACTCAACGGAGAAAGTGCTGGAATAAACCCATTTGAATTAGAACCGGATACTAAAGGAAATAAACAATTTTTAAATATATTGGATAAAGTAGCAGAAATAAGAGCTTTAATAGCTACTATATGTAGAAATTATATGGGTAGAACTTTAAATGGAACAGAAATTACTGAAATAGAAATTATAGTAAATCAATTATATGCAGAAAGACGGAATTACAACTGATGTTGATTCTCTTTTCGAAAAAAAAGGTGGAAAACTTGATAATGGAAAATATGTTATAGGGAAGATTCCAAAAAAAATGCCAACTTTAACTGACTTTCAAAAAAAATTAAAAGAAAGAAATAATTGTAACGAACTTGCAGAATTGTTAGTTCCTTTTCTTCGTGGTAATTCTTTAGGAATTTTTGATTGTGAAAGTAAAATTACATCAGATGCAGAGATTATTAATTTTGATATGTCTGAAATAAAAGATGAATTTACAAAATTATATGCCTCTTTTGTTATACTTACTTGGGTATGGCAAAAATTTGTATTAAGAAATAGAGAAAAAAGAAAGATAATTGTTTGTGATGAAGCCTGGTTGTTTTTAAAATATCAAGAATCAGCAGAATTTTTAGTAAATGTGGCTCGTAGAGGTAGAAAATATAATGTACCATTGTTTATTGGTAGTCAATTTATTGATGAGTTTTTATCTTGTGAAGAACGGAAAAACAATTATTAATATTTGTTCTACTAGATATTTATTTAAACAGTCTCCTGGCTCTGTAGATGGCGTTGTAGAATTCTTTAACTTATCTGAAGGAACGAAGAATTTTCTAACTACTGCAAGTCCTGGAGAATGCGTAATAAGTCTTAATAATAGTGTTACAGCTATTAAGTTTGTAATTACAGATTATGAGAAAAATTTTGTATTTACTTAAAATAATATAGTGATAATTTAAAAAATTTAGTGCCCTTCATAGGAGGGAATAATTTGAAAAAAATATTGAAAAGTTGTGCAATTATAATTGCAATTCTTTTTTTCTTATCTCCTATTTGCTTTGGCGAAAGTAATGAAGTTAAATTTAAAGATCAAATAAAAAAGGAAGATGGCTCTTTATTTGAAAAAATAATTGCAGAATGTATTGGTGGAATTGCACAAACAGTATTTGACTTTACTACTGGGGAAACTGCAAATGTAGGTTTTAAAAATTATGATGAGTTAATATTCAATAATAATACAGAGAATGATGACTTATCCCCATTTACTGAAGAATTGTGGAAAAAGACAATGGATTGGTACAAAATTTTTGCAATTATATCTGGTAGTTTGATATTATTAGCAGTTTTTATTTTAGCATACAAAATAATATATGCTGGTATGAATACTGCAAGAAAAAATGAAGCAAAAGAAAGCTTATTAAGACTATGTTTTGGAGGAGTAGCAATATTTTTAGCGCCTTTTTTTATTAGATTTCTATTATTTTTTAATAATGGATTGGTCCATTTATTAGTAACTGCATCTCACGGATCGCTTGATGGGTTATTAGGAAATAGTATGCTAACAAGTATAAAGACAGGAAATGCAATCGCAACAGCTCTAGTAATTGCAATGTTTATATATTTATTTGTGAAATTAAATATTAAATTTATTGTAAGACAATTTACTATTATTATTTTTACCATATTTACTCCAGTTGCATGTGGACTTTGGATTATTAATAAAAATGTTACTGCTGCTAGTATTTGGGCAGGACAAATTATTATGAATATTTTTATGCAATTTATATATTGTTTTCTATTTCTTATATATTTAGCATTTTTACCAAGTGGTGGAGGTTGGGCTATTTCACTTATTTGGGCGATGATGATTCTTCCTATTGCTGATGCTTTACAAAATTGTTTACAAAATTTAACTTCAAGGATTGCAGGGATAGATAATGAACAAATGGCAAATCGTGTGGTAGGAATGGGTTCTATGCTTGGCTATGGCATAAGTGCAATAAGAGAACAGTTTAATTCTCCAACATCAAATATAAAGACAGAAAATACAAATAGCAATAATAACAATAATAATAGTGCTTTAAAAGGATTCGTTACTAGAGCAAAGAATGTTATTAATCCAAGTATAAATTTAAGTGATGAAAAAGATTATAACGGAAATATAAATCCAATTAGAAATGTTATTCCAAAACAAAAAGATAACTTAACGATATCAAAACCGACACTAACTAGAGAAAATAAAGAGTTTACATCAAATAATGAAAATAATTACAAATCATCTATTGGAAAAGTTGCTAAAACAGGGTTAAATGTTACAAAAGCATACTTAGATATAGGATCAAGAATGGTAGAAGGTAATTACAACAAATCTTTATATGATAGTAGAAGAAAATTTGATAATACAGAATATGTTAATAAAATAAATAGCGATAAAGCTATAAAGAAAATAGGTGATAAAAATGAACCTAAAGGATAAGGCTAAAAGTAAGGCTAAACAAAAAGTAAAGAAAATAGTCTTTAAGGCAATAAAGCCATTTTTACCTTTTATTTTAATCATAGCTTTATTATTTTTTGCTATTTGTAGCATAATAGATGCTATTTTTATACAAGAAGTTCAAAGTGATAATTCTTTAATGACACCAGAACAATTGCAATTAAAAGAAAAATGCATACAAAAATCAGAATATTTAAATACATGTCATAATTATAAAGATAATGAATTAACAAACTATTTACTTGATATAGATAGTAGAGAAACTGATAAAGAGATACAATGGTCGCATTTATATGCTATTATGGCTTTTCAAAACATGACAGATAATACAAAGATTAACGAAATGCTATTAAATGAAATTGCATCAAATTTTGAAAGCACCTTTAAATATGAAAAAATGCAAATAAAAACAGAAACAATAACAAAAGATGAAAATGGAAAAGAAAGTATATCTAATAAAGAAGAAACGGCATATATATTAGTAGAAAGCGATACAATTATGGGACATTATAAATATAATTATGAAGAAAAAACAATTGAAAAAGACAATACTAAAGTTACAAAAAAAGTATTTACAAATGAAGAACTAATAGGAAAACAATATGAAAGATTAGAAAAATTCTTAAAAAATAAATTACATATTAGGCAAGATGATATTGATATAGATGTACAAGTTATTATTCAGGCTTCTAATGGTTATTATGAAGGAGAAGAAAATACATCGTGGTTACAAGGGAGTTCTTCTTCTGACACAATTATAACAGATGGAAAAGGTTTGGTTCCTACTCGGTATGTTTACTTGGCCAATACCTGGATATACAACTATAACATCTCATTTTGGTATGAGAACACATCCAATAACTCGGTGTATATAAATTGCATAGTGGTACTGATATATCAGCACCAATTCGGAGCAAAGTTTGTTGCTATGGCAGATGGAGTAGTAATAAAAGCTGCTTACAATTCTGCTTATGGAAATATGGTTATGATAGATCATGGAAATGGAATAGTAACTTTATATGCTCATGGCAGCGAAATATTAGTAAAGACAAATCAAATAGTAACACAAGGACAAGCTGTATTAAAAGTTGGTTCAACTGGTTATTCAACAGGTCCTCATGCACACTTTGAAATAAGAATAAATGGGAATTTTGCTAACCCAGAAGACTATTTTAAATAAAGGAGGTAATAATAAATGGTCTTAATATTTACGGATAATGAACAACTTGATAGAGATTTAAGTAAAAAAATTAAAGATAGTAGAATTGTTTATTATCCTGATTATATATTAGAAGAACAAGAGGCAACTGTTTTAATTGCGACACTACAACCTAACAAATATAATTTTAAGGACTTTATGTTTAAAGTTAGAGAAAAAAATATACAAGTTATTCTTATTTTAGAAAATGAAAAAGTAAAAGAATTAAAAGATGCTTTAATTTTAGGAATTTATGACATAGTTTTTGATCCTTTTACTTTAGATGAGATATGTGAAAAAGTATCAAATCCAACTCCATTTTCTAAAATTTCAAAATATATAAAAGAATTGTAAGAACTAGATATTCTAGTTCTTTTTTAGGAGGTGGTTATATGCTCTGATAAAGAAAATTACAAAAGATAGAAAATAAAAAAAAAATTAAAAAGAAAGGTAGATTGCTATGAATAAAAATTTAAAAGAAAAATTTAAAAAAGCAACAGCATATACAACTATATTAGCTGCTGTTGCAACATTAGGATTAATTGGAGGAAATACATACTCTAAATATTTTACTAAAATAGATGGTGAGGGAAATGCAACTGTTGCGAGATGGTCTTTTAAGGCTAATAACGAAACAAAAAGAATTGCTAATATAAAATTAAGCAATACATATAATCAAGAAAAATTAGTTGAAAACAAAATTGCACCAGGTACTAGTCGGAAGTTTCGATATAGTATTAGATACAACAGATTCGGATGTCGCAATAGATTATGCTATAACATTTGACAATTGTAAAGACAAGCCAAACAATTTAAAATTTACATATGATGGAACAACAGCATCAACACTTGAAGGATTACAAGATGTTCTAAAAGGAAGAATAGGATTAAATGACGAAAGAATTAAAACACTAACAATAAATTGGGATTGGGAATATGAAACAGGAAATTCTGAAGCTGAAATAACAAAAAATGATGAAATAGATACTAATGATGCAGGAAAAACTTTTACATTTGATGTGATAATAACTGGAACACAAGTAAATCCAACAGCAAATAATTAATTTGAATAAGATTTTAAAAATATTCTTTGTTCTACTAATTGTTATTATACTGCTTTTAGATATTTTTATTGTATTAAATAAGAAAAATAATATAAACAATAATATAAAAATAAGAGTTTTAATGATAAAGTCTGGTAGTATGTATCCAGAACTTAATGTTAATGATTTTGTAGTTATACTAAAAACAGATAATTATAAAGTTGGAGATATTATTACTTATAATTACGAAGGTAAATATTTAGTTACTCATAGAATCATAGGCAAAAGTGATAATTGTTTTATAACAAAAGGTGATAATAACAATAGTGAAGATCAAGAACATGTAAAAATTGAGAATGTAAAAGGAAAAGTTATATTAGTAATAAAAAGAAAATATTTAAAAAGAATAGTTATTATAATGTTAATAATTATAATAATGAAAATTTTAAAGAAAGGAATGTACAATGAAAAAAATAATTAAAATTTTAATATTTATATTAGCACTTTTAGTTACTTTAATTGTTCTTCTTTCATATAGAAATACATTTTCAAACTTTTTTTCTAAAATTACTGGAAACTCAAATACAGAAGTTGCAACTCCTATATTTATAATGGAAAATTCAGAAAAAAAGGTTTTAAATGATGAACATACAGAAGTAGATTACTATTTTACAATAAAAAATTTCGATATGAATAATAATCGTAGTCAAACAGATTTACAATATACCATTGAGATTACTCCAAAACTTGATCCTTCAATAATTTTAACATTATATAAAGATAATCAAGTTATAGGATTAAATAATCAAAAGACAGGATTAATAGAACTTAAACAAAATAGTAATACAACACATTCATATAGACTAAATGTTAGATATGATAGAGAAAGAACAGATGCAACAACAGATATAAGAGAAAATATTTTTATAAAAGCTAGTGCTAATCAAAGTTAGGAGAAAGAAATGAATAAAAAAGATAATAATTATTTTGGTATATATATAAATGATAAAATACCTAAAATACAAAGTAAAATAAACAAATATTATAAAAATATTAAACTAGACTTTGAAGGAAAAGCATTTATTGTAGATAATAATAAATTAGAAGAATTAGAAAATGGTAAAAAGTATAAAAAATCAGGGAAACATACAATAAAATTTATTAATAAAAATGAAGAAATTTATTATATAGATATAAAAATAAGTAAGCTATGGTTAATATGGCTTTTTTTATTTGCTTTTCTTATCTTGTTTAGTTATATATTGTTTTTTTGTAAAAATAATACTAATTTCAATCAAATAATAAAAGAAACTGTAAATTATGATGTAGATTTGGAAGGCATAAAGTATGTTTTTGATATAAACTATGAAAACGGAAACTTTAAAAGTGTTGATTTAACTGATAAAGTAAGCGATAAAAATATAATTTATCCTGGTTCATATGGCAGTTTTTATGTTGTAATAAGTACAAAAAATGGAAACAAAGATATGCTCTATAAAATGCAAGTAAAAGAAGAAACAAGTAAGCCTACGAATTTAAAATTTAAGTTAAATGGTAATATTTATAATTCAGTAGAAGAATTAGCACAAAGTGTAAATGGAAAAATTTCTAAAAATTCAACTAAGACTTTAAAAATTGATTGGTTTTGGGATTTTAATACAAATGACGATATTACAGATACGTATGATGCAACAAATAATACAAATTATAGATTTCTTATGTCTATATTAGGAACTACGGAAGGAGGTTAAGATATTGAAAAATATTAAATTTAAAATTTTGTGGATTTGTTTAATTTTTATTTTAATTCTTATATGTGGAAAAAGCGTTTTAGCAAAGTATGTATTAGGACCTTCTGAAATATTAATAATTGAAACAAATTTAGATAGAACTCCACCAAAATTAAAAGTTTCATATTCCACAGAAACTTTAACAAATGGGGATGTTGTAGTAACTATTACAAGTGATGAGAAAGTCAAAAATAAGAGTGGATGGAATCTCTCATCTGATGGAAAAACACTGACAAAAACATTTACCGAAAATCAAAGTGAAAAACTTGATATATATGATTTAGCTGGAAATAAAGAAACTATAGATGTAAAAGTAAATAATATTGATAAAATAGTGCCAACAATTCAATGTACATCAATAACTAATTCAAATACTAGTTATACATCATATGCTAACTCAACTAAAGAAATAAACTTAAAATTTAAAATAACTGATAATATAGAAATTAAAAATATAGATTTAAATAAAGTTACAATTAAAGTTGGGCAGAATACAGCTAATCTAACAAAAAACTGGACTTTAGAAAGTAATAATTCAAAAGAAAAAATATATAATTTAAAATTAACTAATATTCAGAGTGATGGTATATTGACATTAATATTTGAAAATGGTTTTGCATTAGATACGGCAAATAACAAAAACGGAATAACTAATGTTAATACACAAATTACGATTGATAATACTAAGCCATCTATTACTTATAGTCAACAAAATAGTAGTAATGGAAAGATAAATGCAATATTAACAGCAAACGAAAAAATACAACCTACAAATGGATGGAATATATCTTCTGATTCTAAAAAGTTGAATAAAGAGTTTATAAGTAATGTATCATATGAAATAACATTATCAGATTTAGCTGGAAATAAAACAACAACGACAGTTTCAGTATCTGGAGCAACATATATAACATTAATTTATGCATCACATAATTCAAATATTGGATGGAGTTATGGTTATGGAAATTATGATATAGCAGGAAAGCAATCAGTTTTGACAAATCCAATTTTTAAAACTGAAGCATTATCTTTTAGAACTGAAGGATATGCATCAAATGATTTCGTTTTAGGAAGAGCATATGTTTATGATTATTGGGGTCCAGGTTCAAGAGCTACTTGTATGGATTCTGGAATGGTCTATAGTTATGGCTATAATCCAAGTAGTACATCTTGGAAATCAATGAACTCATCTGATTTAGTAACTATAAATAATAAAAAGTTTTTCCAATTTGGAGGAGCTGGAATAAATGCAGATATGAGAACAGATATAAATGGAAATAATCCAATTTCTGAAGAGAATCTTCAAAAATATAAATATGGAATTTCAGGAATAACACTGGCTCTAAAAGATTATTCAAATTTTTCAATAGTTTATCAAATTTATGTCTCAGATGTTGGATGGTTAGAAACAAAAAGCAATGGACAAGAGGCAATGTATAGGCAAAATATGCCGATGTCAGCATTTAGAGTAGCTATTATACCAAATTCTGAAAAACAAAATTTAATCAACACTTGGAATAAAGATATCGGTAAAAAAATAAATTAGGAGGACATTATGAAAAAAAGATGTATAATAACCTTTATTATACTAATAGTGTTAGTATTATTAATTGGAGCAATATTTTTATTAAAAAAAACAAATAAAGATAGAATTATAAATAAGACTTATGAAATAATAGAAGAAAATAATATACAAAAAAATAAAGATATTAAAGATGCAAATGATTTGTATGTGAAGATTGATGGAAATAATGTAATTGGTATTATTAAAATAGAAAAAATAAAATATGAAGGACTAATTTTTGAAGGTACAACAATGGATATTTTAGATAAAGGAATAGGCCATTTTAAAAGCAGTCCACTTATAGATGGAAATGTATGTTTAGCAGGTCATAATTACTATAATGTCTGGAAAAACTTAAATAAATTGGAAAAGGGAGACAATATAGAATATACTTGTATTTTTGGTAAAAAGAATTATAGAGTAAGTGATATTAGACAAATAGAAGATACAGATACATCAGTTCTAGAAAATACACAAGACAATATAATAACTTTAATTACTTGTGTAAAAAATAAACCTTCAAAAAGATTATGTGTTCAAGCAATAGAAATATAAAAAACGTAAAAAAAAAATTTTTTTCTTGAGCATTTCCTTTTTTTGTAAAAGATGATATTCTTTTATTATAAAGAGGTGATGTTTTATGAAAAAGAAAAAAATATTAATTATAATTTTATTTATTTGGTGTATAATTGGTGTTACTTTTATTGTACATAATCAATATAAAAAAAACGTAGAAGTATCACAGCAACAAAATGAAATTATAGTAGAAGTACAAAACGAAAATATATCTATTAGTGAGAATACTATTGAAGAAAATATAGAAAATGTTGATAATGACAATTCTATTATAAACAAAGAAAGTAACTCTGTTTCAAATAATACTAAAATTCAAGAAGAAGTAAATCTATCAGTAGATAAAAATACACAAGAAAGTAAACAACAAGAAAGTGAGAAAACAAATTCTAAAATACAGATGCAAGAAACAAAGACACAATCAAGTATAGCAAGTCAAACTCAAACTCAAGTTCCAAGTCAAGCTTCAAGTCAAAGTCAAACTCAAAATCAGGCCCAAACTCAGTCTCAGTCCCAAGCTAGACCACAAACACAATCTACTACTAATACACAAACATTAAATCAAAATAAAGAAAGTTTTAAAATAAATGATTCAATTATAAGTAAGATGAAAAATATTATTAATGCTAATCCATCAAGTTATATGAAAAAGTTAGGATATAATATAGTAGTTGATTCATCTATTGTAAATAAAACGACAGGATTTACATTTACTGAGACTAGAGTAAAAAATGCAATAATAAATAGCTTTGGAACTATAAGAATATATGCTCGTGATTATTATATTGGTAACGAGTTAAGATGGACAGAAAGTTTTATATTATAAAATAAAAATTTAAAGAACACTTAAATAGTGTTCTTTTTTAGGAGGTAAGAAATGATTAAAAGAAGAAATAAGATAATTTATATTTTGCTATTAATTATTTATTTAATTAATAGTTTTAGTGGAATAGTGTCAGCAGTACAAATAGATAGTGCACAAATACTTGATTTTGGTGAATGTGAACGACATTTACAATTCTGGGATACAAAACAAAATGCATGGTCTGATCTTATAACACATTATGTAGGATATAATTATCAAGGAAAAACTCATCCTGCATATTGCTTAGATGGAAATAAACATGGTGTAGGTGATGAAGCTCCATATACTGTTGACATTTCGACATTGTTGGATAGAGTAGATGTATGGAGAACGATCACAGCAGGTTTTCCATATAAGACTGCTAGTCAAATGGGTTGTAGCACAGATGAAGATGCTTTTGTTGCTACTAAACAAGCGGTATATAGTGTGCTTTATGGCTATAACCCAGAAACTAGATATCATGGTAAAGATACTAGAGGTGAGCAAATAAAAAATGCAATAATTAATTTAGTAAATGAAGGTAGAAATGGTTCAAGAACTCCACAATCAGCAAACGTTACAATAAATAGACAAGGCGATTTAGTGAAAAATGGAGATTATTGTTATCAAGAAATGAGTGTATCAAGTTTTGTTAATATGGGCGAATATACAATAACAGCTACAAATGGGCTTCCAGAAGGTTCAAAAATAGTAGATATGAATAATCAAGAAAAAGGAACTTTCAGTGGTAACGAACATTTTAAAATAGCAATTCCGACTGATAAAGTTAAAAATGACATAAATGTAACAATATCAGCAAGAGCAAAATGTGAGACATATCCTATATTTTATGGGGTAGCACCAAATTCAAGTTGGCAAGATTATGCATTGACATTTGACCCAATGGCTGATGAACAAGGAATTACTGAATTTACTATTAATACTCACAAATCTACTATAAAAATAATAAAACAAGATGCAGAATTTAATTATTATAAAGTTCCAGGAGTAGTATTTAATTTTAGATATGAAGATGGAGAAAACATTGGAAATTATACTACTGACCAAAATGGAGAAATAACAGTTGAAAGATTAAGACCAGGAACTATTATTGCAAAAGAGATACAAACAAACGAGAATTATATTTTAAATGCAAATGAGCAAAAGATTAATTTAGGTTTTGTAGATCAAAAAGTACAAACAATTAATAATGAAAGAAAAAGAGGAAACTTAAAAGTTTATAAAGTAGATAAAGATAATCACAAAGTAACACTAGGAAATGTAGAATTTGATTTATATTCTCATGAACAAAAGAAAGTTATTGGAACTTATCGTACTAATGTAAATGGAGAGATATATATTGAAAATCTAAGAGTTGCAGATTATTCATTAATTGAAAAAGAAACTAATAAATGGTACAACTTAGCAGAAAATACACAAGTTAAAGTTGAATGGAACAAAACAAAGGATGTAGTAGTTGAAAATGAATTGAAAAAAGGACAAGTTAAAGTTATAAAAGTAGATAAAGATAATAATGAAACAAAAATTGAAGGTGTAGAATTTGAAGTACTTGATGAGAACAATAAAGTATTAGAAAAAATTGTAACAAATAAAGATGGTGAAGCACTTACAAGTAAATATCCTGTAAGAGATTTTGAAAAATTAAAATTACGTGAATCTAAAACTTTAGAAAATTATGTATTATCAGATGAAGAAAAAACAATAACTTTAAAAGAAAACCAAATTGAAAATATTACATTTGAAAATGAGAAAAAGAAAGGTCAAATTAAAGTTATAAAAGTGGATTTAGATAATAACGAAATTAGAATACCAAATGTAGAATTCAATGTTTATGATGAAAAAGGAAATGTAGTAGATACACTTGTTACAGATGCTAACGGAGAGGCTACGAGTAAAAGATTACCAATAGACCAACAATACAAAGTTCAAGAAACTAAAACTGGAGAATGGTATGTATTAAATAATGAGCCACAAACAGCTATTTTAGAGCAAGACAAAATTACAGAAATGACATTTACTAACGAAAAGAAGAAGGGACAAATAAAAGTAATTAAAGTAGACTTAGATAATAATGAGGTTCTATTAGAAGGAGTTACTTTTGATATTTTAGATGAAAATAAAAATGTAGTTGATACAATAGTTACTAATGAAAATGGTGAAGCTACAACAAAGAGATTACCTATCGACCAAGAATATACAGCAGTTGAAAGAGCAACTAGAAAGGAATATGTACTAACTGAAGAAACTAAAAAAGTACAATTAAAACAAGATGAAATAACATCAGTTACATTTGAAAATGAAAAAATTAAAGGTTATGTAGAAATAACAAAAGTTGATAGTAAAACAAAAGAAACTTTAAAGGATGCTAAATTTGGAATTTATAACGAAAATGATGAACTAGTTGGAACACTTATAACAGATGAAAACGGAAAAGCCAAAAGCGAATTATTGCCTTATGGAAAATACTATTTAAAAGAATTAGAAACAGGCTCTGTTTACTATTTATTAAATGAAAATACTTATGAATTTGAAATTGTAAAAAATCATGAAACTATACCTTTAACAATAGAAAATGATGGTGTAGATATTAAGGTTACAGTAGATAAAGAGGGAACATCAGAGATTAAACCAGGAGAAAAGGTTGATTATGTATTTAGTAATGTAGGTAATGCATCAAATGTATATTTAGAGAATTTCAAATGGGTTGATTATATTCCAACAGATTATATAAGATTAGAAACAATGACAACAGGTACTTGGAATCAAGATTTAACTTATTCAGTATATTATAAAACAAATAAGTCAGAAGATTATATTTTATTCAAAGAAAATCTAAGTACACAAGAGAATTACAATTTAGATTTTACAACATTAGAACTTGGCGAAGATGAGTACATTACTGAAACAATGTATGATTTTGGAAAAGTAGATGTAGGATTTAAAGAAAGTATAAGTCCTACAATGCAATGTAAGTCTCTTGACACATTACAAGATGGAGAAACTTTCACAAACCATACTAAAACAATTGGTATGTATTATGGTGTAACTGCTGAAAGTGATAGTGACTGGACTACAGTTGTTCATATACCAGAAGAAAAACACGAGACAGTACTACCTAAAACAGGAAAATAGAATAATATAATATCCTTTATAAATTTGTCCTTCAAAATAAATTTATAGGAGGATTTTTATTATGGAAATTACAAATATTAGAATTTTTAAAGCAAAAAAGAGAGGACCAGTATTGGCCTATGCAAACGTTATTTTAGACAATATTTTTATTATTAGAGGAATCACATTATTAGAAACGGAGAAATCAGGCAGATTTATTTCAATGCCATCAAGATTATTAGTAAATGAAAAAAGAAAATCTTATAGAGATGTATGTCATCCATTAAATACAAATATAAGAAATGAATTAACAGAAACAATTTTTAAAGCTTATGATGAATTTATTGAAAATTCTGAAAGCGAAGAAGAATAATAAAAAGAGTTTCCTTTCTTAAAGGCCCTTCAAATCTTTTAAAGAGAGGACTTTTAAATGATTATAAATGAAAAATTAAAAAAAGAATTAAATACATTGGAAAAAAGCATAAATTCAATTCTACAAAATTCAAGTTTGACAGATTTTCAAATAGAGAATTTTTTGCGTAACTTAGAAAAGACTAGATATAACATACTAGCTGAAATAAAATTATATAATAAAGATGTAGAATTTGAATATGAAAAAATAAAAACTATTGATAATGAATATAAGGCTGAATTAAAGGATGATATATTAAAAATATATGTTCCTGAAGTAATGCCATCATATAAAAATTTAAAAACACATACTTATAAAAGAATTTTATTGAATATTGCAGAGATAACAAAGGATTTTGCAGGATTATTTAATAAAGAGGTGTTTATATATATAAAAGTATTTGATAAGATACTAGGTTGGGATATTGATAATAAATTTATAAAACCGATAGCTGATGCATTAATTTTATCCAATGTTATCAAAGATGATAATATGACAAAAATGTTTTATTGTGCAAGAGGTGAATATTCAGAAATTCCTCACACAGAAATTTATGTTTTTGATAGCAAAAATGTTAATGAATTTTTAGAAAATTACAGTACAAAAAAGTAGGGAATTTTGAAAGATTTATAAAAAAAATTTTGCGACAGGTATAGAAAAAAGCAAAGTAGTTAACACCAAAGGTTTTAAAGTTTTTATGCTCCATTTTAACGCGTGGTAGTAGGTAGTCGACTGCAAAAGCTGTCGAATATCCTACGAAAGTTCTACTTAAGTTTAATTTTAAAATTGATGTGGAGGTGATTTTTTTGAATTATTTTCCAAATGGCAATGAAGAAATATCTTTAATAAAATTTATAGCTAAATATCAGTATTTAAATGTAAATGATGCAAAGTATTTCTTTAGTACACAAAAATATTATAGAAAAAGAATTACAAGTTTAATAAAAAAGAAATATTTAAGAAGGACTAAGCAAACTCTTATATTAGATGAGTTAGGTATAGAATATACTAAACTATTTAATTTCAAATATAATAAAGTAAATAGAAATCAAAAATACTATTCAAGATTGTTATATATAAGTGGATTAGGTGCTTTTTTTAATAAAGCAAGTACAATAAAATTTACTCCTTCCTTTTGTTTGAAAGATAAAGAAATGTTTACAATAAAAGCAAGAAGATTTATAGGAGTGCTAGAGATAAATGGAATTGATTATTTAGCTTATCACATATCCAAAGAACACGATAATAGATATGTAACATCTGTCATATATGATATACAGAAAGAAAAAAAATATAGAAATATCATTGTATTGGTTAATGATATAAACAGGATAAATATTAATGATTTTTCTTTTGGAATGAATAAAGTGTTGATAATAGAAGACACAAATACTAATAGAGAAAAACTAAAATACCTACATAGTATAAATTGGTCTGAATTAATACAAAAAATATATAAAAACAAAGTATTTTTAAGTGAATATAACTTTTGTGATTATACAGACAATAAGAGTAAATATATTGCAAATTTTTACTTTATTGATACTGAAAAAATAACAAAGATTAAATATTTTTTAAGAGAAAACAAGAATAAAAATGCTGATATTATTTGCAGCAAAGAAATAGAAGAACAAATAAGAAAAGAACTTCCAAATTGTAATTACACTATTATAGACTTGGAAGAATATATTGATAAAGAACGAAATATCTATGATTAAAAAAATATGTTTTGCCATATTTTTATTTTTTTGTTTTATCTTAAATATAATTATAGATTTTAATGTAAAAAATTATTTTAAAATCTTAAGTCAATGTTTTGGAAAAAATATTATTCTAACTAATAATTTATATATTCTTATTTGCTTCATAATTGCCCTTATTTCGATTTTTATTATATTAGATATATTACTTGTCCTATTCAAAAAAGAAAACGAAAATAAAGGCATTAATTTTAAAACAGAAGATGGAACATATGGAACAGCAAATTGGATGTCTGAAGATGAGATAACAAGTGTTTTATCCTTTGATAAACCTGGTATTATATTAGGAAAATATAATAATAAAATTGTAAGATTACCGTTTGAAAGTTATTTTAATAAAAATATTTGTGTTTTTGGTAGTTCTGGAAGCATGAAAACAATAGGATTCTTATTAACAAATTTATTGGAACTTTCAAAATATAAAAAATCAATTATTGTAACAGATCCTAAACGGTGAGATTTATAGGAAAACATCAAGCTACTTTAAGAGTTGTGGCTATGTTGTAAAAGTATTAAATTTGAAAGATATGAGGCATAGTGATAGATGGAATCCATTGCAAGAAAACGAGAATATAACTGATGTTCAAACAAGTGCTAATGTAATTATTTCTAACACTCAAAGACATGGCAAAAGTGGAGATGAATTTTGGCCAAGAGCTGAAGAAAATCTTTTGAAAGCATTTGAATTCTATTTTTTAGAAACAATATCTGATAAAAATAATCTTACTAATGCCTATAAATATATCGCAAATGGTGATATTGGAGAAATTGATAATATGTTCAAAAAGATGCCACCTGATAGCCCAGCTCGTATGTCATACAACATATTTGCAAGTGGTTCTGATACTATAAAAGCAAGTGTTATAACTGGTTTAGGTACTAGACTACAAATGTTCCAGAATGAAGACTTGCAAAAACTAACATCTGAAACAGACATTGATTTAACACTCCCTGGTAAGCAGCCATGTATCTACTATACTATTACTAGTGATATGGAATCAACAGCAGATTTTTTGGCATCACTTTTTTATACATTTTTGTTTATTAAATTAGTTCGCTATGCAGATTCAAGGCCTGATGGAAAGTGTGAGAATGAAGTATTTTTCTTACTAGATGAATTTGCAAATTTACGGGCCAAATGCTATTGTTGATTTTAACAAGAAAATCAGTACTGTTAGAAGTAGATCTCTTGCAATAATTCCAATTTTTCAAAATATAGGTCAAATACAAAACAGATATCCAAATGGTCTATCAGATGAAATAATAGGGAATTGTGATACAAGACTTGACTTACGGTGTAACCGATGTTTTAAGTGCTAAATATTTCTGCGATTTAATAGGTGTATCAACGGTAGAGACTACTTCTATAAGAAAGTCAAATTCCCTAGAAGGTGATATTGAAGAATACGGACAAAAAAATATATCAACATTGAAAAGAAATCTACTAAATGTAGATGAGATATTGAGACTACCTTCAACAAAATTACTTGTAAATTTAAGAGGAAATAAACCATTATTATTAGATAAAATTATATATAAAGATCATCCACTTGCAAAAAAACTAAAAGATAGTTCAATATCAGACTATAATCCTAAATGGGTAAAAAATGTTAGTGATAAAGTACCAGTAAAGAAAAAAGATATGGAAAAGCCACCTAAAAAGAAGGAAAAATTAGGGTGGAATAATTTTTAAATGTATGTTATAATTTGTTTTAGCAAGTAATGGTAGGAGGAAATATAGTGGAAAAAGAAAAAACTAATATATGGCTTAAGTCTTTATTAATAGTTTACATCGTACTTTTAACTTGGATAATATTATTTAAACTTGAATTTTCTATACCATCACCTTATAAAATAGTACATATACACCTTGTTCCATTTTATTATGAAAATAGTTATTTCCCTTTAATGGGAACATTCTTAAATGTATTGATATTTATGCCATTAGGTTTATATCTAAAGATGCTTAAAATTGACAATAAAGCAATAATTATAAGTGGATTTGCAGTTAGCCTTATATTTGAATTGAGTCAATATATTTTAAAAATTGGATTATGCGATATAACAGATTTAATTACAAATACAACAGGAGCTATATTAGGCCTATATTTATATGTATTATTCTGTAAGATTTTTAAAAACAATGATAGACTAGATAGAATTATAAAAATAATAGCAACAATAATAACAGTTATTATGATAATTTTCTTTTTATTAGCATTAATTAATTGTACTGTATAAATTACATGTTATTTTAAAAAAACACTAGCATTTACTTAAAAAAGTAAGTGCTTTTTTAGTTGGGGGTGAGATATTGAAAGAATTAGCATTAAAGGAACTTATGCGAAGCAAAGAAGAAAAGAGAATTTTAACAGGTAGGATCTCGGGAATAGAAGATGAATACTACAAATTAAAAGGAGAAAATATTTCTTGTGCTATTGTATGGTACGAAGATATAAAAATACTTATTCCTAGTACTCATTTAGGAATATCAAAGATAAACAAATCTATGATTAGAGGAATGCTAGGAGCAGAAATTGATTTTATTGTAATGGAAATAGATACAATCTCAAATATAGCTATAGCTAGTAGAAAAGATGCTATGGAATTACGATCAAAGATTGAATTACCTAAATTGAAAGTCAATGATATTGTAAAGGTAAGAATATTATCTGCAGGTATTAAACATATTGTAGTAGATCTATTTGGAAAAGAGGTTATAATTAAAGCTAATAACCTGCAGCATACTTACATTCTAAATTGTAAAGATTTATATTCTCCAGGTGAATACCTTAAGGTAAGAATTAAGGAACTAGATATTCAAAAAAATATATTTGTATTAAGTGCAAAAGACCTTATTCCAAATCCATTTAAAAATATAAGAAAATATATTACTGAAGGTGGAGAATACACAGGAAAAGTTATTGCTTTTCCAAAAGCAAATAGTGGGGTAGTAGTCCAATTAGATGTAACAAATATAACTTGCTTGGTAAGAGTTCCAGCAAGATTTAATAATTATCCACATTTTCTTGACAATGTGTTGATAAGAATAACAGAAATTAAGCAAGAAAAGAAAATGTTGTATGGTTATCTGATGAGAATAATATAAAAGGAGGATTCCTATGGTAGATAAAATAAAAGTAATCAATTTTTTACAAGATTTTGGATGTGCAAGAATAGAACAATTACAAATATTATATGATGATAAAAATAATAATTTTAAAAACATTTTAGCAAGTAATATGGTAAGTAAAAAAGGTGATATTTTTGTTCATAATACTAAAAGAATCAATGAAAAAATGCTAACAGCATTAGATATTTTGTGTAAATATAAAGGTAGATATGTTAATTTTCATCAAGGCTATGAGCCTATATTTATTACTTTTTTAACAAATGAAAACTTGCTATATCACATAATTGTAGCAGATAAAGAAAACGAAAAGGGAATTGTAAAACTAGTTAATTCCTATCCCCTATCACTCCCTAAAGCTGATAGGTTAATTTTAGCATTTCCAGATGGGGGAGAGTTAAAAAATATAAATTGTGATATTCCATTTTTATATACAGCATATCCAGGATTAGAAGTTTTAAATAATGATGATGAAGATGAAGAAAATACTTGATTTTATCAATAGTTAGTGATATATATGTTAATATAAATAAATTCATATATTTATATGATTACTAAATCTTAGCAGATGCACTAGGTTGTGTCTGCTCTCTTTTTTTATAAAAAAAAATCATAAACCTTCTCAAAATTAGAACATTTATGATTTTAATATATTTAAACTATTATCTAGTTATTTTCTAATATGTATTTTTTATTATGCTTAGTACATAAATCTATAGCAATTTGTTTATAAAAGGTATCTTCAGAATTTATGACTATTAGTTCTATATCTGATCTACATATATTTCTTTCAATTAAGAATATAATATCATTTTTTGCTTTTTTATCAATGGTATTTGTTTCATAATCAAATACATCTTTAAACTCATTTAGTTCAATACCTTTGTCTTTTAATATATGTACATTTCCAACTTTTATTAGATCCTTTTGATCTTTTATACATAGACTTTTTTCATATGGTGCAATAACAATTAATTTATTACATTTTTCTTTGTGTTTATGCCATATATTTATTATTTTTTCATTATCTACATACCAGGTCCATTCAATGTCTTTATGAAAATATAGATTTGTTTCTATATATAAAATACTCATTTTACTTTTTCCTTTATCCTTAATCATTTTCATAAAAATTTATCTATTCTAAAATATCCACTATTCTTTTTGAAGCAAAGCCATCTCCATATGGATTTGATGCTTTACTCATTTTTTCATATTCCTCTTTATTATCAAGTAGTAATTTTATACTAGTATATACATTATTTTCTTCAGTTCCAACTAATTTTAAAGTTCCTGCCTTTATACCCTCTGGCCTTTCAGTTGTATCTCTCATAACTAATACTGGTTTTCCTAAAGATGGTGCTTCTTCTTGAATTCCACCACTATCTGTTAATATAAGATAAGATTTATTTAAAAAATTATGAAAATCTAATACATCAAGTGGTTCTATCAACTTCACTCTATCTGTCTGTCCAAATATTTCGCTTGCTGTTTCTCTTACAATTGGGTTTTTATGTATTGGATATACAACTTTTATGTCCTCGTATTCATCTACTATTCTTTTTATTGCTCTAAACATATTTTTTAATGGTTGTCCTAAGTTTTCTCTCCTATGAGCTGTAAGTATAATTAATTTATCTTTGCCTACCCATTCAAAAATAGGATGATTATAATTTTTTATAACTGTTGTTTTTAATGCATCAATGGCAGTATTCCCTGTTACATATATACTAGATGGATTTTTTCCTTCTTTTATTAGATTTTGTTTTGATTTTTCGGTAGGTGCAAAATTATACTTTGCAATAATACTAGTTGCTTGTCTATTAAACTCTTCAGGATATGGAGAATATATATTATATGTACGTAAACCTGCCTCTACATGTCCCACTGGAATTTGCATATAAAATGCACAAAGTGATGTAACAAAAGTTGTAGTAGTATCTCCATGTACTAAAATAACATCTGGTCTCTCATTTTCTAATACAGGTTTTATTTTAGATATAATATTTGTAGTAATATCAAATAAAGTTTGTTTATCTTGCATTATATCTAGGTTATAATCTGGTATTACTCCGAAACAATCAAGTACTTGTTTTAACATTTCTCTGTGTTGTCCAGTAACACATACTATAGTTTCTATATTATTTCTTGTTTTTAATTCTTTTACAACAGGGCACATTTTTATTGCTTCTGGTCTTGTACCAAAAACTAACATAATTTTTTTCATAATTGGTCTCCTTTTTTATCAAATATGTTTACTAATAATATTTTAAAATATTTTCCTACTTCGTTGTGATCTGAATATTCTGATATATCTTCATTTATATTAGCATTTTTTTCGTTTAAATCTTTTAATAAGTATTTTATATGTTCTTGGTATGTATGTTCTTTTTTAGAGTAATGAATTATAAATTTAATATTGCTTATATCTTTTTCACGGATTATTTTAGGTAATTTATCATTTAATATTTTACACCCCACCCCCCCCTTTTTCTTCGTTTACAATTGAATTTAATATTTTTTTATGGTATTCGTTTGTGTTTAGGTAATTACCTATATAATATTGTGGTGCTCCACTTATTATTATATTAGCCTTTAATAATATTCCATAATATATACTTGCCCAACCGTCCTTTACTAGTTCC
>CANPZT010000001.1 GCA_947589135.1 uncultured Clostridia bacterium | reverse complement strand
AAACTTTTGAGAATTTTTGAACGGTCCCCACAATTTCACTCTCAAATATAAAAATATTATTATCTTCGCGCTATTTACATTTTAATATAAATTTACATCAATAATTTTAAACGATTACCCCAGAATAATTGACAAAATAGCCAATAAAGGATAGAATATACAATGTATAAAAATGTATAAAAAATTACGAGAGGAAAGCAATTTATGGAATTTATAAAAACAATATTTACAAACAGAAAATTAGCGTTCTCGCTAGGGAAAAACGACTTTAAGAATAGATTTGCAAATACAAGTTTAGGAAGCATATGGGGATTTTTGCAACCATTTGTATTTATGATTACTTATGTAATTGTATTTCAATATATTTTAAAAACAGGAAGTGCAGGAAACGACCCATATGTTGTATGGTTTTTACCAGGAATGGCAATGTGGCAATGTATAAATGACACAATACTAAATGCAAGCAATTCGATTAGAACTTATAGCTATTTAGTAAAAAAAGTAGTATTTCCAGTAGATATCATACCAATTATTTCTATTATAGCAAGTAGTTTTGTAGCATTGTTTTTATTTGTTGTAGCAATAGTAGTAGGATGCATTTTTCATTATATACCAAACTTTTTACAAGTGATTTACATTATTATAGCAGCATATGCATTTATGATAGCATTTACAAGATTTACGTCAGCAGTTACAACTCTAGTACCGGATTTTTCTCAATTACTAGGAATTTTGATGCAATTATTTTTCTGGTTTACACCAGTTGTATGGAATTTATCAATGCTTGAAAATCACCCAACTATTTTAGCAATTATGAAATGTATGCCATTTAATTATTTGGTATCAGGATTTAGAGATTCCTTCATATCAAGCAATATTGTAACAGAGAACAATTGGATTTATACAATTATATTTTGGGTAATTACAATTGTAATGTTTGTATGGGGAAATTACATTTTTAAGAAAAGTAAAAAAGATTTTGCAGATGTATTATAAAATATATCATTTTATATTTAAACTAAAAACATAGATAGGATAGATAAAAATGAGTGAAAAGATAGATGTATTACTTGCAACCTATAATGGAGAAAAATATTTAAAAGAACAAATTGATAGTATTTTAAATCAAACATATCAAAATATTAACTTGATTATTTCAGATGATTGTTCAACAGATAATACAAGAGAAATTCTAAGAGAATATGAACAAAAAGATGAAAGGATAAAAGTATATTATCAAGAAAAAAATCAAGGATATATCAAGAATTTTGAATTTCTTTTAAAACAAGTAACAACTGATATATATATGTTATCAGACCAAGATGATGTATGGTTACCAGAAAAAATAGAAAAATCATATGAGACATTAAAAAATCAAAATGCAGATTTAGTATTTGGAGACTTGGAAGTAGTAGATGAAGATTTAAATACAATTTTTCCATCATTTAATGATTTTATGCTACTAAATAGAAAAATTAAAAAATATATTAATACATACAAAATGAATTACTTATACAATTGCATAACTGGCTGTACAGTAATGTCAAAGAAAAAATTTATAGAAAAATTTTTACCATTTCCATCAAAGACAAAATATGTACCACATGATTATTGGTTAGGAATTATTATATCGATGGAAGGTAAACTGGCTTATATGCCTGAAAAATATATTAAGTATAGACAACATGGAAATAACCAAATTGGAACAGATAAAATATCGCATGGATTTTCAAAATTAGAGCAAGTAAGGAAACTATTTATTGATGTAAAATTAGGAATATTTAGTACTTATGTAAAAAATAATGAGAAATTTCCAAAAGAGTTACAAGACTTAAATACAGAAGCATATAACTATTTTAAAATGGTAGAAAAAAAGAAAAATTTTAATTTTAGAAATTGGACAACTTTTCATAAATTATATAAAACAGAAAAATTTATGTATTATTTAGAAAATTTTTTAATTATGAATATGCCATTAATATCAAAAGGAATATTTAAAGTAAGATATTTAATATTAAAGATAGTAAGGAAAAGATAATAGTGAAAGAAAAAAATAGAATACAAATAAAAAAAGTAGCAATTATATTAATATGTTTAATAGCAGTAACTGCAATTATTAATATAGTTACAAATCAAAGAAATACAGAATTAATACAACTAAAAGATAATTCTTCAAGACAAATGATGGGTTATATATTAAAGACTAAAAATGATAAAGTAATTATAATAGATGGAGGGCTAAAAGAAGATGCACCAAATCTTATAAATCACATTGAAGAGTTAGGTGGGAGAGTAGATGTATGGTTTTTAACACATCCGCATATGGATCATGTGCAAGCTTTTATGGAAATAGTGGAAACAACTGATATTGAAATTAATGATATATATGTTACATTAAATGAACTAGACTGGTATAAGCAATATGCAGGAGAAAGGCTTCCAGAAATAGAAGAATTCTTTAAAACAATAGAAAATGAAAAGATAAAAAATAAAATAAAACATGTAAGCAAGAATCAAATAATTGATATAGACAATATAAATTGTGAGATATTAGGAACTTGTAACCCAGAAATTACAGATAACCCAATAAACAATTCTAGTATGGTAATAAAAATGAATATAGATAATACAAGCATATTATTTTTAGCAGATACAGGGATAGAAAGTGGAAAAAAATTACTTGAAACACAAAAAGATAAATTAAAAGCTGATATTGTGCAAATGGCACACCACGGACAAAATGGAGCAGGAAAGGAAGTTTATGAAGCGGTTCAACCAAAAATCTGTTTATGGCCAACTCCACAATGGTTATGGGATAACGATCCAGGAACTGGTTACAATACGGGAAACTGGAAAACAGTAGAGACAAGAAAATGGATGGATGAATTGGGAGTGAAAGAACATTATATTGAAAAAGATGGGGATATAATATTAGATTTAAAATAGTATAAAATTGTAACCAACAAAAAATTTGTTTAAAACAATCAATATAAAAATTCTTGACAAAAAAGTAAAATAGCAAAAAGGAAATAGCAAGGAGGGAATAGCAAAATGAAAGAACAAGCAGAAAAACAAGAAGAATACGTAATAGAAATAGAAAATTTAGGAAAAGACTATAAAATGTTTGACAAAAAAATGGATAGACTAGTAGAAACAATAATTCCAGTAGCAAAAAAACACCATAATTTCAAAGCAATGGAAAACTTTAATTTAAAAGTAAAAAAAGGTGAAATTTTAGGAGTTCTTGGAAAAAATGGAGCAGGAAAGTCAACATTATTAAAAATGATAACAGGTGTTGTAACTCCAACAAGTGGAACTATAAAGATAAATGGAAAAATCAGTTCTTTGTTAGAATTAGGAACAGCGTTTAATATGGATTTAACAGGAATAGAAAACATCTATCAACACGGACAAGTAATGGGATTAACAAAAGAGCAAATAGAAGAGAAAAAACAAGAGATTATTGAATTTGCCGACATTGGAGAACATTTATATCAGCCAGTTAAAACATATTCTTCTGGAATGTTTGCAAGACTAGCTTTTGCCTGTGCTATTAATGTAGAGCCAGATATATTAATTGTGGATGAAGTTTTATCAGTAGGGGATATGGCGTTTCAATTAAAATGTTTTAAGAAATTTCAACAATTTAAAGAAAGTGGAAAAACTATTCTTTTTGTAACACATAGTGTAGCAGATATCTTAAAAAATTGTACAAGAACAATTATTATTGATTCTGGTAAAAAGATATTTGAAGGTAGTGTAAAAGAAGGAGTTGAAAAATACAAAAAAATCATTGTAGGAATTGATGAAAAAGCAGATATAGAAGAAATAGAAGAAAATCAAAAGTTAATGGAACAACATGAAGAATATCAAAAAGAAGATGAAATAATTACAAGTAAAAACAACACAAACCCAGAAGAAACATGGAAAGAACATTTTACACAAAATCCAAATATTGTGGAATATGGAAATAAAGAAGCAGAAGTAATTGATTATGGAATATTTGATGAAAATAATCAATATTTACAGATGTTAGAAAATGATAAAGAAATTATTTTAAAATCAAAAATAAAATTTCATAAAAAAGTAAAAGACCCAATTTTTACAGTAACAATAAAAGATTTTCAAGGAAATGATATTTGTGGGACAAATACATTAATAGAAAAAGTTTATACAGGAGAATATGAAAAAGACGATGAAGTAATTGTAGAGTTTAAACAAAAATTACCTATTGCACCAGGAAAATACACATTATCATTTAGTTGTACTCACTTTAATGCACAAGGAGAATTAGAAGTATTAAATAGAAAATATGATGCGCTATTAATAGAGGTATTATCTACTAAAGAGTATGTTGGACTTGTTATATTAGATTCAAAAATAACAATTAATAAAATAGATAGGTAAAAATATAGGAGGAATATCAGTGAAGATAAAAGAAAAACAACTAACTGAAACTGAAAAAGAAATTATAGAGTATATAAATCAAAACCCAAAAGAGGAATATTCTAAAATAATAGAAAATGATAGTAGATTAGAAATAATACTAGCTTTATCAGACATTAGAGAAAATATTATTAATTGGTACCCATTTAAAGAGAATAGCAAAATTTTAGAAATAGGGGCAGATATGGGGCAAATTACAGGAGCTTTGTGTCAAAAAGCAAGTAAAGTAGTTTCTATAGAAGCTTCAGAAGAAAAAAGAAAAGCTATTTTAAAAAGGCATGAGCAAGAAAAAAACTTAATTGTTGTTTCAGATATAGAAGAAATAAATGAAAAATTTGATTATATTACTCTAATTGGAATAGAAAATATCACTGACTCACCAAAAGAAATTTTACAAGAAATTCGTAATTATTTAACTCCAGAAGGAAAAATTCTACTTGCAACAGATAATAGGTTAGGAATGAAATATTTTTCTACTATTGATGACAATGGAGAAGAAATTACAAATATCGTGGACAAAAAAATATATCGTTTAGATGAATTAGAAAAACAAATTAAAGAAGTAGGATTTGAAAATAAAAAAGTATATTATCCAATGACAGACTATAAATTAACAAATGTAATTTATACAGATGAAAAGCCACTATCAAAAAACAATGTTTCCAGAAATATTGTTTATAATAAAGAAAATACAATAAAATTTTATGAACAAAATAAGGTATATAAAGAACTATTAAAAGAAGATATAAATAGTTCAAAAACATTTGTAAATTCTTTTTTAATTGAAATATTTAATAATGAATACGAAGAAAATGAAATTCGATTGGTTGCTTTTTCAAATATGAGAAAACCACAATATAGGATAAAGACTATTATGGGAAAAGATTTTGTATATAAATATCCAGGCAATAAAAATAGTATTGAGCACATTGAAAATATTAAGAAAAACATAGATATTTTAAACCAATCAAATTTAAAAACTTTAGATAGTTATGATGAAGAAAAAATTATTAGTCAATATTCAAAAGAAAAAACATTAGACAAAGTTATAATGGATTTGATTAAACAAAATCAGAAGATAGATGCAATTGATTTAATAAAAAAGTTTAAACAAGAATTGATAGACAAATTAGAAAAATCAGATTTAGACGATAATGTATTTGATAAATATAAAATTGAATACCAAAAGGAAAATATAGAAAATATGGTATTTGTTAAATACGGACTATGGGATTTGGTTTTTCAAAATTGTTTTTATATTGATGAACAATTTTACTTTTATGACCAAGAATGGATGGAAGAAAATATTCCTATTGATTTTATTTTATATAGGGCAATTAAATATTTTGATAGAATTAAAAAATATATATCAGAAAATGAATTATATGAAATTTTAGAGATTGATGAACAGGCAGCAGAATTATTTCAAGAATTAGATAATAAAATACAAGAAAATATTAGAGATGAGATTACTTGGAAAATTCATACACAAGGAAAAACAATGTTAGATTTAAAAAGAGAAAAATTAACACATAATCATGAAATGAATTTATTAAAAATTGATAATGAACAAAAAGAAGGATTAATAATGCAGAAAGATTTAGAAATACAAGATTTAAGAAATCAACTAAACTACGTTTATAATTCAAAATCATGGAAAATTACAAAGCCATTGAGAAAAATCATAGAGTTAGGAAAAAATAAATAGATTAAGAAATTATATAGAAAGGAAAAAAATAAATGAGTGTTAGGTTAAGAGATAAGCTTTTTCCAGAAGGGGGAAAGGTAAGACAATTTTTAAGAAAATTAAATAGAATAATTCATGGATTAAAGCCAAGTAATATTAAAAAATTTATATGGTCTTTAAAAAATAATGGATTAAAGAAAACATGGAAAATTATTACTAATAATGTACAAAATGGAACAACAAATACTCCTTATGAGATATGGATGAAGCTAAATGACCCAAGTAAAGAAGAATTAGAAAAGCAACGTAACACCAAATTTAAACTAAATCCTAAAATTAGCATATTAGTTCCAATGTATAAAACTCCAACAAACTTTTTTGAAGAATTAGTAGAATATTTAATAAATCAAACTTATTCAAATTGGGAACTTTGCTTAGAAGATGGAAGCCCTGATAAGAACGAAGAAATAGAAAAAATTTGTAAAAAAGATAATAGAATAAAATATAATTATACAGGAAATAATTTGGGAATTGCAGGAAACACAAATGAAGCATTAAAACGTGCAACAGGAGACTATATTGCACTTTTAGACCATGATGATTTATTACCAGTAAATTGTTTATATGAAATAGTAAAAGCAATTAATGAAGATCCAGATATAGAGTTTATATATACAGACGAAGACAAAATAACAACAACTGATAAACCAAGATTTGACCCACATTTCAAACCAGATTTTGCAATTGATACATTGAGATCAAATAATTATATTTGCCATTTTAGTGTATTTAGAAAAGACTTAATGGAAAAGCTTGGAGGAGAAAGAAGCAAATATGATGGAGCACAAGACTATGATATTATTATTAGAATGGCTGAAATTGCAAAAAATATAAAACACATTCCAAAGATTTTATACCATTGGAGAGTTCACGAGTTATCAACAGCTAAAGCAGGAGGAGATGCAAAACCATATGCTTTTGAAGCAGGAATTCCAGTATTACAAGACCATTTAAAAAGAGTGGGATTAGAAGGAGAAGTAACACATGGAGCAACACTTGGAACTTATAAAATAGATTATAAGGTAAAAGGAAATCCAAAAGTTACAATACTGATACCAAATTATAATGAAGCTAAAACATTGAAAACTTGTATTGAATCAGTTTTGAAATTAACAACATATCAAAATTATGAAATTGTTGTTATTGAAAATAATAGTACAGAAGAATCTATTTTTAATTACTATAAAGAATTAGAAAAAGAAGAAAAGGTAAAAGTATTATATTATCCAGAAAAGGGTTACAATTATTCTAAAATTATAAATTATGGAATAAAAAACACAGATGGAGAGTACATAATCCAATTAAATAATGATACAGAACTGATAACACCAGATTGGATAGAAAAAATGGTTGGAATGAATCAGAGAGAAGATGTTGGGGCAGTAGGAGTTAAAATGTATTATCCAGATGGAACTATTCAACATGCTGGTGCAATTATTGGAGTATATGGTGTTGCAGGTCATGTATTCAAGGGAATATATAAGAATACGCATGGTTATTTTGCAAGAGAAAGCCATATTCAAAATTTAAGTGCTGTTACAGCTGCTTGCATAATGGCAAAGCGTTCTACATATGAAGAAGTTGGATATATGGATGAAAAATTTGCTGTAGCATTTAATGATGTTGATTTATGTTTAAAAATTATAAAATCAGGAAAATTGATTATCTATAATCCATTTGTAGAACTTATGCATTATGAATCTAAATCAAGAGGAGCAGAAGATACTCCTGAAAAACAAGCACGCTTTAAAGGCGAAATTGATTTGTTTTATAAAAAATGGGGAGAGTACAAAGAAAAAGGAGATCCTTATTATAATATAAATTTGAGAATAGATTCAGACCAATATGAAATAAAGCAGGAGAAAGTTTTATATAAGTAATCTTTTATGTTTTTTCTATATTATTTTTATTATATAAAATTTTCGTGAAAGGAATTCTAAAATATGAAAGAGACAGTAAAAAAAGTATGGAATAGTAAAATTATGAAAGCAATTATTTTACTAATAATACCAATTATATTAGAATTATTAATTTTTAACAAAATAGAATTTAATAAGGCAACAATTATTAGAATAGGATTCATTTATGGAGTATATTTTTTAATATTTATTTATTGGATATTAAATAAATATAGCAAAAAAATCAGAAAAATATCTAATATATTATTAAAATATAGATACATTATTGCAGGTATTGCCTTATTTTTACTAGTTATTTTTAAAATCAATTTTTCTTCAATAGATATGTGGTGTTCCTTTTTAGGAGAACCAGAAGCAAAATGTACTCTATTTGGACAAGCAAGATCAATTCGTTCAGATGAATGGCTTGTTACGTCTATGATTAATTTAGGACAAACACAAAATGAAGAAGGGCTAAAGATTTATAATGAAAATATTGGTCAAGGAAATATCAATATGATAATAACAGCATCACCAGTTTGGGATATTACATCAATTGCTAAACCTTTTAATTGGGGATATTTATTATTTGGAGCAGAATACGGATTTTCATTTTGGTGGTGTCTAAGAATAATAGCATTATTAATGGTTTCATTAGAGTTAGCTATAAAAATTAGTAAGAAAGACACGGTTTTATCATGGGCTGGTGCAATAATTTTAGCATTAGCACCAACTATGATGTGGTGGTTGAGTACAGCTGTTATAGAAGCATATATTCTAGGAGGAGCAGTAATAATTTTATTTAGTTATTATATGGAGCATTTAGATTGGAAATTATGGAAAAAGTTACTCATTGCATTGGGAATGATTATAACAGTTCCAGGTTTTGCGTTTACATTATATCCGGCATTTCAAGTGCCATTTGCATTTGTTATGGCAATTTTTATGATAAATGATTTTATTAAACATAGAAAAGAATTAAAAAAATCAGATTATATTATAATGCTTGGAACAATTTTTGCTATAATTGGATTAATTGCTAGATTTGTTTTTATATCATGGGAAGACATAAAAGTAATGATGGGAACAGTTTATCCAGGAAGTCGATTTGAAACAGGAGGAGATTATACAATAGATAGATTTGTCTCTTACTTTATATGTTTATTTTCTCCGTATACAAATAAAATTGCAAATCCATGTGAATTATCATCATATATTTATCCATTTATAGGATTAATAGTATTAATTATTGCTTATATAACAAGCTCAAAAGATGACAAAGAAGATAATAAAGGTTTACTAATTGCTCTTATTGTTCTATATGCTTTTTTCTTAATATGGCAATTTATAGGTGTTGGAAAATTAATTGCAAGAATAACATTTATGTATTTTTCAACAACGGAAAGAACCAACATGGTAACAGGATTATTAGGTGTTATTTTAGTAATTATGTTATTAAAGAAATTTGAGAATAAATCACCTTTAACAAAAGTGCAATCTGCAATTATAGCTTTGATTGTAGCAGTAATATCAATAAATTTAGCAAAAACAACACAATATGCTGAATTCTTTACTACAATTAAATTAGAAGTTTTAGCAGTTGTGATGTATTCAATAACATATTTCTTAATTAGAGGAGAAAAGAAGAAATGGTGTTATATAATGTGTATTATTTCAATTGTAGCAGGAATAACTATAAATCCAATTGTATTAGGTATAAAAGTTATTAATGATACAGAAATAGCAAAAGAAATCAGACTAATAAAATCAGAAGATGATGATGCAATTTGGATGGGAAGACATAATTTGAATGGACAATATTTAATTGCGAATGGAGTAAAATGTTTAAGTGGTGTTAATAATTATCCAAATTTTGATTGGTTAAAAATTGTAGATCCAGATGGAACATATAATCAAGTATATAATAGATTTGCTCATATTAATATTATACTAAGTGATAAAACAGAATTTAAGTTATTATCACAAGATTCATATGAAGCAAAACTAACATATGAAAATTTAAAAGATTTAAATGTAAAATACTATTTTACAAATACAGAACTTACAGAAAAAATAAAAGAAGAATTCCATATAACAGATAAATATATAGTAAAAGAAAAAAATCAGTTTATTTATCAAATAAATTAAAAAAATTATAAATGGAAGGATATTAGTTTGGAAAAAAAACAGAGTATAGAAAAGACAAATAATCAAAACAGAATAATTAATATAATAACGATTTGTATATATGCTATAAGTATGTTTATATATGAGTTTGGATTTTGCAATTGGGGTTTTACAAATTATATTTTATTTCAAGGAGAAAAAATACCATATTATTTTTCTTTATTTAGAGTAATAATATATATTATTTTTTGGATTGGATATAGATTTAGTATTTCTAAATTTTTAGATAATGCAAGAGAATCATTAAAATTGAAAAGTAAAAAAATTACAATTGGAATATATATACCTTTTATAATACTAATAATAGCATTTTTAATTATAAGAAAATATGAGTTATACCAATTTTCTATAGTAATTATATCTTTATTAATGGGAATAGTAGCTATTATATATATATCTAAAGATTATATTAAAAATGTAATTGTAATGACAATTACTTTGGGTATATTGTTTTCTTGTACAACTCGTTTTCATGGTTCATTAGATGAGAAAAAGCATTTTATGTCAGCATTTAATTTAGCAGCAGGAAATTTTAATTATGTAGAAAAACCACTTACACAAAAAGAGTTTGATGAAATTCCATTTCTTTCTCCATTAGAAAATTCAATTAAACTCTTTGCAATACCATATGAATCAAGATTAGAAGAAAACACGAATTTGCAAGATATAAATTCTTTACCTGCAGTATATAATTTTGTTATGTATATACCAAGTGCTATAGGTATTGAGATTGCAAAGATAACTAAAGGAAGTGTAGCTGATTTATATATAGCTGGAAGAATGACAAATCTAATTTTTTATGCTATATTATTAATTATAATTTTAAAATTACTACCATTTAAAGAAAAAACATTTTATACCATATATATGTTACCATTTTCATTACTATTAGCAGGAGCATATTCAGTTGATGGCATAGCAATAGGTATTATAGGAATTTTTATTGCATATTGTTTTAAATTATATCAAAGTAAACCAGAAGAAATAAAATTAAAACAAATATTAATTCTAATAGGAATATTTGCATTAGTATTATGTATTAAAAATTTTGCTTATATAGGAGTAGGTTTTCTGATATTTTTATTACCTATATTAAAAATTATAAAAAATAATAAAAAAAGTATGCCAATTGTAATAATGATTATACTGGTAGTAATAGCTTTAATTGGACTAAAAATATTTTTTGGATCAAATATAGCTGAAAGTGATCCAAGAGGAGGAAATACAAGTATAACTGGGCAGATAAATTTTCTAAAAGAAAATCCTACTAATATAATAATAGTTAGTGTTAATCATATAGTAAATTCATTGTGCAATTTTAATTGGTACTTAGTATTAAATCCAGCAATATTTTTTGGAAAGTTTGCTACAGCAATTATGTTTTTACAATTCTTATTTTTGTTATATGTAGCAATTTCTGATAATAGTGTAACTTTAAAATTTAGTAAAAAAATAATATCTGTAATAACTTTTCTATTAGTATTTGGGAGTACAAGTTTAATGCTATATTTAACATATACAGAAGTAGGAAAACTAACCATAGATGGATATCAAGCAAGATATATAATACCAATTTTGCCATTGATATTAATTATATTAAATAATAATCATCAAACAAAAGATGAAGGAACAGAAAAAGTACAAATTGCTAATATATCTACAATATTTGTAATAATTAATTTAATTTTAATGCTAGTAGCATTTAGATAGGAGAAAAAAGTGAAAGTTTTAATAATTGTACCAGCTTATAATGAAGAATTAAATATTGAAAAAACAATAAAGGATTTAAAAGAAAATACAAATTACGATTATTTAATTATTAATGATTGTTCAAAAGATAAAACGAAAGAAGTATGTGAAAAAAATAAATTTAATATTTTATCATTACCAATCAATTATGGACTAACAAGTGGAATACAAGTTGGTATGAAATATGCATATCAAAATGATTATGATATTGCAATTCAATTTGATGGAGATGGACAGCATGAAGCAATATATTTAAAAGACTTAGTAAAAGAAATTGAAGAGGGAAATTGTAATATTGCAATTGGGTCAAGATTCGTAGATAAAAAGAAACCAAAAAGTATGAGAATGTTAGGAAGTATATTATTAACATTAGCAATTAGAATAACGACAGGTAAAAAAATAAAAGATCCAACATCAGGAATGCGTGCTTATGATAAAAGAGCAATTGAATACTTTGTCAAAAATCCAAGTTTAACACCAGAGCCTGATACATTAGTTTATATGTTAAAGAAAAAAATGAAAATTAAAGAAGTACAAGTAGAAATGAGAGAAAGAGAATTCGGAGAAAGTTATTTAAAACCATTAAAATCTGTAGAATATATGATTCAGATGTTTTTCTCAATTTTATTTATTAGAGCAATAACAAGAAAAAATAAAATATAGGAAAAAAGGAGGAATATAAAAATGACAACTACACTGAGAATAATATTAATAATAGGATCTTTAATTTCTTTTATATTATGTATTACAAAAATAAAACAATCAAAGTTGAAAGTAGAAAATTCAGTAATTTGGATGATAGGAAGTATAATATTAATTTTGATGAGTATATTTTCAAATGTAATAGAGTGGATTTCTGAAAAGTTAGGTTTTATGGCACCAGTGAATTTTGTATATCTAATAATAATAGGATTTTTATTAATACAATTATTCATAGAAAATATAAGAATAACAACACTTAATGAAAAAATCAAAGATTTAAATCATTACATTGCCCTAAAAGAGAAAGAAAGGGAATAGGGGACGTTCTTTTAAATCCCTTCTAAAAGGAAAAAATGGGACAACCCTTTAAATTGGAGGAAGGAAATGAGCCAATATAAATTATCAATTATAGCAGCAGTTTATAATTTAGAGAATTATTTACCAAGGTGCCTAGATGCCTTAGTAAACCAAACATTACAAGAAATAGAAATTCTATGTGTAGATGATGGATCAACAGATTCAGCTCCACAAATTATCGATGAATATGCAAAAAAATATCCAAACAAAGTAAAGGCTTTTCATAAAAAAAATGGAGGAGAATTTACTACAAGAAATTATGGATTAGAAAGAGCATGTGGAGAATATGTTACATTTGTGGATACAGATGATTTTGTAGAACCAAATTGGGCAGAAAAACTATATAATGCAGCAAAAGAAAATAATGCTGATTTAGCAGTGTGTGGATTTGAAAGAATTGATTTAGATACAGGAAAAGTAGTATCAACAAATATGACAAACTTTGGAAATAGTGTAAAAGAAATTAATAATGAAGATGATTTTATGCTATTTATTAATCCTGCACCATGGAATAAGATTTATAAACTAGAAAAAGTAAAAGATTTACGATTCCTTAATTTTAGAGGATTTAATGATATGATATTTTTAACTAGTAGTTACACAAAAATTAAAAAGGTAGCATTTGTTCCAGATATATTGTATCATTACTTTTTAAGGTACGATTCTCAAATTCATAATGTTAATAAACAAGATGTTGAAAATTTTAAAAAATACTTGCTAGAGTTAAAGAAATTATATATCAAAGAAAATAAATATGAAGAAATGAAATATATTTTAGACTTAATGGCATTTATTCATCTTGGAACATCAGTAATGTATAGAGCTTCTTATGATAAATCAATTAATATTAAACAGATGATGAAAGAAACAATTAATTATTTAGATGAAAATTTTTCTACATGGAAAAAATCTCCTTATTTAAAATTAGGATATTCTTTAAAAAAAGGATTTACTCATGTAGGACTTTGGGGAATTTCAAAACTATATAAGTGGCATATGCCAATGGTGTATATTAATGTTTATCGTTTTATGATTGATAAATTGAAAATAGATATAAAGTGGTAGCTATATAAAAGATAATTATGTTAAAGACAAAAAAGTTGCAATTATATTATTAACATATAATAGTAAAAAAGACATTTAAATTTAACTATCCAAATTTATAAATTGGAGGAATTGGTAGTAAAAATGGTAAGAAAATCAGAATTTTTATGGAATAGTATTGCAAGCATAGTGGCATCAATGTTAAATGCAGTATTATTATTATTTTGTACGAGAATAAATGGAACTGAAATGGCAGGAATGTTTTCAATTTCATTTACAACATCAGTTATATTAAATGCAATAGGAGATTATGGAATTCGTATTTATCAAGTAACAGATAGCAAACGAAACTATAAATTTGTAGAATATATTGCACTTAGAATTGTAGTAGTTTCAATCATGCTAGCAATAGGAATTGCGTTTGTAATAATTAGTGGGTATGATACAACAAAATTATCAATAACAATATTGCTTATATTATTTAGAGTGATTGATAATTTAAGTGAAACATATCAAGGAGAATTTCAAGTTAATGGAAGGCTAGATTTAGGTGGAAAATCAGTAGTTATTAGAAATGGGATTGCAATGATAATGTTTTTAATAGCTGATATAATAACAAAAAATATTATTGTTTCATGTACTATTTTGTTTTTGACTAACTTATTGATTTTTTTATTATTTGACATTAGATTAATTAAAAAATTTAATCAAGATAAAATAATATTTACAAAAGATGTAATTATTAATATGTTAAAAGAATGTTTCCCTGTATTTTTGTCAACTATTTTAAGTTTATATATTACAAATGCAGTAAAATATGCAATTGATATTGTAAGTACATATGAAATGCAAACATATTATAACATCATTTATTTACCAGCATTTACTATAAACTTAGCAAGCTTATTTATTATAAAACCAATGTTAAAAGTATTAGGTGATATTTGGAACAAAAAGCAATATAAACAAATGAAAAAAGTTATTGCTAAAATAAGTGGATTAATATTAATTGTTATGATATTAGTAGAAATTGTATGCTTTACAATAGGTACGCAAATATTAAGTTTTATTTATGGAGTACAACTAAATGAATATCGAATAGACTTATGTTTGCTTGTATTATCAGGTGGATTATATGCTCTAACAGTATTATTTTTATATGTTTTAACAACTATGAGAAGGCAAACAATAGCAACAATAGGATACATTATAACATCAATTTTTGCTCTAATTTTGCCAAAAATTTTAGTAGAAAAATATAATATGTTAGGAGCAAGTATGTCGAATGTTTTAATAAATCTAGTATTATTAATAATTCTAATTGTAAATTTCTATATATGTTATAAAAAGGATAAAAAAAATTAAAATAAAGCTATGAAAAAATAAAATATTGTACATATTATTATAAATCAATATAGCCTTCAAAAAAGGAGATTAAAATGAAAAAAATAAAACAACTATATTTAAGGTATAAAGAAATTATAAATTATATAATATTTGGAGGACTTACTACTGTTGTTAATTTTATTGTTTATTTTGCATCAACCAAATTATTGACAATTGATGAAGTTATAAGCAATATAATTGCATGGTTTATATCTGTGTTATTTGCTTATGTGACTAATAGAATTTTTGTTTTTGAAAGTAAAAAAGGAGGATTTAAAAATATTGTAATAGAAATGGTATCTTTTTTCTTAGCAAGAGTTTTTTCAGGAATTTGTTGCGATATAGGAACATTTGCTGTGATGATAAAAGTATTTAATATTAATGATACTATTGCTAAAATTGTTACTCAAATTATGGTAATTGTTATGAATTATTTACTAAGTAAATTAGTGATTTTTAGAAAGAATAGTGAAGAAGTAAAGGAATGAAAAAATGGAAAGGAATAAAGAAAAATTAATTTTAAAAATATTTAGAATAGCATTTTTAATTTTATTTCTTATTATAGTAATTAATGCAATATTTTTTAATAAAACAATACAAATCAATTATATAGTTCCAGTTATGTTGATCGGAACTATATTAGTATATATGATGATATATTTATTTTACTATATATCAAAAAAATATTTTAAAATAATGGAGATAAAAAATGATTATAAGATTATATTAGCAATTATTATATTTTTAATTCAAATTATAATAGCAGGTTTAGTATATGCACATTGTGGATGGGATTGCGGAGGAGTAATTGATAATGCTTTTTGTATGTATAAAGGAGAGCAACCAGATATAAACTATTTTTCAATGTATCCTAATAATATTGCAATATTAATGATATTTAAATATTTATATGTTTTAGTTGGTTATTTTAATGTTATAGAATTACAAAATATTTATTGGATTGCAGTTATATTTAATATTATAATGATTGATTTGGCAGTTGTTTTCACAATTTTAACTAGTAAAAAAATTTTTGGAAATAAAATAACATATTTGGTATTTTTATTTATTATTCCATTAATATTATTTTCTCCACATATAATTGTTCCTTATACAGATACAATTAGCCTATGGATTCCAATAGCTATATACTATTTTTATTTAAAATCAAAAGAAAATAAGAAGATAAAATTTTTATATCTTTTTATAGAAGCAGTATTAATAGTAGTAGGATATTTCATAAAACCTACTTGTATTATAATGGCAATAGCAATTATTTTAGTAGAATTAATAAATATTTCTATAAAGTCATTAAAAAATAAAAAAAATTTAAAAAATGCAATAATTATAATGTTAATTTTTGCCTTAGGATATGGAATAACAATGGAAACATATCAATATTTTAGATATAAAAATTTTGGAAAATATGTTAGTGAAGAACAATTTGAGAAAAATGTTATACCAGTAACTCATTTCTTAATGATGGGTATGCAAGAAGCTGAAATTGAAGAAATGAATAACAAAGGAAAAAATAATATTATGTATGGCGCATATAATGGAGAAGATGTTGCTAATACTAAGAAAATAGAAGGAAAAAAGGAAAAACAAAATTATAATATAGAGATAATTAAGCAGAGATTACAAAAATTTGGAATATTAGGATATTTAAATTTTATATATAATAAAATGAATTGGATTTTATCAGATGGAACTTTTTATTATGGAGCAGAGGGAACTTTTTTTGTAACAGATCCTTATAATAAAAGTGCTATTGGAAAAGCATTACAAGGATTTTTTAATCTTAATTCTAATAAATACCAATACATTACAGCAAATATAATGCAGATAGCATGGATTGCTTTATTAGTAGGAATTATTGCAACTTATAAGGATACAAAAAAAGAAATATATGTATTGAAATTTTCAATTATTGGTATTATACTATTTATAGTTTTGTTTGAAGGAAGATCTAGATATTTATATAATTATATACCAATGTTTATATTAGTAGGAACATATGGAGTTGCAAATATAATAAAAAATATAGAAAATCAAATAAAAAAAGTAAAGAGGAGATAAGAATGGAAAACAAAAAAGTATCACTTGTTATACCAATGTATTATGAAGAAAAGGTAGCAAAAGAATGTTACAAAAGAGTAAAAGAATGTTTAGATAAATTAGAAAACTATAATTATGAAATTATTTTTATAAATGATGGAAGTAAAGATAAAACATTAGAAATATTAGAACAAATTGCGGAAAATGATAAACAAGTAAAAATAATATCTTTTTCTAGAAATTTTGGACATCAAGCAGCTGTTACAGCAGGATTACAAGAAGTAACAGGAGATGCTATTGTAATTATAGATGCAGATTTACAAGATCCACCTGAACTAATTCCAGATATGCTTAAAAAGTGGGAAGAAGGTAATGAGGTTATTTATGGAAAAAGGAAAACTAGAAAAGGGGAATCAGCTTTTAAATTATTAACAGCTAAAATGTTTTACAATACTTTAAATGCATTATCAGATGTTGAAATTCCAAAAGATACAGGAGATTTCCGTTTAGTTGATAAAAAAGTAGTAGATACAATTAATAGCTTACCAGAACATAATAAATTTTTAAGAGGTTTATTTAGTTGGGTTGGTTATAAGCAATATGCTTATGAATACGAAAGGCAAGAGAGATTTGCAGGAGAAACAAAATATCCGTTAAAAAAGATGTTAAAATTGGCATCTGACGGAATTATTAGTTTTTCTAATAAACCAATCAAATTAGTAGGAGCTTTAGGAATATTTTCAATTATTGTTTCTATTGTAATACTAATTTATGCTTTAATTTCTTATATATTTAAATTAAATAATTTATCAGCAGGCTGGACATCTATTATGGTAGCAATTACATTTTTTGCAGGTGTACAATTATTATCATTATGGGTTATTTCTGAATATATAGGAAGAATTTATGACGAAGCAAAAGGAAGACCTCAATATGTTATTGATAAAAAAATAAATTTTGACAAATAATATGGATTTGTAATTATTTCAAAAATGTTATAATAAAAATAAAAGTTTATCGTTCAAGCTAATTTTAGAAGAAATGTTAAATCAATTTTATGGCGCCCTTTCAAGTTGAACTTGAACTATTTCCATAAAATTGATTAACCATTTCTATCTTAATTACTTTCAATCAAAACTTTTATTTTTATTATAACATTCTTGAAATTTATATATATTAAAATAGTTGTAATTCCAATAATTGACTGTATAAAATTTATTGACAAAGTATGTAGAAAAAGATAAAATAAATAAGAAAAGACATTAAAAAAGGATTTAAATAATATTTGTATTTTTGAAAGGAAGGATTATAAAAATGAACAAATTTAAGTTTTTAACAAGTGCAATATTAATTATTTTTATTTGTAATATAGTGTCTATGGTAGCTTTTAGTAGTAATGCAGAAAATGTTAATACAAATGCAACAAATAGCGTACAAAATAGTACTAATACAAATTTAACAAATAGTACACAAAATAATACTAATACAATGAATAACACAAAAAATAACATTAATACAGATAATACTAATAAAAATAGCAATAATATAAATAACAATAATACAAATAACACAAATAGTAATACAAATTCAACAAATAGTACAAAGAATAATACAAATACAATGAATAATGTGCAAAATTCAACTAATCAAAATACTACAAATACATTAGTAGAAGATACAGAAATAGAATCAATAAATACAGGAATAATGCTAACTAGCGTATCAGCAACATTAGGAGTTCAGTATAGAGCACATATTTCAGATCAAGGATGGACTTCATATGTACAAGATGGAACAACAATAGGGACAGCTGGTAGTGGAAAAAGTTTAGAAGCATTAAATATTAGTTTATTGAATGCAGCCTCAAATGCAAAGATTGAATATCAAGCTCATGTTGAAGATATAGGATGGCAAGCTTGGGTATCAAATGGAGCATTATCTGGAACAGAAGGTAAAGCTAAAAAAATTGAATCTATAAAGATTCGTTTAGTTAATATATCAGATTATAGTGTAGAATATAGAGCATATATACAAGGCCAAGGATGGCAAAAATGGAGAAAAGATGGAGAGATAGCAGGTACAGTAGGAGAAAATTTAAGAATAGAATCTATTCAAGTAAAAATAACTAAAAAAGCGGAAGTATTACAAGAACCAGAAGTGCAATATCAAGCACATGTACAAGATATAGGATGGCAAGATAAAGTTGGCGAAAGTATGGCAGGAACAACAGGAAAATCTAAAAATATGGAAGGAATAAAGATTAACTTAAATGAAGTTCCATCAGGAAGTAAAATTACATATCAAGCACATGTACAAGATATAGGATGGCAGAATTGGGTAGAAAATGGCGCTTTAGCAGGTACACAAGGAAGAGCAAAAGCAATAGAAGCAATAAAAATAAATATAGAAAATATATCAGGATATAGTGTAGAATATAGAGCTCATGTTTCAGGATATGGATGGCAAAAATGGAAGAAAAATGGAGAAATAGCAGGTACAACTGGTCAATGTAGAGCTATAGAAGCAATTCAAATTAGAATTATAAAATCAGGATCAGAAAAGAAAGAGCCAGAAGTAAAATATCAATCACATGTGCAAGATATTGGATGGCAAGAAACAACGGCAGAAGGATTTATTTCAGGAACTCAAGGACAATGCAAAAGAATAGAAGCAATTAAAATACAACTAGAAGATGTGCCAACAGATGCAAAAGTCTTATATAGAGCACATGTACAAGATGTTGGATGGCAAGGTTGGGTATCAGATGGACAACTTGCAGGGACACAAGGAATGAGTAGAAGAATAGAAGCTTTACAAATTAAGTTACAAGGATTAGATGCATATACAGTAGAATATCAGGTACATATTCAAGACTATGGATGGAGTCAGTGGTATATAGATGGAGAAACTGCAGGAACAGTAGGACAATGTAAAAGAATAGAGGGAATTAGAATTAGAATTGTTTCAAAATATAAAAGACAATATAAAGGAATAGATGTAAGCGAGTGGAATGGAAGCAATATTAATTGGAAACAAGTAAAGGCATCTGGTGTTGATTTTGCAATGATAAGATGTGGATATAGAGGAGCAACATCAGGAGGATTATATACAGATAGTTATTTTAAAAAGAATATTGAAGGAGCACAGGCAGCAGGAATTAATGTTGGAATATATTTCTTCCCAGCAGCAGTAAATGTATCAGAGGCAGTAGAAGAAGCAAACTATGTAGCAAGCTTATTAAAAAATTATAAAATTACATATCCAGTAGCTGTTGATTCAGAAACAGCATTAAATGGAGCAACAGGAAGAGCTGATAAATTGGACAAAAAGACAAGGACAGATACAATTATAGCATTTTGTAATGCAATACAATCAAAAGGATATACTCCAATGGTGTATGCTAGTAGAGATTGGTATTATAATAATTTAGAATATTCACGCATTTCTCAATATGAAATATGGTTAGCACATTATACAGGAAGTGCATCAAAACCAACTAATTTCAAATATGAATATGATATGTGGCAATATACAAGTACAGGAACTGTATCTGGAATTTCAGGGGATGTAGACTTAAATATAGGATATAGAAGATATTAAAATAAAAATAAACTTAGTTTGAAGGATTATCATCTTTCAAACTAAATTTATGTAAAAAGGAATGATTGTTAATATGAAAAAGATAAAAATTTTATCAGTGTTAATAATATTAATAATGGTGATGAATTTTTTTGCACCAATAACTTTTTCAATATCAGAAGATGTAGATGGCAGAGATGGAGAAACACAAGAAATAGTAACACAGGAAACAGAATTACAAGAAACAGAAACACCAATAGTAGAAAAAAAAGAAGGAATAGATGTACAAGATGTAAACAAACAAGAAGAATTAAATTCAATAACAACAACTATTAACAATAGTATAGCGCAAATATCTAACATTGATTTTTCTGCTTCAATTGATGTAAATGGATATGAAATTGGAACTTATTTATCAAAAGGAATTTACTATTTATTTATTCCGAAATCAGTAAATATAACATCTCTTGCAATAAAATATCAATATGGTGTAGATGTAAAACAAGTATCATCAGGAACAATAGATAATATTAATAAAACTATTGTAAATAACTTTGCTATTAATGATACCTTAAAAATTATTACAAATGATAATAAAACATATACAATTAAGGTAATGCAATCAGACATTCCAAGTATGTGCATTAATTTAAAAAATGATGTATCACTTCGGAACAGTTCATGCAGGAAGTAAAGATGTAAAATATGGTGCTTCTATGCAAATAGTAGGTGCATTAGATGCTACTTACAATATTTCAGATGATGAAATAGAATTTAAAGGTAGAGGTAATAGCACATGGAAAATGGACAAGAGAGGATATCAAATAAAATTAAGTGAAAAACAAAATTTATTAGGAATAGGAAATGGAAAATCTAAAAAATGGGTATTATTAGCAAATCAAGCTGATAGAACTTTGCTAAGAAATAAAATAGCTTATGACTTAGGTGTAGAAACAGGATTAACGAATATTCCAAATTCAACATTCATTGATTTATATGTTAATGGAGAATATATAGGAAATTATTTATTATGTGATAAAGTAGAAACTGGTTCAGCTAGAATTGACCTAAAAAATGAAAAAGGTGTATTAGTAGAAATTGATAATGAATATGGAAAATATGAAGATTTTTATTTTACAACACAAAGATCAAAAACAACTTATGCACTAAAAGAATCTTATGCTGGAGATAATGATTTAGGAAATGCAGCACAAAAAGAAGCTTTAAAAAGTTTTGAGATAGCTATTAATAATTTTGAAGCAGCATTAAATGATAAAAATACAACATGGGAACAAATTGAAAAAATGATTGATGTTGAAGGGTTTGCAAAATTATATTTAGTAATGGAATTAGCAGAAGATCCTGATGGATTTTATTCAAGTACATATCTATATAAAGATGGCGATAATGATGTAATACATGCAGGTCCAGTATGGGATTTTGATGTAGCATTAGGTTATCATAAATTGGATTATAGAGGAGGAAATACTGATGTAGACTATATTTTAGATTATAAAACAACAACGTGGTATACATCATTATTCCAATATAATCAATTTGCTGTATTAGTTAATAAACTTTATAATGATGAAATAAAAGTAAAATTTCATAATATTATTGCTAAGATAGATACTCAAAAATCGGCGATGCAAAAATCTATACAAATGAACTTTGTAAGATGGAATTATTTATTGGGGAACACTTTTGAAACTCCAGAAACAACACCAAATGGTTCAACATATGAAGATGAAGTAAATTATTTAAAATCTTGGATTAATAAGAGAGTAGCTTATATGGATCAAAGATATAGTGAAGTAAGTGTTCAGTATAAAGCTCATATTCAAGATTATGGATGGGATAATTTTAAGAAAGATGGAGAAATAGCAGGAACTGTAGGACAATCAAGAAGAATAGAGGCTCTTAAAATTATGTTGCCAACAGGAGATATAAATAAGCATATTACATATCAAACTCATGTTGAAGATATAGGATGGCAAGATTGGGTAAAAGATGGAGAAATGGCAGGAACAGAAGGACAATGTAAGAGAACAGAAGCAATTCGTATTACTCTACAAGGAATGCCAAATTATTCTGTTAAGTATAGAGTTCATATACAAGATATTGGATGGCAAGAATGGAAATATAACGGAGAAGTTGCAGGAACAGAAGGACAATGTTTAAGAATAGAAGCAATTGAAATAAAAGTAATGAGAACAGATTATTTAGGAAATAGTACAAAGTCACAAACAGCTAAGATTAATTATTCATCTCATATTCAGGATATTGGATGGTCAGGCTGGGGACAAGATGGTGAAATAATTGGAACACAAGAAAGATGTTGTAGACTAGAAGGGATAAAAATTAGTTTAAATAGTCAAGTAATTTCAAATACAAATATTAGTTATCAAGTTCATATACAAGATATTGGATGGCAAGAATGGAAAAGTAATGGAGCAATGGCAGGAACAGAGGGACAATGTAAGAGATTAGAAGCTATTAGAATTAAATTAGATAATCCAAAATATACAGTCAAATATAGAACTTATATTCAAAATCAAGGTTGGCGGACCTTGGGTTTCAGATGGAGCAATGTCAGGGACAGAAGGACAATGCTTAAGGATAGAAGCAATTCAAATTGAAATTATGGAAAAGTAATAAGCAAAAAAGTACAAGAAAAAGCTTGTACTTTTTTGTATTAAATGATATGATATGCATGTAAAATAGAAAGGAAGTGTAAGTATGAAAATACTAATTACAGGAGCAAACGGAATGCTTGCAAAATCTGTAAGAAAAAGATTAGAAGGAAATGAATTGATTTGTACAGATGTAGAAGATTTAGATATAACAGATGAAAATGCGGTATTAAAATTTGTTGAAGAAAAAAATCCAGAATATATTATCAATTGTGCTGCATATACAGCAGTTGATAAAGCAGAAGAGGCTGGAGAAATTGTAGAAAAAATCAATGCAATTGGACCAGAAAATTTAGCAAAAGCTGCAAAAAAAATAGACATTCCATTAATACATATTAGTACAGATTATGTATTTGGTGGTAATTTAGACGTTGAAGAAGTGTATAAAGAAGATGATCCTAAATCACCTGTAACAGCATATGGAATTACGAAATTACATGGAGAAGAAAAAATAAAAGAAAATACAGATAAATATTATATATTTAGAACAGCATGGCTATATGGAGATGGAAACAATTTTGTAAGAACAATGCTTAAATTAGGAGAGCAAAAAGATGAAATTAGCGTAGTATGTGATCAACATGGATCTCCTACATATGCAGAAGATTTAGCAAACATCATTGGTGAAGCAATTGAAAAGAAAATACCATATGGAGTATATCATGCAACAAATCAAGGATATACAACATGGTATGATTTTACAAAAGCAATATTTGAATATGCAGGTATCATTTGCAAGGTAAATCCAGTTACAACAGAAGAATATATTGAAATGATGAAAGTTACTCAAGCAAAAAGACCAAAGAATTCTCAACTATCAAAAGAAAAATTATTAGCACAAGGTGTTACAATACCTAATTGGGAAGATGCATTAAAAAGATATTTACAAGAAGAAGGCAAGATTTAAAAAATTTTTTTTAAAAAAAGTAGTAAGAAAGGATGAAAGAAATGAAAAATCGAAAAGGAATTATATTAGCAGGAGGAAGTGGAACAAGATTATATCCATTAACAATTGCAATATCAAAACAAATTATGCCAGTATATGATAAACCAATGATTTATTATCCATTATCTGTATTAATGTATGCAGAAATAAAGGAAGTATTAATTATTTCAACTCCAAGAGACATAGAAACATTTAAAGAATTATTAGGAGATGGCTCACAATGGGGAATGCATTTTGAATATAAAGTGCAAGAAAAACCAAATGGACTAGCAGAAGCATTTATTATAGGAGAAGAATTTATTGGTAATGATAATGTAGTAATGATTTTGGGAGATAACATGTTCTATGGTTCACATTTACCAGAAATTTTAAAAAGATCAAATGCAAGAGAAGATGAATCAACAATTTTTGGATACTATGTAAAGGATCCAAGAGCATATGGTGTTGTAGAAATAGACAAAACTGGAAAAGCACTTTCAATCGAAGAAAAACCAGAAAATCCAAAATCAAATTATGCAGTGCCAGGATTGTATTTCTATACAAATGATGTTATAGAAATTGCTAAAAATGTAAAGCCATCAGCAAGAGGAGAACTAGAAATTACATCAGTAAATGATGAATACATGAAAAGAGGAAAGCTAACAGTTGAAAAATTAGGAAGAGGAATGACATGGTTTGACACAGGAACACATGATGCATTATTGGAAACAGCAAGTTTTGTACAAACAATAGAAAAAAGACAAGGAATGCAAGTAAGTTGTCCAGAGGAAATATCATATAAGAATGGATGGATTACAGCAGAACAATTATCAAAATTAGCAGACAAATATATGAAAACAGCGTATGGGCAATATTTAAAAGATTTAGCTACAAATAAATTTGGAGAAGAATAGTGATGAGTTGTTAAAAGGAGAGGGCTTTTTGACAACCAATAATTATAAGTTATAAATAATAAATTTATTTAATTCTTCAGCTATGCTACATTATAAACAAATTATTTAATAAATTTATTATTTATAACTTTAAAAAAATATATTTGTATAAAGTATAAAGTTGTCAAAAAGCCTTATCACTTATGACAACTTAAAGAGAAAAGGAGTGAATAGATTGGGAAAGTTTAAAAAAATAGAAACTTCAATTGATGGAGTATATGTAATTGAACCAACTGTGTTTGGTGACAACAGAGGATATTTTATGGAGACATATAGTGCAGCTGAGTTTGCAGAGATTGGTTTGAATTACAATTTTGTACAAGATAATCAATCTAAATCTAGCAAGGGAGTTTTAAGAGGATTACATTTTCAAAAAGAAAATACACAAGCAAAATTAGTTAGATGCATAAAAGGAGAAGTATTTGATGTTGCAGTAGATTTAAGACCAGGAAGTAAAACATACGGAAAATGGGAAGGTGTAATTTTATCAGAAGAAAATAAAAAAATGTTTATGATACCTAGAGGTTTTGCACATGGATTTCTAGTATTATCAGATGAAGCAGAATTTACTTATAAATGTGATGACATATATAATCATGAAGCAGAAGGTGGACTTGCATGGAATGACCCAGATGTAGGTATAGACTGGCCTTTGGGCGATATTAAAGTAGCAGATTTATTGACATCTGAAAAAGATTCAAAATGGCCATCTTTAAAAGAACTAAAAGAAACAGATTTATTTAAGGAATTAGGAGACATTTCTTAAAATCTCTCTTAGGAGAGAGAAAGGGATACTCTTTCTTAATAAAAAAGACAAAGGTTTGTCCCTAAATTCCTAAAGGAAAAGAAAGGAAAAAGAAAAATGAGTAAAAATGTATTAGTAACAGGAGCAGCAGGTTTCATAGGAGCAAATTTTGCAGAATATTTTGTAAATAAACATCCAGATTATAATGTAGTAGTAGTAGACAAATTAACATATGCAGGAAATTTGGATAATTTAAAAAAAGTACAAGATAAAATAACTTTTGTACAAGCAGATATATGTGATTTTGAAAAAATGAAAGAAATTTTTGATAAATATGATATTAATGGAGTAATTCATTTTGCAGCAGAATCACATGTTGATAATAGTATTAAAAATCCATTTGTTTTTACACAAACAAATGTAATTGGAACACATACATTATTAGAAACTGCAAAACAGAAATGGGGAGAAGGTAGTCCTAATAAATTTGTACATATTTCTACTGATGAAGTTTATGGATCATTAGGGGAAGATGGATATTTTACAGAAACTTCTCCTATAAAGCCAAGTAGTCCATATTCATCATCAAAAGCAAGTTCAGATTTAATTGCACTTGCATATAAAGAAACATATAAAATGAATGTTAATGTAACAAATTGTTCAAACAATTATGGTCCATATCAACATAATGAAAAATTAATTCCACATATGATTAAATTAGCTTTAAATGATGAAAAATTACCTGTATATGGAACAGGAAAAAATATCAGAGATTGGCTATATGTAGAAGATCATTGTGAAGCAATAGATTTAGTATTTCATAATGGTGTATCTGGCGAAAGATACAATATTGGTGGACACAATGAAAAAAGAAATATAGAAATTGTTAAATTAATTCTAAAAAGATTAGGAAAATCAGAAGATTTAATAGAATATGTAGAAGATAGAAAAGGACATGACTACAGATATGCAATTGACCCAACAAAAATAAAAAATGAACTTGGATGGTATCCAAAAACAAAATTTGAAGATGGAATTGTAAAAACAATAGATTGGTATTTGGAAAATCCTGATTGGTTAAAATAATAAAAATGTATAAGACAAGAACGAATAATTAGTTTTTGTCTTTTTTTTTATGCAATAGTAAAAATTACTTTTTTATTGCAAAAAAGTTTTGTGTTAACTTGTATATATTTATTCCTATTAAAAAAATTTTATAAAAAATGACACATGGAGTTAAAAGTATGTTATTATTATGTCAGAAAATAAATTAGGAATAGGAGAATAGTTATGAAAAATATTAAAATATTTGCTTGTCCGACAGCAGAAAAATTCACAAAAGAAATATGTGATTGTTTAGGAATAGAAATGGGAAAAATAAAACATCAAAAATTTATAAATGACAATAACTTTGTACAAATATTGGAAACAGTAAGACAAAAAGATGTGTATATTGTACAAACAACACAACCACCAGTTAATGAAAGAATTATGGAATTGCTAATAACAATAGATGCTGTAAAAAGAGCATCTGCTAAGAATATAAATGTGGTATTGCCATATTTTCCTTATTCAAGGTCAGATAAAAAAGATCAACCACGAGTACCAATCACAGCTAAATTAATTGCTCAATTAATAGAAGCAGCAGGAGCAACAAGAGTAATTAGTTGTGATCTTCATAATCCAGCCATAGAAGCATATTTTAATATTAATTGTGATAAATTGACAGCAGAATATTTATTAGAAGAATATTACAAAGAAAAAAATCTTAAAGATATGGTAATTGTTGCAACTGATGCGGGAAGTTCAAAAAAAGCATATAAATATTCAGAATTTTTTAAATGTCCAATTGCTTTAGTAGATAAAAGAAGAGAAGGAAATGATGATAGAGCTATTGCTAGTACTATTATTGGAGACGTAAAAGATAAAAACGCAATTATATTTGATGATGAAATAGATACAGCAGGTTCTATGATGGAAACAGTAAAAGTATTGCAAAAATTTGGTGTTAAAAATATTTATGCAGGTGCTACACATGGTATTTTGTCAGGTCCTGCAATTGAAAGAATCAAAAATTCTGGAATTAAAGAAATGGTATTAACAAATACTGTTCCTATACCGGAAGAGAAGATGATAGATAATATAACTATATTATCTATAGCACCATTATTTGCAGAGGCTATTCAACGAACTAATGAAGAAAAACCATTAGGTGAATTGTTTGAGTTATAATAAAATTATACACAAAACAAAAAAAATATGATAAAATATAAAAGATACTAAATTTTGTGTTAAAGAAAATTCATATAGGAAGGAATGAATAATATGCAGAAAAAAAGAATATTAACAGGAGATAGGCCAACAGGAAGATTGCACATAGGACACTATTTTGGATCATTAAAAAAGAGAGTTGAATTACAAGAAAGTGGAAAATATGATCCATATATATTAATTGCAGATGTTCAAGCATTAACAGATAATTTCAATAATCCTGAAAAAGTAAGAAAAAATGTAAGAGAAGTTGCAATAGATTATTTATCTGTTGGAATAGATCCTAAAAAAACAACGATTTATATTCAATCTATGATACCAGAAGTAGCAGAATTAACAGTATTTTATTCAAACCTAGTAACAATAGCAAGATTACAAAGAAACCCAACTGTAAAAACAGAAATTGCACAAAAAAAAGAGTTATTTGGAGAAAGTGTAACATATGGATTTTTAGGATATCCAGTAAGTCAAGCAGCAGACATAACTGCATTTGAAGGAGAGATAGTACCAGTAGGAGAAGACCAATTACCATTAATAGAACAATGTAGAGAAATTGTAAGAAAATTTAACTCTATTTATGGAGAAATTTTAGTAGAACCAAAAGCAGAATTATCTGAAAGAAAAAGAATTAAAGGACTAGATGGAAATGAAAAAATGGGAAAATCTCTAGGAAATGCAATTTATTTATCAGATAGTGAAGAAGAAATAACAAGAAAAGTAATGAGTGCTATAACAGATCCAAATCGTATAAAAAAAGATGACTTAGGAAACCCTAATATATGTATGGTTGCATACTATCATAATTTATTTACAAAACCAGAAGAAGTAAAAGCAGTATGTGAAGAATGTAAAGCAGGAAAAAGAGGATGTGTAGCATGTAAAAAACAACTAGCACAAAATATAATAGAAGAATTGAGACCAATAAGAGAAAAAAGAAAATATTACGAAGAACATCCTGAAGAAGTTGATAAAATATTGATAGAAGGAACTACAAAAGCAAGAGCAGTTGCAAAAGAAACTATGAAAAAAGTAAAGAAAGCAATGAAACTAGATTATTTTGAATGAGACAATGGGGACGGTCTTTAAATGTCTCATAAATTTAACCGAAAAATGTCGAAAAATATTGAAGAATAAAATTAAAAATAAACGACAAAAAACGACAAAATGATGAGACATTTAAAGACCGTCCCCATTGTCTCAAAAGGAGAAAAATATGTTTACAGATTATACAAAAATAGTAATTAAATCAGGCGATGGAGGAAATGGAGCTGCAACATTTCGTAGAGAAAAATATGTAGCTGCAGGTCGGACCAGACCGGTGGCGATGGTGGAAATGGAGGTAATATCTATTTTCAAGTAGACAAAGATAAAAATACACTTATTGACTTTAGATATAATAAAAAGTTCAAAGCTAAAAATGGTGAGAATGGAAGCGGAAATCATTGTAATGGAAAATATGGAGAAGATTTAAATATAAAAGTTCCAAGAGGTACTGTTGTTAAAGACGCTAAAACAGGAAAAGTGATAGTAGATTTATCAGAGCCAAATCAAAAAGAATTGATATTAAAAGGTGGCAGAGGAGGAAGAGGAAACTCACACTTTGCAACAGCAACAAGACAAGCTCCTAGATTTTCGGAAGATGGAGAAAAGGGAGAAGAAAAAGAGATTATTTTAGAATTGAAACTATTGGCAGATGTAGGACTACTTGGATTTCCTAATGTTGGAAAGTCTACTTTTTTAGCAACAGTAACAGAAGCAAAACCTAAAATTGCAAATTATCATTTTACAACATTAGAGCCAAACTTAGGAGTCGTAAAAACAAAAAATGGAGATGGGTTTGTTATTGCAGACATTCCGGGAATTATAGAAGGAGCAAGTGAAGGAGTAGGACTTGGAATTCAATTTTTAAGACATGTAGAAAGGACAAGACTATTATTACATTTTTTAGATGTCTCAGGACAAGAAGGAAGAAATCCAGTTGAAGATTTTTATGCAATTAATGCTGAATTAAAAAAATATAGTGAAAAATTAAGTAAAAGAAAACAAATTATTATAGCAAATAAAATAGATGTAATGCAAGATGAAACATTATTAAAAGAAGTAGAAAAATTAGCAAAAAAAGAAGGATTAGAATTTTATAAAATATCAGGAGTAACAAAACAAGGAGTGCAGGAACTAATAGACCATGTAGCAGAAATACTAGATACACTACCAAAAGAAGATCTAATTGATGTAGAAGATAGAATAGTATATACATTAGAAGATGAAAAACAACAATGGGAAATCAAAAAGCAAGATGATATATTTATAGTTACAGGAAAAGCAGTAGAAAGACTAATGGGAAGAATTAACATAGAAGATAATGAATCAATGTACTACCTACAAAAAAGTTTAAAAAACATGGGAATCGAAGCAAAACTAAAAGAAATGGGAGTATGCGAAGGAGATACTGTAATTATTGCAGATTGGGAATTAGAATGGTACGAATAATAGCAAGTTGCCAACAGTTCCGTGCCAACAGTTCCGGGTTTAAATGGCAATCTTGCCAATAGTTCCGGGTTTAAATGGCAACTTATTCAAAAATTTAATAAAAATAGAAAATAAAAAATTATAATAAGAAAAATACATCTCAAATATTAAATATCAAGCAAAAAGTTCGATATTTTGAGATGTATTTTTATATTAAAAATTTATTAATTAATAAAATATTATAAGTTTAGTATTATTTACTAAGTTCATATATAGCTCGTGCATAAATTTTACAAGACAATAGTAAAGAATCAATAGAAATGAACTCATCTGTTTGATGGCACATATCTTTGTGACCTGGTAGATTTGCTCCAAAGGAAACACAATTTGGAAAAGCGCGTGCAAAAGTTGCACCACCAATTGCAATTGGTTCTAAATTAGAATTTGTTTCTTCATTATAAATTTTGCATAAAGTCTTTATTAAATAATTATCTTTAGAAATATACAAAAAAGGCATATGACTTTTCGTTTCAAAATCTACATTAATGTAAGGTGCTAAAGCCTTTAAAAAACTATTTCCGATATCAACAATAGGAGTATGAATTGGAATTCTTAAATTTATTCCTATTTTTAAAACAGAATTATCTAAAGAAAAGTTTCCAACATTTAAAGTTAGTTTTCCAGATTCATCTTCAAAATTAATTCCTAAATTTTCTCCATAATATTGGATATTGATGAATTTTGTAAAAAAGTCAAACAACTCAATTTCTATTTTATAAGATTTAAAAATTTCATCAAGAATAACTATTAATCTAGAAATAGCATTTATACCTAAATCAGGATGTGCACTATGTGCTTGAATTCCATAAGAAGTTAATTTTACATGTTTATCATCAATTTTATAAATATCAATTTCATAATCATATTTATCTTTTATTTTTTTAATATTACTAATAAAATCTGACATTGAAATTTTATTTATATCAATTTCTAAAATACAACTACAAATTTTAGGAACAACATTTAAGGCATTATTATTGCAATCAATATTATTTATAATAATTGGTTTGTTTAAAAAATTAGAATAATTCATTTGTAAATAAGATGTTAAAATAGATTTTTCTGCATAAATGCATGGAAAATCAGCATCTGGACTAAAGCCAATAGTAGGAATTTCTTCATGTTGTTTGTAATACTCAATGCATTTCCAATCATTTTCTTCATTTAATCCTAAAATAAGTCGTACTCGCTTATTTACCTTACAATTTTCCATTACTGTTTTCATAGCATATAAAGAACTAATTACAGGTCCTTTGTCGTCAATTGCACCCCTACCATAGATGTTATTGTTTGCGATTGTGGCACTAAATGGAGGATAGGTCCAATTTTCTCCTTCTGGTACAACATCAAGATGTCCAATAATACCAACTAATTTTTCTCCTTCACCAAATTCTATATATCCACAATACCCATCTATGTTTTTTGTTCTAAAGCCTAATCTTTTTCCTAAATCAAGTGCATATTCTAAAGCTTTGTTTATATTCTCGCCAAATGGCTTAGAAGAATTGTTAGATTTTGAAATAACACTTGGAATTTGAATTAATTTTTGTGTTTCTTTTATGATTTCTTCTTTCTTATTTTCAATATATTTTTCAAACATATAACCAGTCCTTTCTAAAGTATTATAATATATTGTATAATAAAAGACAATTAAATATTCTGCTTTTGAAAAACTAAAAAGGATTTTTATGTAATATTATAAAATTTGATAATTAATAATCATTAACATCAAGATGAAATTAAATAAATTGTAAAAATGCTCGTTCAAGCTAATTTTCAAAGAAATTCTAAATCAATTTTATGGCACCCTTCCAAGACAAGCTTGAACTCTTTCCATAAAATTGATAGAGAATTTCTAATTCAAATTACTTTCAATTCGCTATATTTTTACAATTTATTTAATTTCATCTTGATGACAAAAATTATAATAAAGTTTATATAAAATTTGATGTGAGAATATAGACAAATATAAATATCAAAGATATAATAAAAACATATCAAAATAGACAAAATAAAAGTAATAATAGAATAAACAAAAATATGAAAGGAGCAAAACAATGGAAAGTGAAGATATAAATTTCTTAAAAGAAAAAGCAAAACAAATTAGAAAAGGAATTATAGAACAAGTATATAATGCACAATCAGGACATCCAGGAGGGTCACTTTCAATTGCTGATATTTTAACAGTATTATATTTTAAAGAAATGAATATTAATCCTAAAAATCCAAAATGGGAAGACAGAGATAGGCTAGTATTATCAAAAGGGCATTGTTCACCAGCATTATATAGTTGTTTGGCACACAGAGGATATTTTGACCCAAACGAATTAAATACATTTAGAAATATCAAAAGCAACCTACAAGGACACCCAGATATGAACAAAGTTCCAGGAGTTGATATGACATCAGGTTCATTAGGACAAGGACTATCAGTAGCAAATCGGAATAGCAATTAGCGGTAAATTAGATAAAAAAGATTATAGAGTATATTGTGTTCTAGGAGATGGAGAAATTGAAGAAGGACAAATATGGGAAGCAGCGATGGCATCTAATAAATACAAACTAGATAATCTTTGTGTTATTGTTGATAATAATAATTTACAGATAGATGGAACAATAGAAGATGTAATGAGTTCTTATCCAATTGATGAAAAATTTAGAAGTTTTGGATTTCAAATAATCAACATAGATGGGCATGATATAGAAGAAATCATAAAAGCATTTGAAGTAGCAAAAAATGTAAAAGGAAAGCCAACTTGTATCATAGCAAAAACTATAAAAGGAAAAGGAATATCATTTATGGAAAATCAAGTAGGATGGCATGGAAAAGCTCCAAATGAAGAGCAATATAATCAGGCAATTAAAGAATTAATAGGTTAAATATTTGAAAAAATGTAACTTGAAAGGATTAAAAGCAAAAATGAAAGTAATATATGGAACAGGAAACTTAAAAAAAATAGAACAAGTAAAAAACTTTTTTAAAACACAATCGGTAAATTTAGAAATATTATCTCTAAAAGATATAGGTTTTAACGAAGAAATAGAAGAAAATGGAGAAACAATAGAAGAAAATTCTATGATAAAGGCCAAAGCCATAAAAAAATATTGCGAAAAAAATAATATAAATGAAATAATAATAACAGATGACACAGGACTTATGGTAGATGCACTAAATGGTAAGCCAGGTGTTCATACAGCAAGATATGCAGGAGACCATGCACCACAAGAAGTTGCAATTAATCAATTACTTGATGAAATGAAAGATGTAGAAGAAAAAGAAAGAACAGCCCATTTTGAATGTGTTTTAACAGCGGTATTACCAAATGGAAAATATATAGTAGAAAAAGGAATTACTGAAGGAAAAATTGCTACAAAACCAGGAACTATGGGTAAATTAACTTTTGGACCAATATTCATACCAAATGGTTATACAGTAGTAATGAATGATTTAAAAGATGAAGAATTAGGACATACGCATAGGGAAATAGCTTTTTTGAAATTGTTGGAAAATTTAAAAAATATGAAAGATAAATTGATTGAAGATTAATTAAATTTTTATGTGTGTTTTTTATGATAAAAAGATAAGAAAGCAAGAAAGGAATGAATTTTTATGGATATAAACAAAAAAGTAGCTACTAGAAAAAGCTATGGAGAAGCTTTAGTAGAGTTAGGAAAACAAAATAAAGATGTAGTAGTGTTAGATGCTGACTTAGCAGGAGCAACAAAAACAGATTTATTTGCAAAAGAATTTCCTAATAGATTTTTTGATATGGGAATTGCAGAAAGTAATATGATGGCAACAGCTGCAGGATTCGCAACGTGTGGAAAAATTCCATATGCTAGTACATTTGCTGTATTTGCAGCAGGGAGAGCATATGACCAAATTAGAAATAGTATTTGTTATCCAAACTTGAATGTAAAAATATGTGCAACTCATTGTGGAGTTACTGTTGGAGAAGATGGAGCAACACATCAAATGCTAGAAGATTTATCATTAATGAGAACATTACCAAATATGACAGTAATTTCTCCATCAGATGATACACAAACAAAGTGGATAATAAAAGAAATAGCAAAAATACAAGGACCGGTGTATGTAAGATTAGCAAGAATGGAAACTCCTATCATATATGAAGAAAATACAAAATTTGAGATAGGAAAAGGAGTTCAAATTGGAGAAGGAACAGATGCAACAGTATTTGCAACAGGAGTGACTGTTGCAGAAGCACTAAAATCAAAAGAAATTTTAGAACAACAAGGAATAAACATCAGAGTAATTGATATGCACACTATTAAACCAATAGATGAAGAAATAATTATAAAATCAGCTAAAGAAACTAAAAAACTAATTTCAATAGAAGATCACAATGTAATAGGAGGTCTAGGTTCTGCTATTTCAGAAGTTTTAACTGAAAAGTGTCCGGCAAAATTAATTAGATTAGGAATCAAAGACACCTTTGGAAAATCTGGCAAAGCTAATGAATTAATGAAATATTTTGAAATTACAGCAGAAGATATTGTAGAGGTGATAAATAATGGCAAAGAGTAAAACAATTTTTGTGTGTAGTGAATGTGGCAATGAATCAACTAAGTGGCTTGGTAAGTGTCCAGCTTGTAATAGTTGGAATACTTTTTATGAACAAAAAGTGGTAGAAAGTAAAAATAGTACTTTAAAAGCTAAAGATACAAAGAGTAATATACCACAAAAATTAAATTCATATGAAGCAAAGGAGACTTTAAAATCATCAACTGGCTTTTTAGAACTAGATAGAGTATTAGGTGGAGGATTAGTTAAAGGTTCACTAATTTTACTTGGAGGAGAGCCAGGTATTGGAAAGTCAACTTTGATTTTACAAATATGTGATAAAGTAAAAGGTGAAGGAAAAGTTTTATATGTTTCTGGTGAAGAGTCAGCAGAGCAAATTAAATTAAGAGCAGATAGATTAGGAATTAATAATGAAGATATTTTATTTTTAGGTGAAACTGATATAGACATTGTAAATCAATCAATTATAGATATTAATCCAAAATTAGTAATAATTGATTCTATACAAACAATGTATTCTGATGAAATAACGGCAGCTGCTGGCAGTGTAAGTCAAGTAAGAGAGATAACATCACAAGTAATGAGAGTATGTAAATCAAGAGGAATTACAACAATAATTATAGGACATGTAACTAAAGAGGGAAATATAGCAGGACCAAGAGTTTTAGAACATATGGTAGATACTGTTTTATATTTAGAAGGAGAAAGATATTTTTCGTATAGAATTCTAAGAGGTGTAAAAAATAGATTTGGTTCTACAAATGAAATTGGTATGTTTGAAATGAGAGAAGAAGGAATGTGTGAAATTTCAAATCCTTCAGATGTACTTATATCAGAAAGAGAAGATAATCCAGCAGGTTCATGTATTGTTTCAAGCATAGAAGGAACAAGACCAATTTTAGTAGAATTACAAGCATTAACTGCACAAACAGTTTTTGGATACCCTAAAAGGACAGCAAATGGAATTGATTTTAATAGATTATCGCTATTAATTGCTGTATTAGAAAAAAAGTCAGGAATTATGTTAGGGTCACAAGATGTATACTTAAATGTAGTAGGAGGACTGAAAGTAAATGAACCATCAATTGATTTAGGAATTTGTATAGTAACAGTGTCAAGTTTTAAAAATATACCTATTCCAAAAGATATGGTAATTATGGGTGAAGTAGGATTAACAGGAGAAGTAAGAAGAATTAATTTGATAGAAAAAAGACTAAAAGAAGCGGAAAAATTAGGATTTAAAACATGCATTATTCCAGAAAGTAACAAAAAAGACTTGAAAGATAATTATAAATTAGATATAATAGGCGTCAGAGATGTAAATGAAGCAATCAAAAAAATAGGCTTAAAATAATGAAACTGCATTCAGGGAAGGGAGATAGACTGTTTTGAGAAAAGGAAAAGAAGACAATATAACTGAAATCCTAAAATTAATTGCACCGGGAACTCCAATTCGTGATGGTCTAGAAAATATCTTAAGAGCAAGAACAGGAGCACTACTATTAATTACAGATAACAATGATGTAATAAAACAAATTGTAGATGGTGGATTTACCATTAATGAAGAGTATACATCAGCAAAATTATATGAACTAGCAAAAATGGACGGAGCAATTGTATTAAGTGGAGATTTAAAGAAAATTTTATATGCAAATGCACAATTAATACCATCACATGATATAAGTACATTAGAAACAGGAACAAGGCACAGAACAGCAGAAAGAACTGCGAAACAAACAGGAGAGCTAGTAATCAGTATTTCGCAAAGAAGAAGTATCATTACAGTGTTTAAAGGAAATGACAGATACATATTAGAAGAAACAGAAGCATTATTAAATAAAGCAAATCAAGCAATACAAACACTAGAAAGATATAAAAAAGTATTTGATAACAAATTAAACATATTAAATGAATATGAATTTAATGATATCGTAACACTGCAAAATGTAATTGTAGCAATTCAAAGAGCTGAAATGGTTATGAGAATTGTAGAAGAAATACAAAGACAAACAGATGCATTAGGAAATGATGGAAGATTAGTAAAAATGCAACTTGAAGAATTAATAGGAGGATTAGAAAAAGAAGAAACACTAATCATAAAAGATTACATAGTACCAGGAAGAAAAAGAAGAACCCCAGAAAAAGTAATAGAAAACTTACAAGAATTAGAATATGAAGAATTATTAAAGGAAACAACAATAGCAAAAATATTGGGGTATGAAACATTTGAAGATTACGACGAAATTGCAGTATATACAAAAGGATATCGTATTTTAAACAAAATACCAAGAATGCCAGCAAACATTGTAGAAAATTTAGTAGACTCTTTCAAATCATTCCAACACATTCTAGCAGCAGACATAGAAGACCTAGATGAAGTAGATGGAATAGGAGAAGTAAGAGCAAAGGCTATAAAACAAGCACTAAGAAGAATGCAGGAACAATTTATTTTTGATAATTTAATTTAATGTCAAAAGAAATCAGTCTTTTTGACATAAGTAAATTATAAATAATAAATTTTTGAATTATTCGGTTATGTTACATAATAAACAAATTATAAAATTAACAAACAGGCCCCTCTCAAAGCAAGTTTGAGATTCTCCCATTTGTTAATTTAAGAATTTATATTATTATTTCACAAACATTCATAATTTCATAAATTTATTATTTATAATTTTAAGTAATTAATGTAGTAAAATAATGTCAAAAAGGTTTGATTCTCTTGACATTGAAAAATAAAAAAAGAAAGGAAAAGAAAAAATGAAAAATGTAAAAAATATAATTTGGATAATTGCTTTAATTTTGGTAATAGTATTAATAGCATGGATAGGATATGGATATTATAAAAAAGCAACAATGGAAGTGAAAAATCCAGTTGCGACAATGGAGGTAGAAAATTTTGGAACAATAAAAATTGAATTATATCCAGAGTTAGCACCTCAAACAGTTGCAAATTTTGTTGCACTTTCAAATCGTGGATTTTATGATGGATTAACATTCCATAGAATAGTAAAAGATTTCATGATACAAGGTGGAGATAAAGAAGGAACAGGACAAGGTTCTGCTAGTATAAAAGATTTAAAAGATGATGGAGAAGATACAGAGTATTCTATTAAAGGGGAATTTGTATCAAATGGAGTAAATAACAAATTAAAATTTGAAGAAGGTGTAATAGGAATGGCAAGAAATGACTATACACAATATTCTTCAACATTAGCAGAAGAATCATATAATTCAGGAAGTTCACAATTCTTTATAATGACAAAAGCAAATTCATCATTAAACGGAAACTATACTTCATTTGGTAAAGTAATAGAAGGAATGGATATTGTTCACAATATAGAAGCAGTAGAGGTAAAAGCAGCTGATAATTCAGAAGAAAGTGGAAATACAGAAGTAAGTACACCAGTAAATCCTCCTAAAATTACATCTATAAGAGTAGAAACATATGGAACAGATTATGGATTACCAGAAACATTAACACCTTTTGATTATACAACATGGATGTATAAACAATATGGAATAGATCCAAGTAGTCTTTCAGCAGAGTAAAAAAATATGAAAAAATAGTTGACAAATAGGGTGGAAATTAGTTATAATATTAAATGTGTTTAAAACTCACATTTAATGATGGTGGATGTGGCGTAGCTGGTTAACGCGCCAGTTTGTGGCACTGGAGATCGTGGGTTCGAGTCCCATCTTCCACCCCATTTAATAATATAATTTAATATTGGGCTGTAGCCAAGCGGTAAGGCACCAGACTTTGACTCTTTATCGTTTTAAAGTTATTCCAAAACCGCAAGGCTTGACATATAGAGAGTTTGAAAGATTTAATG